>CAZFKY010000095.1:0-1517 GCA_964519485.1 uncultured Candidatus Saccharibacteria bacterium | reverse complement strand
AGCAAAGAAGGTGACTGTGATGAAACTTGCAAAAAAACTAGACTTAAAAACCGTAGAACATCTTGATAAGGATAAAGAAGCGATTGATTTTGATGCATACACCACACAAAGAGGTGACTCCTTGTGGTCAATCTCTGTTCGAGCTTATGGAGATGGTTACCAATGGTCTAAAATTTACAAAGAAAACAAGTTAATAATAGGCAAAAACCCAAGTAAGTTATACGTAGGGATAAAAATTAGGATACCTAAAAAAGAAGTATAAAACGAGCACCTTTCGGTGCTCTTTTGAAATTATTACTTACCATAAGATATTGTGTGCACATAAATAAATTTCTGTTCTGGTAAATCTACATAACCAGAATAGGATGTCCCATTTGGCTCTAGAGTAAATAATCCAAGAACCTCTTCTGCACCGTTCATTCTTACTCTTGCTTTAAAAACATGAATTCCGTTTTCATACACCGAGTGATAAGTGACCATACTGAGATAGCATGTCTCAGTTTCTTTATTTTTTTGAATATTTGCCTTCACTTCTTTACCGTGAACTAATAAACCTGTGAGATCATTTGTATCTATCTCAACGACAAAAGTACTGTTTAGAGTCACCGTCATCTCCTTAGTTTTAAAAGTATGGGGTATTTTAACACGCAGGTCTTGGTAGAATATATCTATGCCGATGTAGTTCATCAGGTATCTGCCCACTTTGCTTCGCATAGCGATGCAGGCGGGGAGTAGTAATTTTTCGCCGAAGTAGCTCATCAGGTAGAGCGGCTGTATCGTAAACAGCAGGCGGTCGGTTCGAGTCCGACCTTCGGCTCCATGTTTGAATTTAAAAGGAATAAAGATAAAACTGGAGTTATAACCACTGACAGGGGTGAGGTGAACACACCTGTCTTTATGCCAGTTGGGACCGCAGCCACAGTAAAAGCACTGGACAGTAAGGACATAGAATCAACAAAGGCAGAGATAATTTTGGCAAATACCTACCACCTCTACCTGCGTCCCGGAGATGAGCATGTGGCAAAAATGGGCGGAGTGGCAGAATACATGAACTGGAATAAGCCAATGTTAACTGACAGTGGTGGATTTCAGGTTTTTTCTCTGGGTCAGGGAAACAATGGACAATCTTTGGTGAAAATTGACGAAGACGGTGTCACTTTTAAATCTCACTTGGACGGTTCGACACATAGATTTACTCCAGAAATCACCATGAACATTCAGAAAAATTTAGGTGCGGACATTATTATGGCTTTTGATGAATGTACTCCAGACAAAGCAAGTGAAACATATGCACGCGAAGCCTTAAGTAGAACACATAAATGGGCTGAAAGATCTTTGAAACAATGGCAGAATAACAAAAATGAATCCTCAAATGGGAAAACTCAAGCGCTTTTTGGAATTATTCAAGGTGCAATGAATAGGGAACTAAGAAGAGAATCTGCAAAATTTATATGCGATTTACCATTTTCTGGAATTGCATTGGGAGGTGAGACAATTGGCTACAACATGGAAGGTAC
>CAZFKY010000094.1:0-1547 GCA_964519485.1 uncultured Candidatus Saccharibacteria bacterium | reverse complement strand
GAGAGCGTTCAAGTACACGATCTCACCTGTAATCTTGCCGTTTTTTACTTTTACATAAGGAGTCTCAATAATACCGAACTCGTTGATCTTTGCATAAGTAGAAAGGTGAAGAATAAGACCGATGTTTGGACCTTCAGGGGTATGAATAGGACATACGCGACCGTAGTGAGAAGGATGCACGTCACGTACTTCTAGGCCCGCGCGCTCACGAGTAAGACCACCAGGACCGAGAGCTGAAAGAAGACGAATGTGCTCGGTTTCAGCGAGGACATTTTCTTGGTTCATGAATTGTGAAAGCTGGTTGGTAGTAAAGAATTCTTTAATACGAGCTTGGAGTGGGCGCTGATTGATGATGTGTATAGGTAGAGCTGTATCCGCATCGATGATAGACATACGGTCTTGGATATTTCTCTTGATTTGCATCATACCAGTACGAATCTTTTGCTGGAGAATTTCTCCTACAAAGCGCACACGGCGTTGACCCAAGTGATCAATATCATCAGATTTTGAACCTGGAGTATTGTTGAGGTGAATTACGTGCTCAATGACAGTGAGTAAGTCGTCTTTAGAAATAGTGCGACGAGCCATCTCCTTTTCACTCATATCTTTACCGAAGCGTTGATTGAAGCGGAAGCGTCCTACTGGTGAGAGGTCATAACGCTCAGCAGTAAATAAAGAATCTATAAATTCCTTTGCGTTTTCAGCTGTAGCCATATCTCCATCACGGAGTCTCTTGTATATTTCTACATATGAATCAGCCAAGGTCTTGATACCATCTTTAGTGAGTGAAATCTTGAGAGCCTCTACAGAGTTCTTGTTTATAGCACTCATGATAGCCTCATTATTCTCATAGCCCATAGCACGTAGTAATGCTGTAGCTGGGAATTTTCTCTTTTTATCTATTCTTATGTATATACCACCATCTGCCTCGGACTCGATTTCTATCCATACACCACGAGCAGGAATTATCTTTGCACCAAAAAATCTCTTGCCTTTACTTTCAGATTCTGTGAAAAATACTCCGAAAGATCGGGCCAATTGAGGCACGATCACACGCTCCACACCATTGATGATAAATGTACCGTGTGGGGTCATGAGTGGAAGCTCAGACATAAAAATCTCTTGCTCCTTTACTGTACCTAATATTTTATTGGTCAATTTTACACGCGCTTTGAGCTGTCCTTGGAAGGAAAGCTTGTTGACCTTAGAATCATTCTCATCAGATTTTGATTCTGAAAGTGAGAAAGAAGTAAACTCTAGTTGAAACTTTTTACCAGAGTAATCAGCAATCGGAGAAAATTCTTTGAATACTTCCCCTATTCCTGTCTCGACTAACCATTGAAAACTTTTGACCTGTGATTCGATCAAATTTGGAAACGGCACGAGAGGTTTTTTATACCTCCCAAAATGCTTCTTTGGACGAGCCTCTTTTTGCATATTTATTTTTTCCCAAATAAAACAAAAAAGTTAAAGAAAAACAAAAGAGAAAATGCTTTTCTTTAGCTTCTTTTATAATATTTAGAGATGATTAAGTTAAAAACCTTATA
>CAZFKY010000093.1:0-1550 GCA_964519485.1 uncultured Candidatus Saccharibacteria bacterium | reverse complement strand
GTGATGCCGTTCCACTTTTTCTCCCATAGACCTTTTTGATAATCAAAGTTGCGAGTAGCGGAAGCGATATTGAGGGTAACTTTGTCTTTGAGGGCGGCAGTACGCATTTTTATAAAAGCTGTGTAAGCTTCTTTTCTCAAATACATATTACCACCACCGACAAGGTACTTTTTTGAGATTAGAGAGAAATCTTTTCTCTTAGATGGGTCAAATTGACCGAGAAGATAAATCTTTTTCTCAGCCTTTATTTGCTCGGGTGTTTTAGTGGAAAGGGAAGCATCTGCTGTGGCAGCATGACTCATACCAAATAGCAAAATTAATATAAAAATAGGTTTTAAGGTGTATTTTTGCACTTAAAAACAGTAACACATTTTACCCTTTTTATCAAAAAAATTTGTGCTAGAATACCTTAAATGGAGGCTCAAAATAAAATATGTCAGAACTGCAAGAATGACTTTACGATCGAGCCGAATGACTTTGGTTTTTATGAAAAAATGAAGTTGCCAACTCCGACTTTTTGCCCTGATTGCCGTAGACAACGTCGCTGGGCTTGGAGGAATAATATGTCTCTTTACAATCGCAAGTGTGAACTTTGCGATAAGGGTGTGGTTTCTCTTTATGCTCCGGATTCTGGCATCACTGTCTATTGTAATAAATGTTGGTGGAGTGATAAATGGGATCCGAAAAGCTATGGAGTGGACTATGATTTCTCTCGACCATTTTTTGAACAATACAATGAACTCATGAAGAGGGTGCCACATATGGCAGTGGTCAATGATGATGGTATAGCTAGTAAAAATTGCGAATATACTCACGATTGGTGGTTCTCAAAAAATGTTTATATGTGTTTTTCTGGTTGGCATACAGAAAATTCTATGTATAGTTTTTTTCTTCTTGCAGGCAAGGATATGGTGGATTGCATGAATTGTATTAGTAAGAATGAATTTATTTATGAAGTTTTTAGATCTAGTCAATCATATAGATTAAAATATTCACAATTTTCTAAAGCCTGCATAGAATCCGCTTTCCTTTATTATTGTAAAAATTGCGTAGAATGTTTTATGTGTGTGGGAGCGACAAATAAAAAATATGCTTTTAAAAATGTGGAGTATAGTGAAGAAGAATATAAAAAGATTTTAGCTAGCTACAAACTCGATACCTTTTCTGGTGTTGAAAGGGCAAGGAAAGAATTTGAAGAATTTAAACTTACCCAACCACATAAATTTGCCTCAACATTACGTACAGTGAATTGTACTGGCGACAATTTATCTACTTCTAAAAATTCTAAAAATGTTTTTGTTGCTAAGGATTTAGAAAATTGTAGATATACAGATTATACTGCGGACGATAAGGAGTGTATGGATATTACTCTAACAGGTGAATCATCTTTGTGCTATGAGACTGTGGTAGCTGATCATTCGCAAAATAATTGTTTTTCGCTTTTTTCACCTAAAAGCCAAGATCTTAGATATACTCAACATTGTCACTCGTCAAAATATTTATTTGGTTGTGTAGGAATAAAAAATGGAAAATATTGTATTTTTAATAAA
>CAZFKY010000092.1:0-1572 GCA_964519485.1 uncultured Candidatus Saccharibacteria bacterium | reverse complement strand
GGCTGTACATACAATCCTCATTGTATTCTGCAGCAAAAATTAAATAAGAATCTTTGTTGTCTGAGGCGCCATTGGCATACTCTGTGCGCACCGCATTTAGATTCATGAGAGATAATCTAGGTACTCTTTTTTGGAGAGATGCATATTGTTCAAAGAAAGTTTTATTTGGATCGTAATTTTGTGCAAAATCTTTTGGATCCCATTTATCACTCCACCAGCATTCGTTACAGTAGATAGTATAAGGGCTATCTTTAGAATAGAGAGACACCATATCTTTTTTACACATATCACAATTTCTCTTGTAGAAAGTTCTTTCATTGCGAAAAGCTAGGCGCTTCATCGCACGGCAATCTGGGCAGTCGACAGCGGGCACCGTCTTTACTTGTTCGTAAAAAATATAATCTTCTTTTCTTATTTCGAATTCTTTATTACAAGTCTTACAATTTTTATGCATAAGGGTAGTATAGCATTTTAAAAGTATTTGTCAAGCAAAAAATACAAAAATAGCTTGTAAAACAAGGTTAAAATAAAGAGTGTGGAAGAGTCTTGACACAAAAATAGGTAAGGAATATAATGTAGAAATGGACAATACAGCTATTTTAGATGAGGGGAAAATACAAGAAATACTTACCAAAATTGGCCTTTCAGAAAACGAAGCAAAAGTGTTTTTGGTTTTGCTTCAATTGGGGCGTGGAAGCGTGACTCAAATTACTAGAAAAGCAGGATTAAACAGAACTACAGGCTACGATATTTTAGACAACTTGGTTACCAAAGGTTTGGCTAGTATTTCTGGTAAAGAGCCAAAGCAGGAATATATTGCTGAGTCGCCAGATAAAATAATTTTTCTTTTAGAAAAAGAAATGAGTGAAAAAACTGAGCAATTAAAAAAAATAAAAAGTATAATGCCAGAAATAAAATCACTTCATAACGTGGCAGGTAGGCCGAAGGTAAGATTTTATGAAGGTGTGCAAGGGCTCAAAGACGTTTATGAAGACACACTTACCTCACATGAACCTATACGTGCTTATGCTAGCGTCGAAAATATGCACAATGGTTTACCAGGGTACTTTCCAGAATATTATAAAAGGAGAGCAGGGGCTGGTATTGCTATCCGTGCAATTGTGCCAGATACAGGCACAGGAAGAGAAAGAAAGAGTTTTGATCAGTCTGAAATGCGTGAAACTGCGCTTGTGCCTAAAGATAAGTTTAATTTTTCACCTGAAATAAATATTTACGATGATAAGGTTATGATAGCTTCCTGGAAAGAAAAATTAGGAATAATAATACAGAGTAAAGAAATATCTGATGCTATGAAAACCATATATGAGTTAGCTTGGGCGGAATCCAAAAAACTAGATTCTAGTTTATAAACTTACTGAATAGGTGAGTGGTGAGGCGAGAAAAGTTGAACAAGATTGCTACAGTGAGCAAACTTAGCGCGCCTATTTTAGAAAAGAAGCATAGTGGTATAGCTATGATGGCAAATACTACCGGCACCATCATACGGATAGTACCTCTGGTGATCTCTGCATTACTTACTTCAATGTTTTTTATATGTGGTGAACGGAAAAC
>CAZFKY010000091.1:0-1593 GCA_964519485.1 uncultured Candidatus Saccharibacteria bacterium | reverse complement strand
CAACTGCCCACTGACACGCACATAAGGCTTCCTGCCTGCAGACAAATGTATATCAGAACCATTTTGACTGATTAGCAAACCGATGATATCTTCAATTAATTTTTTATAATCCATATTATTTAGACACTATTTTATTCATAATTTCTACCACCTTTGCTACAACCTCAGAAGGCGTGTTGTTAGCTTTTACTATATAACCTTTTGCACCCAAAGACTCTCCACGAATTATATCAGATTGTTGACCCCTATTGGAAAGTACTATGCGTAATGTGTTTGGTGATAAATGCTCTTCATTCATCTTTTCCATCAATTCAAATCCATCCATATCTGGCATAACTATATCCAAAAGCAATATGTCAGGGCTAAAACCGGTGCGTAGCTTTTCTAAAGCTTTCATAGACCCAAGAGAAGTCTCTACTGTAAAACCCGATTGAGCAAATTTTAAAGAATACATATCTAGTAAAAATATATCATCATCAACTATAAAAATTGTTTTTTTGTTTTCCATATTTTACAAAGTAAATACATCCCTAAAAGGAATCATACCTTTTATACTCTTTATAATAGCATCTTGGCGCATAGTAATCATACCCTTTGAACGAGCAACTTTATAAATCTCACTTTCAACAGGATTCTTTAAGATAATATTTTGTATCTCTTTATCTATACGAAACATTTCAAAGCATGCTACTCGGCCACGTACACCAGAAGGACACTCGGCACTTGATACAGCGTCAGTAAACTTAGCATCTTGGATTGGTAATTTAGATTTATATTCTTCTGGCAAATCTGCAAACTCTTTCTCTATCATTTGCTTCATACTATCATCCATATCAAGTGGCTTTTTTGAGGTAGGACATATCCTATGAGTCAGGCGCTGAGCAACCACAAGCAATAAAGTAGGCGAAATCAAATAAGGATCAATACCCATATCTATAAGTCGGGGTATAGCACCTACTGCATTGTTAGTATGCAAAGTAGAAAGCACAAGGTGGCCAGTAAGAGCTGCCTGGATAGCAAGCTCGGCTGTTTCTTTATCTCGAATCTCTCCCACCATGATCACATTTGGGTCCTGACGCAATATAGAACGCAAACCAGATGCAAAAGTATACCCTATCTCCGGCATTACTTGCGACTGATTGACTCCTTGCATCTGATACTCTACTGGGTCTTCCAAAGAAACTATATTAGCGCTTTCATGATCTACTTCATTTAGCATTGAGTATAAAGTTGTAGTTTTTCCACTACCAGTAGGCCCAGTGATAAGTATGAGACCGTAAGGTCTTTTAATAGCTTCACGAATTAAAGCTAGATTTTCAGGGGATAAATCTAATTCAGAAAGTGGCTTTACACCTTTATCAGAATCCAAAATACGCATTACTATTTTTTCTCCATAATAAGAAGGCATAGTAGATACACGAAAATCTATTTTTCTACCATCTATTTTTGCAGAAAAGCCTCCATCTTGAGGTTTCCTCTTTTCGTCCAAACGCAATTTAGCCAAAATTTTTATACGTGCTACTATACCCATATAAGAAGAAATTGGTAAAAGCAATGATGTGTGTAATACTCCATCCACACGAAAACGTACTT
>CAZFKY010000090.1:0-1695 GCA_964519485.1 uncultured Candidatus Saccharibacteria bacterium | reverse complement strand
GGACGACAAATCTTTCACTGGTTTATATAACCCAGGTAAAAAAATACCACCTGAGGCTTCTGCTGTACACCATATCTCAAACAAAATGGTAAGTGACAAAAAAAGTTTCAAGGAAAGTGGTGATCAGGAAAAAATAAAAAAACTTTTTGAGAGTAAAGATGTGGTAGTGATTGCTCACAATGCTACCTTTGACCTGATGATAATAGAAAAAGAAAATATTTACCCAAATAAATTTATCTGCACTTTGCGCGTGGCAAGGCACCTAGACAAAGAAGGCAAAATCGATAGATACAATCTACAATATTTACGATACTTGCTCGATATAGAAATCGAAGCCACTGCTCACGATGCCCTAGGTGATGTGATGGTGCTAGAAAAACTTTTTGAAAGACTACTGAAAAAAATGATGGAAGAAGAAAACCTCTCCAAAGACGAAGCCATAGAACAAATGATAGATATATCTTCTCATCCTTCTCTGCTCCGCACATTTAATTTTGGAAAATACTCTGGCAAAAAGATAGAAGAGGTGCTCTCCATAGACCGTGGCTATTTAGAATGGCTCCTAAATCAAAAGCTCAATGGCGACGGCCCAGATGAAGACTGGATCTACACCCTCAAACACCACTTAAGGAAATAAAACCTCATTTGACAAAAACACATTCTAAAGGCAAAGTATACAAATACGCTCTTTGGATTTGGTCTAAACAGGAGGAACTGTGAGCGACGACAAGGCACTAACGCCTGATGAGATTGAGACTCTCAATGCGCAAGTACGCAACCGCCAAGCGCGCCGTGGTGTGAGCGAAGCCACGGCCATCCGCGAAATTGCGCGCAATATGCGCATGGACGCGGAAAAGCTCAGGCGAATCGTGAAGGGCTACTAAAGCCCTTGCAGTGTGCATCTAAAGCACCGAGGAACACCAATCCATCGGTGTGCTTTCTTCGTTTACCCTGTCGTTCGTGAATGAATAGGGTTTTATGGTAAAATAAAAAGACATGGAAAATATTTTGATGATTATTATAGCTCTATTGGTAGGAGGCATACTCGCCTACTTTTTATTTGGCAAGAAAAAAGAAAGTGGCAAAGACGATGTGGGCCTCCAGCTCATACTGACCCAGCTAAATGAGATAGCTAGGACAGTAGATAGCAAGATCGGCGAGAGCCACAAGCAAGTAAACGAAAGTTTAAAATTTCATTCTAGTGAATCCAACAAAATTATCCGCGATGTTACCGAGCGCCTGACCAGACTAGATGAGACCAACAAGCAAGTCATCTCTTTTGCAGACCAGCTCCAAAGCCTAGAAAATATTTTAAAAAACCCTAAACAGCGCGGAATCCTGGGTGAATACTATCTCGAAACAGTTTTGAAAAATGTCCTCCCTCCTGGCAGCTATCAGATGCAATACGCTTTTCCAGATGACACCATTGTAGACGCGGCAGTATTTGTGAAAGATAAAATCATACCGATAGATTCAAAATTCTCTCTAGAGAACTACAACAAAATGGTAGAGGCCATAGATCCGAGTGAGAAAAAGAAACTTGAAACTGTATTTGTGAATGATTTGAAAAATAGAATAGTAGAGACCAGTAAATATGTCCAACCTTCACAAGGCACCACAGATTTTGCTTTTATGTTTATCCCCCATGAAGCCATCTATTATGACCTCCTGATAAATAAAGTCGGCTCTACTGAA
>CAZFKY010000089.1:0-1732 GCA_964519485.1 uncultured Candidatus Saccharibacteria bacterium | reverse complement strand
CTAGAAATCCGTATGACGATAATCGCGTTGCAGGTGGATCATCTGGTGGTTCGGCCGGTGCGCTTGCGATGGATGGCGCAATAGCTACCCTTGGAACAGATACTGGGGGGTCAGTGAGACAACCAGCTTCACTTTGTGGGGTAGTTGGTCTTAAACCTACATATGGTTCTATTTCTAGATTTGGACTTATGGCTATGGGTTCGTCACTTGATCAAGCTGGGCCTATAACTAGGACTGTAAGTGATAGCGAATTACTTTTTAATCTTATGGCGGGAGAAGACGTACTTGATTCGACGACTATAAAGACAAATAAAAGGGTAAAAAAGGAAAAGAAAGATATTGTAATTGGTGTCCCGTGGCATTTCTTAAAAGAGGGGCTTGATGAATCGGTTTCAAAAAATCTAAAGGAAAGTATTAAAAAATTAGAAGACTTGGGCTTTAAAACAAAAGAAATAGAATTGCCAAACATCAAGTATTCCTTGGCGGTTTATTACATAATAATGCCGGCCGAAAGTTCGACTAACTTGGCTAGGTATGACGGTATGCGTTATGGCGAGAGAGCTTCTGGCGGCAGTCTTCTAGAGGATTATCTAAAGAGTCGTGGGGAAGGTTTTGGTAAAGAAGTGAGAAGGAGAATCCTTCTTGGAACATACGTTCTCTCCGCTGGATATTATGATGCCTATTACAACAAAGCCCAGTTGGTTCGAGGGTTGCTTAAAGAAGATTTCGCGAAAGCTTTTAAAGAAGTTGATGTTATCTTGACCCCGACGTCTCCTATACCGGCTTTTAAAGTGGGAGAGAAGGCTGATGATCCTCTCTCGATGTACCTTGCTGACATATTCACAGTGACAGCAAATCTAGTTGGCATTCCAGCCATTTCTGTGCCGTCAGGGTTTAGTGAAGTTGACGGTAAAAAATTACCAATTGGAATGCAGTTTATGGCCAACTATCTAGATGAAGATACTCTGTTTTCTTTGGGCAAAACTTTTTTGGGTGAATATGTATAATCATATAAAATAAAGGTAATGGAAATTATCGGTGATAACCTGCTTAATACTAGTGGCTCAAATATTGTCGGTGTGGACTCTTGGTATGAGAGTTTTTACAACGGGCTTGTTTCTGTGACAACTAATATTCTTACTCTTCTTTTTGGAGGTTTTAATTATGATTTTCTTCACAATGCCTTTGTCTCAAATTTTTTATTTATCTCTAGGCTACTGTCTCTATTTTTTATTTTTGGTATTTGCTACTCGCTTATTAGGTTGTACCAGGTAAGACAAAAAGAGGCCAAGAAGCTTTATGAGGTTGGTGGGGTAGTGAGTGATGAGGTTGAAGAGGAGGTTCCTCGGGGTAGAGAAAAGTGGCAGGCAATAGAGGAAAAAATTGCCACTGGCAATCCATCAGAGTGGAGAATTGCTATTTTGGAGGCGGATATAATGCTCGATACTTTGATTGAAGATAGATTTCCTGATTATGGGGATACTCTGGGGGAGAGATTAAAGAATATAGAAAAAGGTGACTTTATTACTTTAAATGAAGCATGGGAGGCTCATAGGGTACGAAACGCTATTGCCCATGAAGGCGTGGACTTCTCTATTTCCGAAAGGGAAGTGAAAAGAATCATGGCTTTGTACAAGGCAGTTTTCACTGAGTTCAATTACATATAAAAAGGTCTTCTTGATTTAATCGAAAAAATATTGTAATATATCCGTCTAAATAGCGGGGTAGAGTA
>CAZFKY010000088.1:0-1741 GCA_964519485.1 uncultured Candidatus Saccharibacteria bacterium | reverse complement strand
CGTTGCTTTGGTAAGCTAAAAATAAGCCAAACGGACTAAGCAGGGCTTGACCTGCCACGGTTCTAGCTCGAGATGGACAGCAGTCATGTGATAGACCGAGACGCCTCAAAAGTAGGTAACTTGCTAGCTGAAAGCCAGAATGTGAGGTAAAATTATCTAAGAACCCAAACAGGAGAAACATATGTCATTACCAATGCCACAACGAGTGCCGGAACCCGGCTTCTACTACCACTACAAGCACAATCCAAACGGTGCAGTGAACAACTACGCCTATGAAGTGATGGGTGTCGGCTTCCATACCGAAGACGATGTTCGTTCAGGCGAGGCTCATTTTCTCGTCTACCGTCCTTTGTATGAGGCCTCGGTCTACAAGGCTTCGAAAGAGCTCGGAATCCCATGCTTCGACAACCGTCCGCTCGAGATGTGGATGGAAGAGGTCGAAAAGGACGGAAAGAAATTTCCTCGCTTTCAGAAAATCACTGATCCTGTCGTCGTGGCGGAGTTGGAGAAGATTAGAGGCGAGATGTATTCGTAGGTCCGCGTTGATATGTCCCGAAGGTGAGAGTATTGCCATCAATCATATCACTAGCATCCACTATATACTCCGATTCACCATTATTTACTGCCACAAGCTTTACTGTATCCACATTTGAAATAATACCTCCATTTAACTCATATATATTCTTGATACCATTTGATTTCATAATAGACACAGCTTGCTCCGATCTATTACCTGAACGGCAATACACAAAATATGTTTTAGTTGTATCTAGATTTTTAACTTCTGATGCAAATGAAGGATTTCCAAAATCAATATTTATAGCTTGATCAATATGTCCTGTAGCAAATTCACTTTGAGTACGAACATCAACTAATACTGCATTAGGAGTACTTGTGTATGTTTTGACAAATTCTGCACCAGAAAGTTTTGTTGTTTTGCCCATAAAAGAGAGTGACACTAGTTTGTAATAAGTTCTTCAAATATTGCAGGCTGAAATCCGACGATAATCTTCCTGCCGATATCTATTACAGGTACTCCCATTTTTCCACTTTTTTCTACCATCTCCATAGCTCTTGTGCGGTCTCTTGATACATCTACATCTTCAAACTGTACTCCTTTTTCTTTAAAAAAATTCTTGGCATATACACAATACGGACAAGTTGGAGTTGAGTATACTATTACTTTTTTTGTTGCCATATGTTTTATTTAAAATCTAATAATAAGTTTGTAATTTGTGTGACCTTTTTATTTTCCACACTATATATAACTTCTTTTCCTTCTTTTTCTGTTTTAACAACTCCTGCTTCTCGAAGTACTTTTAAATGTTGCGACAGGGCTGATTGGGTGAGCGGACAATGATCAAGCAGCTCTGTGACATTTTTTGGTTTAAATAAACACCTTAGAAGTTTCAGACGCTGTTCGTTTGAAAATGCTTTATAAATATTATTCCTAGTCATAAAAACATATTAGCATATTCTAATATGAGATACAAGCAATAGGTGTCTCATTTGTCTCATTTTTCCTAAAATACTCTTATATTACTTAAAGACGATGAGACCGAGGTGCCTAGAAATGAGACAGGGCGAAGTGCTATAATAGCCTTGTAAACATTGGTGCGGGTTAATCCGCAACCATGACAGTCAGCAATTAAGTTTTTGGTACCTGGTGACCTAGACTGGTTAGGGACTGGGGCTAGAACCTGCCAGAATACTCTTGCGACACCACCATTGGTGGTACTAT
>CAZFKY010000087.1:0-1761 GCA_964519485.1 uncultured Candidatus Saccharibacteria bacterium | reverse complement strand
TTGGAGGCCAACTGACCTCCATTAAGCACGCAAAAATAATACATTATAAAAAATGCTAAGTCAAAAAAATATATAAAAATTATGCTATAAACACAAAACTAGCCAAAAAGATGAGGAAGATAGTATAATAAAGCTATGGGAAATGATGATGTAGATGGTTTACTTTTCAACCAAAAAGGTTACCAAATCACAGATCATAAAGATACTTATACAGATTATTGCCTAGAGCAATATCGTATATACCTCCACGTGTTCAACTCCACCAGCGACCGTAGCCAAAAATCAAACGAATTCTTCCTCGGCCTCAATGCTGCCATCATCGGTATCCTGGGCTATGCAGAGACCAAGAATCTCCCACATGGAAATATCATCTTTACCATGATCCCCTTAGTCGGCATCAGTATTTCTTATTCTTGGTACAGAATTATAAATTCTTACAACCAGCTCAACCGCGCAAAATTCAAAGTCATCCATGCTTTAGAGCAAAAACTCCCTGTAACTTTATTTACCACCGAGTGGCACTTACTAGGTAAAGGCAAAGACAGGAAAATTTATTTACCATTTTCCAAAATAGAAAAAGACATACCTAATACATTCATAATACTTTACCTGTTAATATTAATACTGAGTATTCCTTGGGATGTACTGTTTAATTTTTAATATGGAAAATTTTGAACATCCTTTAGTAAAAGAAGCAACTATTCATTTAAAACAAATGATAGAGGCTGGCGCGCGCTCTCATGCTGATTATATTTCTCCTGAAAAATATAGAGAGCTCCTAGAAGCTGAAGGACCCTTAAAAGGTAAAAAAATAGTAGAACTTGGTGCAGGTATTGTAAGAATTGGACGTAATGCTATTGAGACCAACTACGAAGAAGCTCTAGTGGAAAAAGGAGCAGTATTAATACCTGTTGATCTTATAGATGAGACCATAAAAACTTGGAACATCACTAGAGGACAAGATGCTATAAAAGTAGCACCCCTTCAAGCTGATATATTAAAACTTCCTTTTCCAGATGAATCCATAGATGGATGTGTATCAGCTAATGTAGTAAATTTTTACCCAACTTTAGAAAATCCTGATTGCCATTTATTTGCTTATAAATTGCTCAGAGAAGCACATAGAGTGGTCAAAAAAGGTGGTTTTATTATAATAAGTTCTTTTGGTTACACAAAGACTACCCATATGAGTGGTGCAGTTACTTACAATAATAGAATTTTAGAACATCAGATAGTAACTCCTTCCGAAATAAAACACATGGCTCTTCAGCTTGGTTTTTCTAGTGTTGAAGAAATACCTCTTGAAGAAGAAGAGCTCAGCAACTCGACAAGAAAAATGAATGCTAATCTTGGAAAAGACATAAAAAGAAAAGAAATTCTCTACGCTTGTGGTTTTTTGCTTAAAAAATAGAAACTAAAAAGCCAGCGAACATTATCCTTTCGGGTGTTGCTGGCTTTTTTCGAGAGATCTCTAGGCGTCTCTCCTGATCTTACCTTTGCTCAGGAATCGCTGAGCGCGATTTGTATCACTGGTTCCTCACCTCCTCGGTGACGAAGTAGTGTCCTTCGTCACCTGCGTCTTCCGTCCGACCGGGGTTGGTGAACACCCCAATCGGAACACCGTCGCCAGCGACGTGAAACCCGTCAGCCTGCCGATCCGAGACCGTGATGGTCTGGAACGGACCGAAGCGACGGATGGTGGTCACGACAACCGGACGCGGTGCCGGCGGAACAACCGGAACCGGCATGGGCGGGACGGGT
>CAZFKY010000086.1:0-1799 GCA_964519485.1 uncultured Candidatus Saccharibacteria bacterium | reverse complement strand
GGCCACATTGGGTGACACTACATGCACTCCATGGACTCCAATCACTCCAGCCACCGTCTACTCCGCCGCCACCCGTAGATTTACAAATACTTCCATCCCAAGCAGAGTTTGTAGTACAACGACTCATAGCAGTTGCTTGGTCCAATTGAGTACTACCATTTTTCAAATAAAAAGTTCTACCTCCAGCTGGTACATTCATAAACTGAAAACCACTATTAGCAACAACATCATCCATGCCAGAAGCACTAACCACTGAAACCGCTACCGGATTAATAGTGTTCCAATTTACATGTGAAGAACAGCTACTACCACCTACAGGTATAGTGCAATCAGTTGCTGAGATCGAACCTAACATACGAGTAGAATCTTTTGGCAAATTACAAAGAATATTACTTCCACCACCAGTACCATTACACCACCACTCATAATGGTCTCTGGTCTCCTGTGTAGTTCCTAAATTTCCAGCAGAACAAGAGTAACGTGACAAAGGTGATGAACAAGCTCCATCTACAGATGAAGAAATTTTAGACTGAGAACAGAGCACATCTGAGCCACCATTTTTACCATTACACCACCATTGATACATATCAGAATACTCTGCTGTATCACCCAAACTTCCAGCCTGACAGTTGTAATGACTAGCATTACACATGCCATCTACGGGTTGGTCATTGTTTGGATCAATATTACTGTTGCCTGTTTTAGGTGTAACTGTAACAACTCTCTCATCATTTCCGGAAGATAATCTGTAAGTCTGCGATTGAGTCAAATTACCGGTATTAGAAGTGCCACTAGTTCCACTACCGCCACTTGGAGACGGATTTGCACCACCAGAGGTAGTGATAACCCAAGGACAAGCTGAGGTAGAAGTACTTATGTTAAACCTCAAAGTAGTAGGGGTGTTGTAATCAGGCGTTGTGTTGTCGGCAGTAAAAGATGTAACAGTACTAGTGCAAGCAGGTGGTGGAACTACGCAAGGAAGTGGTCCGCCAAAGTTTGTAGCGTCAGGATTTTCACACACCGGTGCACTAACTGTGAAACTTTTACTTGTGGAACAATTTCCTCCATATTGTCCATAAGCCATTACATCACCTGTAACCTCTACAGTATAAACACCTCTAGCTGCTCCATTAGTAGAAAGAGATACATCCCCACCAGCACCCCCGTCGCCAACCGCTGAATCTCGATAAACAGTTATACCATTTTCAAAAGTAATAGACATAGTAGAGTGTGTATAGTCATAATCTGTGGTTCGTGGAGACATTTTCGCACCCCAACCTATGTCGACACTATTAGCAAATTTACTAATATTCAAATCACAAGTAGCTGTAAACTTACATTCTGGATTGTTATCACAATCAGTCTTTTGAGCACTGACCTTGTTTATCTTATACCCGAAAGAAAAAACAAAAATTAATACAAGGGCTATTGTTAGTATATTTTTTAAATTTTTTTTCATCATAGGATTTATCATAAATTAATATTCATATTGAAAAGATACTAATGTTTTATTATCTCTCTTGGAGAGCACTGTGATGATGACCTCTTTATAATCTTTCTCAACTGAAATAACCCTAGCAGAAAGTGAGGCAGTTTTATCGTAAATCTTATAACCTTTCTCATATAAAGACTTCTTGTATAAATCAAAAACATCCGCTACGCCCTGATCTGAAATGTAAGAAACATAAATTTGATATCTTCCATCTGGTAATTTTACTGCCCCAGAATAATCTAAATCTTTATTGTCTAAAACTACATCTGCTGGAAATTCACTAGGTAAGCTTTTATACAAAGAAATA
>CAZFKY010000085.1:0-1888 GCA_964519485.1 uncultured Candidatus Saccharibacteria bacterium | reverse complement strand
ACCTGAGTAAGAGCGTTTACAAAAGTAACATCTGCGCAAACACCATTGTAAGAATTTGGTGTAGCAGAAGTGAAAATCAGATTCGCTTGTGAGCGTAAATTTGCCAAGTTCGCTTTGACTGCAACATTGGCTGCTCTCGCACGAGCACTATTTAATTGGCCCATCACAATGGAAGCCAAAATACCAATAATAGCTACCACTACCAAAAGTTCTATCAAAGTAAAACCTTTTTTATAGTTTATATTTTTCATACTTATAATTATACAGAAGGGTGAATAAATAAGCAAAACAAAAGCCCCCTTGCGGGGGCTTTTGCGGCACATACGTTGTTTACGAATAATGCAAGTTTTACCTTACACTCTCACACCCACAGTATAGCATACTTGAATAAAAAAAGCAAGTGTTGTACTATATAAGGGTAGGTAATGGATAATTACTATATGGCATAAGCCTTGTAGAGGAAAGTCCGAACACAGACCAGTTTAGTCTGGAAAAGTATAGGGTAATCCCCTCCCATGGTGACATGGAGTTGCGAACAGTGACGATGCCGGCCTGCCCGCCCTAGGCGGGTAAATCCGGAGTGAAACGGCTAAATACTTACTCCTGTGCAAGATCGTGCTTTGGCTTCGGCCATTGAGAATCGCTTGACCCCGAAGGCAACTTCAGGGCTAGATAAATTATTATCGCTCTTGCTTCGGCAAGAGAAACAGAATTCGGCTTATAGTTACCTACACAAAAATGAAAACTCCGCCAGAAATGGCGGAGTTTTCATTTGTATTATTTTAAAAATAAAACACTATCGCCTGTCTTTAGGCCATGCATATCAGAGAAGCCAGATGGAACCTCTAATACATAAAGAGAATTTTCTTCTGGTCCATAAGTCTCTAAGAAATTTTCTGGCTGTGCTTCTCTTTTAATATATACAATCTTATTATTCTCATTGATCCAAATGATATCGATCGGAAAATTCATGCCCTTCATCCAAAAATAATATTTATCAGGTTTATTAAACATAAAAAGCATGCCTGTATTAACTGCCAAACTTTCTCTACCTGAAAGACCTCGTTCTTGAGAAGTTTTATCTATTGCTAGCTCCACCCTTACATCCACTCCCCCAATTTTTACAAAATTTATATCTATATTAGAAGTGGGTTGAGATTTAAAAAAAACAAAAAGAAAAAGAGCAAATACAAAAACAATTATAAAAGAATAGTATTTTTGTGCAGAAGTATTTTGCATCTTATTTATGGTCTCCATTCCAACCAAAAAGTTTACCGATAGAATCTGGAGTCTCTCTCTTTCTAGCAATCTTTACAGTACCATCTTGGACTATGAGCTTCATCGGCGCTGAGAGCAGACAGTGGTGAGAAGAAAGAGCGTCTTGATAAGCCCCAGTATCGAGTAATGCTACCAATTGCTCTTTACCCTCATGAAGCTTTGGCATTAAAATATAATTTCCTCCAGCAGTATATTTATCATCGGAATCACAAGTAGATCCAGCGAGCCAGACAGTCTTGAGTGCCCCATGCATATTGTTTGCTGGTATAGTGTGCCACTTTTGATGGATAGCCCAAGTATCCTTGAGATCATTCATAAAAGATCCATCCACGATATACCAAGCCTTGGCATTTGCTTTTGGTATCATCTTTTCAGAGATAACTTTATAAATAGTGATTTGAGAAGGAGCTACTATATACTGACCCCACTCCACTGCAAGGTTTGGGTGTTTTATACCAGCCTTATCAGATAAATTTTTCAAAACTTTAATAATTTTACTAGAAACACCTTTAGCGGTATAAAACTTTTTCTTTTCATAAGGTACACCGAAACCTCCTCCAATATCGAGAGTATCGAGTGATGGATGAGTCTTTTGAAGTTGTGTATAAAT
>CAZFKY010000084.1:0-1965 GCA_964519485.1 uncultured Candidatus Saccharibacteria bacterium | reverse complement strand
CACCAAAATATTCTTGGGCTTTTTGTATATTTTCTGAAAATGACTGCCCTTCAATATTTGCTGATGGAGCAATGAGTGGACCAGAAATAGAAATTAGCAATCTTAGATTCTCATCCTTTGGCAAACGAAAGGCTAAAGTATTGGTACCACGATGCAAATAAGACAAATCATCATTCATGCAATCCACAATCACCGACACTGGACCAGGCCAATAATTTTTAAGAGCATTGTGTTGCTCGATAGATAAGTTTACTGAAAATTTATTTAAGTCACTTATATCACTCACTAGTATAATACAAGGTTTTTCTGGGGCACGGTGTTTTAGTTCATAAATTTTTTCTACGGTCTCTTTGTTTAAAGCTTGACCGACAATGCCATAAATAGTGTCTGTAGGCATCACCGCCACCCCACCCTTTTGTAAAACCTCTATCAATTTTTGATTGGCCCAAACGCTATTCATATATAGTAAAAATACTCAATTTATTGTATTATTACAAGTATAAGTTTATTTGAACCAAAAAACCATGTTAATCAAGAAAATAGTTAAATTTTTCGATAAATTAGAAGACAAAGTCCGAGGTAGATTGAGCCACTACCCTATTTTATATGCATTTATTGGAGGTATTGGTGTGGTCATATTTTGGAGAGGTGTCTGGCACATTGCCGATGATTTGAGTTTGGGTTCTATAGCTTCCATCGTGATAGGCGGAATAATCTTACTCATGACTGGAGTTTTTGTATCTGCTTTTATAGGAAATAGACTCATCATATCTGGCTTATCAGGAGAAAAGAAACTTTCTGAAAAAGAAGAGGCGGAAATAGAGACCGAAGAAATGCAAATCAAACGATTAAAAGACTCTTTAGATAGAGTAGAAAAGCAAGTCTCTCACCTCGAAGAAGACATGCACAAAAAATAATGGGTGCCTACAGGGATTCGAACCCTGACTAAGAGCTCCACAAGCTCTGGTGCTAACCATTACACCATAGGCACCATGTTTTGCTACTTTAGCAAAAAAAATAGAGAAATGCTAATCTTTTTACTTTACAAGGTTGAGGATGGCTCCACTTATATCGTAAATAAAAAAGGCTAAGACAAAAATAATAGTAGAAATAAAAGCAGAAATAAAACACCAAAAACAACCTTCTTTTAAAACCAAAAGCTGAACTAAGGTCAGATAAATAGAAAAAAGGAAGGCTCCTAATGCAAAGACCATAAGAGTAATAGATACAGGCAAAGACAAGGGTGAAGGATTGAATACTAAGACAAAATAAGCTAAAGAAACTAAAGCATAATAAACCATGCCGAAAATTTCGAGTGGTACACCCATAAACTTTGAATAATCACTGTGCACCACTGCGTGACAATTCATCTTCATTGGACACACCAGAGGCTGAGGAGATTTCTTCTTAGTATGAATATGCTTAGAAATAAGAAAGCCAATAAAAGCTAAAACACAAATTAAAATGCGTATCAAAACAACATCAGAAATTATCATAGCTTAATTGTATCAATAAAAAATCTAAAAACAAACGGCGCCGGGAGGATGTTCAGTCCTCGCCGGCGCGACGATCTCGACAGGGGGGGTTATGAAGAAACCCCCGCCGCCCAATCTTCCCCTCGACGTAAATACGCCGAGACGAACCTCGGATCTTTGTTTCCCCCTTGCATGAAATCTGCAAGGGTCCGAGCGGCCCCCTCTCGGATCTGTTCTTGAGAGGGCACAACCCTCTCTGCTAGCGGCCGCTGGCTACGAGCCAGGGCCGCTGGGTCATTTGATGGCCGCGCCAAGCTGAGCTTGTAGAAAAGCTCAGCGTCCGAAATCGGGGTCATGCCCCGCATCCCTTCTAACATCGTAACCCCCTTTTTAACAGAACACCCAAAAAAACTTTATCCTTTTTACAGATAAAGTCAATGTTGTGCCCAGGGGGAGACTCGGTCACGAATAATTTTCTACTCCGCCAATG
>CAZFKY010000083.1:0-1976 GCA_964519485.1 uncultured Candidatus Saccharibacteria bacterium | reverse complement strand
CTATCTGCTTTATCAGAATACAAATTAGTATGCACTACCTGCACATAAAAAAGCTTCATTACTAAAATGAGAGCAAAACACACAACAAAAAATAAAAGTATTTTGGTACGAGATAATAGACTAGATTTCATTGCTTGTGCTCAAAGAAGATGGATTAAGACCTACAGATTTGCGGGTAGCAAATTTTGCTTTAACTTCCTTGAAGCCCAAAGAATAAGATAAATCTAAGTTTACTTTGTTTGAAAGAGATAGATAAGAGAGCTCAAGAGCACCTACATCATTTGATAAAGACAGAGCCTCTTTTTCGAGAGCCTTGCGCTCTACAATATTGAAAACCATATTGCCCAAGATGAGCACATAACACAAAGACAAGGCACCTAAAGACATGAGCATGATGTGGAGGGTGCGACGAGCAAAATCATTGTTGTCGATGATGTCCACATTATTTATATAAGTCTTTAGTTTTATGCTCGCTTGTCTCATTTTATTTTTTCTATTATTCGCAATTTTGCACTACGTGACCTCGGGTTATTTTTAATTTCTTCTTTACTTGGTACTATTGGCTTTTTACTTATTAAAATTAATTCTTTTTCTTTTTCTTTATTTTTAAAAAATCTCTTTACTATTCGATCCTCTAAACTATGAAATGCTATTACACTCATCCGCCCACCTACATTTAAAGCTTTAAAACCTTTCTCTAGGGCTTCCTCTAATGCACCCAATTCATCATTTACGGCAATACGGATAGCTTGGAAGGTCTTGGTAGCAGGATTTATACGGCCATTCTTATATTTACTAGGTACTGCACTCTCTATAATCTGTACTAAATCAAATGTAGTCTCTATCGGTCTTTCTTCTCTCCCATCTACGATGGCTTTGGCTATCCTCCTACTAAAATGCTCACCACCATAACCATAGATAATATTGGCGAGGTTTTCTTCACTCCAAGTATTCACTACATCATAAGCGGTGACATCTTCAGGCGTAGGATTTTCTTTCATAGTCATATGTAGTGGTTCGTTTTTCATAAAAGAAAAACCGCGACCAGAATTCTCGAGCTGATCAGAGCTGAGTCCCAGATCTAGCATCATGCCATCTATATGGTCCACACCTTCTTCAATCAAAACCTTGTCTAAATCTCTAAAGTTAGAATTTATAAATTTGATATTATAATTCTTATCTTTGAATTTATGTGCAGCTTTTTTAAAAGCACTCTCATCTTGATCAAAAGCTAGCACCTTCACTTTTTTAAAATTCTCACATATATATAGTGAATGCCCGCCCCCACCAAAAGTGCCATCAATCACCACTCCGGATTTCGAAGATAGATCTAAACCATCTATACTTTCTTGTAAAAGAACTGTCTTGTGTACGCTTTCCATAATATTGTCTTCTCTTGAAAGCATAATTTAGGGTATGTAACGGCTTAGACGCCAGGAACTTAAAAAAGTTTCCAAAAAAAATACCCTAAATTATGTTTTCAAAATTACTTATTTGCAGCCAATTTCTCTGCCAAAGAATCTGCCTGCTTTTCTACATTGTCCTTATAAGCCGACCATGTCTTCTCATTCCAGATCTCCACGCGATCCTCCACACCTATTATCGCCGCTGTAGACTTTAGACCGATTCTGTCTTTCAAAAAGTCAGGAATTAAAATTCTACCGATAGAGTCCACCTCTACCTCAGAAGCGCGACCAAACATAAAACGATTGAAGCTACGTTGGTCTGCTTTCAAAAAAGATAAATCAGAATTTGTATCTGATAATCTCTTGGAGACTTTCTCCCACTCTTTACTCGTGAAAATGAACAGGCATGAATCTAATCCTGGGGTAATAATAATTTTCTTGCCGAGTTCCTTTCGAAACTTCACAGGCAAAGACATTCTATTTTTCTCATCTATGGTGTGTATGTATTCGCCGATTAGCATAAAATTTTATTTCCCACTTTTTCCCACTTCGTATACATTATAAACCACT
>CAZFKY010000082.1:0-1994 GCA_964519485.1 uncultured Candidatus Saccharibacteria bacterium | reverse complement strand
CTGAGCTACCCGAAGATCGGCTCGACCGCGGATTTCATTCGCGGCCCGCTCTACCGGTAGCGAGGCAAGGCGGGCGAGGGGTACCACTACCCTCGCCCGCCACGGGCACAAAAGTGGCATCGCCACCAAAGACCACGTCCTTGGTGGTTTTTGCATTTTTATACACCCTCTCTCACTTTACAGTATCGTTTTTATTTGGTATATTGTATATGTTGAATTTTAGAAATTATTTACGTTTAATTTAATTTGGTTCACAGGAATATTCCATATATTATGCAGTTTTTAAACAGAAATTTTGTTAAGTTAGTCCTAGAAAATTCTCGAGAGATAAAACACTAAATATAAAGGTGTGTTTTTGTAAGCCAGACAAAAGCTTATGAGTACATTAATGATAATCCTGATTAGTGCAGCCGCACTACTTTTAGGTGTTGGCGTAGGATATTACCTACGTGTCATCGTCGCTCTCGGCAAGAGACGCTCTATAGAGATAGACATCAAGCAAATGATGGTCGGTGCCAAAGAAGAAGCTCAGAAGATTGTGGACGAAGCTAAAAAGACTTCGGATGCAAAATTGGCAGAGCTTCGTGAGGAAGAAAAGAAAAAAGAACACGAGTTCAAAGAAACCGAGAAAAGACTCATCAAAAAAGATGAGTTCTTGGATGCGCGTCAGATAGAGCTCGACCGTAGTGTAGAAGATGTAAAAACAAAAGTAGAAGAGATAAAGAAAATCCAAGAGAGAGTATCCAAGGTAGAAGAAGAAAAGATTGGGGAGCTCCAAAGAGTGGCAAAACTTTCTGAAGCCGAAGCAAAAGAAGAGCTCATGAAAGATATCGAAAAGAAATACGAAGAAGATATCCTAGTACGTATCCAAAAATTAGAGCAACAAAATGATGAAAAGCTCGACCGTAGAGCAAAAGACATCCTAGCTACCTCTATCCAGCGCCTAGCTGCTTCTACTGCTTCTGAGCTCATGACTACTATAGTCTCTATACCAAACAATGAGATCAAAGGTAAGATCATCGGTAAAGAAGGCCGAAATATCCGTGCTTTCGAGCGCGCAGCAGGTGTAGAGCTCATTGTGGATGACACTCCAGGCTCTATCGTCATCTCCTCTTTTGACCCTGTCCGCCGCCAAGTAGCCCGCCTAGCCCTCGAAAACTTGATCTTGGATGGCCGTATTCAACCAGCTAAAATAGAAGAGCTAGTAGATAAAGCAAAGGAAGAAATAAATAAAATCATCAAAGAAAAGGGTGAGCAAGCAGTCTACGAATGTGGCATATTCAATTTTGATCCACGTATCGTGGCTATTATCGGTCGTCTATACTTCCGTACTAGTTATGGTCAAAACGTACTCCAGCACTCTATCGAGATGGCACACATCGCAGGTATGATAGCTGAAGAACTCGGTGCAGACGTGGCCATAGCAAAAGCTGGAGCATTGGTGCATGACATCGGTAAAGCTCTAGACCATGAAGTTCAAGGTACTCATATCGAGATCGGTATGAGAATATTGCAAAAATTTGGCGCAGATGAGCGCATCGTGACTGCAATGAAGTCTCACCACGAAGATTACCCTTATGAGACTATCGAATCCATCATCGTGCAGACTGCAGATGCTATCTCTGGTGGTCGTCCTGGTGCCCGCCGTGACTCTGTAGAGAATTATTTGAAGAGACTTCAAGAATTGGAAGCATTGGTAAACACCTTCCCTGCTGTAGAAAAATCTTATGCTCTCCAAGCTGGACGTGAGATCCGCATCTTTGTGACCCCAGAAAAGATTTCAGATGCTGAAGCAAAGCTTATGGCACGAGATATTGCAGTAAAGATAGAACAAGAACTCAAATACCCTGGTGAAATCAAGGTTACCATGATTCGCGAGACTAGAATTGTCGAATACGCTAGGTAATTTTCTCCTAAAAAGACCATATTTTAAAAGACTTGCCTTAAAAAACCCTTGATATATAATGGGGGTGTAAGGTTTTATAAGTTAAATG
>CAZFKY010000081.1:0-2006 GCA_964519485.1 uncultured Candidatus Saccharibacteria bacterium | reverse complement strand
AGGTTATCTTGCCACTTATAACCCTTATTTAAGGCTTCCTCTCTTGAGAGGATATTTTCTTCTACCGCGCAAGATTCATTGTAACCAAAAGTAGATAATTCTGTGGGAAAATATTCACCATACTTATAAACATTTCCACCTTTATCTACAAAAGGCATAGTATTCATTTGCTCAATTATTTTAGAGACCAATATTTCATATTCTTCTTTTGTATATTCTTTATTAAAAATGCAATAACTAGAATTGCGTATACCCACACAACCAAAAAGGTACTTTGAGGAGTGGCAGTGTTGGGTATAAGTAACGTCCATATTTTTAGGGGAAAAAAGACAAAACATATTTTTTTGAGAATGGTCCCCTACTACAGTTTCGTAGCATTCTGATGCCCCACCTGTGAGAGTAACATCATATGAATCTTTTATCTTATCTTTATTGTCTCCAGAAAAATCTGAATAACTTACATTTTCTCCTCCTTTTATCACAAAAGAATTTCTTACATTTTTAGAATCAGAAACTACATCCCCCACTGAATTAAGTGTCCTAAATAGCATCAGGTACCTTCTGGCATAGTTTTTGATGAATTCCTTATAGTCTTTTCGAGCTCTTTCTACTCCAGAAAAAGTATCTAAACGATAACTTTCCAATATTTTTTCATATTCTTCCTTGGAATACTGCCGATTTTGAAAATTATATCTTTTATGATTCAATCCAACACACATGAAACAATCTTGGCAATCAGTACAGTAATTCATGAATTGACAATCTATCAAACTACCACCAGCATCTATGTATTTAGAATTATAGCAACCACTAGCTACAAAAGATTCGTAGATTCTTTCGCTTGGTGAACGCATTACCATACAATCCACCAATTCTTTGCCTGCTACAGTAAAAAAACTATACATTACATCTTGCACCTTCCATCCAGAAAAGCACATATAGCAATTCTTTGAGAACCACCAATCATGAGTATATTCGCAATTTTTACTAGCTATGCCGTCGTCATTGACCACAGCCATGTGGGGCACCCTCTTCATGAGTTCATTGTATTGTTCAAAAAATGGTCGAGAGAAATCATAGTCCACTCCATAGCTTTTCGGATCCCATTTATCACTCCACCAACATTTATTACAATAGACAGTGATGCCAGAATCCGGAGCATAAAGAGAAACCACACCCTTATCGCAAAGTTCACACTTGCGATTGTAAAGAGACATATTATTCCTCCAAGCCCAGCGACGTTGCCGTCTGCAATCTGGGCAAAATGTCGGAATTGGCACCTTCATCTTTTCATAAAAACCAGAGTCATTCGGCTCAATAACAAAGTCCGTTTTGCAATTCTGGCATATTTTATTTTCGTTTTTATTTTCCATTTTTTACTTATTAAAAATCTGTTTTTCCATAGCGAGAGTGGATGGCTCCATTCTTTTTATAACTATAGATAATTTATCTATCAAAAATTTAGCCAAAGAATGCATCGCTTCTAGATTCTTGCTTTTATCAATATGAAATGTTGTATAAATATATATCTTATCTCCAGTAAATTCTAAAGTAAATTGTTTCCAATCTGTCATAAGTTTTTGCATTATATCAGGAGTAAAAATCTGTAGAGCCTCTATCTCAAAATCATTTTCCACAAATAGATCAAAAAAATCATCGAAATTACCTTCCAAATTTAATCTACGACCATTAACAAAAGAGGGTTTGAACATTTGCCAAGCATTTTTATCAACCCTCAAAAACATTTTAGGTATTCTGTTATCATAATCAATCTCAAAAACTGTATAAGAATAAGGAATCCTGTTTTTACCTGAACCAATTTCAAAGTCATAATTAAAAATCTGTATTCTATG
Source organism: uncultured Candidatus Saccharibacteria bacterium (assembly GCA_964519485.1). Taxonomy (GTDB): domain Bacteria; phylum Patescibacteriota; class Minisyncoccia; order Phycocordibacterales; family UBA9973; genus UBA9973. The sequence goes on along the minus strand of CAZFKY010000081.1, from coordinate 153 downwards.
ATTTTCCAAAAGGCCTTTTATTACATTAGTTTTAGATCTGTGATTACCTTTAGTAAACAAAGCTCCTTGCTCTAATATATAAAAATCATTTTCAACATAAAGGTAGCCATTCCTTTGTGAAAATTGTTTATAAAATTTTTTTAGTATGTCTCC
>CAZFKY010000080.1:0-2008 GCA_964519485.1 uncultured Candidatus Saccharibacteria bacterium | reverse complement strand
AAGAGTTCGTAATCGAGAGAGGTTCTATATAATTTTTATCTGCTACTAACTTACCACTAGCCTTTTCCATAGTAAGATCACCCTCCACATGCACTGACAAAATATTGGGCCAAGAATGACAAGGGTATTTTTCACTGCGTACTGTCTTGTATAGACAGATATCGAAACCCTTATCTAAAGCGGATTTCACAAACTTACCATTTATGAGTGGCCCAGCTGCAATACCGAAGGGTGAATTTAATTCAAAACCAAAAAAATTATATAAATTTTTGTGCAAGGTTGAACCTTGCACAGATTCTACCCTTTTAGAATCAGTGAAAACACCAAAAGGACCTTGTTCAAAATTTTCCTCGTAAGATTTATTTGGATCATAAAATGGTGTGTGAAGCATATTATTTTTTAATTATTCTTATAGGTCTACTAACACCTCCTGGCATATCTATCTTTATCCCATAAATCAATTCCATATTCCTCCGTAAATGTTCCAATTTAGGATCTAAAAAGATATCTTGATCGCTAGCAATATAAGCTACACCACCTCTTTTGAGTTTACGAGCAATTATTCTAAAATAATCTTCAATCCTATCAAAAACTTTTTTATCGTTTCCCATAATCCCGTCTAGCATATATGTGAACTCACCGAAAGTATCCATGATAAGATCAAACTCTTCAAAATCTGACAACTCTACTACCGACTTCCATTTCAAATCATCTTTGTGTAGCTTAGAATTCTCAGGATCTAAATGAATATCTCGGAAAGCTTGTGCGTTTTCTTTTGATAATCCAGTAGAAAAAACTTTTACTTTATTACCGAAAGTTTTTCTAATCTCATCTGTAAAAAATCCAGCTCCTGCTCCAACATCTAAAATACGAACCTGAGCTCCGCCCCTCTTTTTAATTAACTCTGGTATAAGCTCACCCAACAAAGGCACACCATGCATTAAAGACAACATCTCATTTTTTCTACTAAAAGCATGTTCATTAACATAACCACGCTTGGTCTCTGAAATACCTTTTAATTCTAAATTTTTATCTTTTAACTCTTGTGGTGTTGAAAATTTAGGTGCCTTTTCCATAAACCTATCTTAACAAAATAAATGCAAAACAAAAACCGCCTTACGGCGGTCTGTTGTTTTATTTTCTTGAAGCGATAATAGTGTCAGCGACGTTTTGTGGCACAATATCGTAGCGTACGAATTCCATTGTGAAACTTGCACGGCCCTCTGTCATAGAGCGGAGGCCGGTCATGTAACCGAACATTTCAGAAAGAGGAACGATAGCACGTAGAACTTTGTTCATACCTCTATCTTCCATACCTTCGATAAGTCCACGCTTTGATGAAAGATTTCCTGTGACATCTCCCATGAATTTCTCAGGGGTTACCACTTCTACCTTCATCATAGGCTCGAGGATTACAGGATTTGCACGCTTACATGCATCTTGGATAGCCATAGAAGCTGCAATCTTGAACGCCATTTCGTTTGAGTCCACTTCGTGGTAAGAACCATCCCATAGATCTACAGAGACATTTACCATCTTGAATCCAGCGAGTACTCCACGATCCAAACCTTCTTTGAATCCCTTTTCACAAGGAGCGATATATTCCTGAGGAATGACACCTCCTTTGATAGAGTTGACGAATTCGAAACCTTCTGAGCGCTTGGTATTCTTTGGAAGATCTTCAATCTCTTCTTTGGTGAGCATAGTCATAGGCTTGACCTTGATCTTGACGTGACCATAGTTACCACGACCTCCAGACTGCTTGATGTATTTACCTTCTGCTTCACTGTTACCATTGATAGTCTCACGGTAAGCTACTTGAGGTTTACCTACGTTTGCCTCCACAGAGAATTCACGCTTCATACGGTCAACGATAATTTCAAGGTGAAGTTCTCCCATACCTGCAATGATAGTCTCGCCTGTCTCTTGATCAGTAGAAACTTTAAAAGTAGGGTCTTCTTGAGCGAGGCGATTAAGAGCCATACCCATTTTTTCTTGGTCAGCTTTT
>CAZFKY010000079.1:0-2056 GCA_964519485.1 uncultured Candidatus Saccharibacteria bacterium | reverse complement strand
AATACCTCACCGGCGCTCCAGAGATAAAGAGCATAGATATACCTGTGAGAGAAATCAAGATGAAGCTTTTTGTATCTGGCTGTCTAAATAAAACAAAAGCGATGATAAAGAGCATCACCATCAGTGGCAAAATTCCATAGCGAAAATCTTGCACTTTATTTTTTGCCCAAGATAGCCAAGCTGCAAAATAAATAACGAAACCAAATTTCAAAAATTCTACTGGCTGAAAAGATATCGGGCCGATCTGCAGCCACCTAGTAGCCCCACCATGACTCCAACCCAAATGAGGCACAAAAACCAATGTAGTCAAAACAATCGAACCTAAAAATATATAAAAAGCATATTTGCGCCAGAGCTTATAATCAATCCTCAAAACAAAAAACATACCCACCAGCCCACAACCGAGGCCGAGGACTATCTGATTAAATAAAACAGAATAAAAAGTATGCTCATTGCGCACGAGAAGGCCGAGAGATGCAGAGATAAACATCACTGCACCGATGATGATCAGCATAAAGGTAACTATTAGAAAAAATTTGTCTACTTTTTTTTCTTTCATTATCTACTCACGATAGCTAAAATAATACCTATAATAGAAAATATCATAGAAAATACCCAGTAGCGCATAGTTATCTTTTCTCGAGACCAGCCCAGAGCTTCAAAGTGGTGGTGGAGTGGTGCGATTCTAAAAACTCTTTTTCCATTCCTGTATTTCTTTGAAAGCATCTGTAAAATTACAGAAAAAGATGTAGCCGCCAGTGGCAATGCCACCACAGGCAAGATAAAGACAGTATCAGTGAGAAAAGCCAAGGTGGATAAAGTGAGGGTCAGGCCCATGATGCCCGTCTCCCCCATGTAGAATCTAGCTGGAGGAATATTGAACCAAAGAAAAGCCAAAATAGCGCCTGCCACTACGCCTGAAAATGTAGCTATATCTATCTGATGATTTGCAAAAGCTATAGCAGAATAAGCTGTGAACATAGAGGCGAGTACTCCACCTGAGAGTCCATCTATACCATCTATCACTCCCCCTGAAAATGTAGCCAAGGCTACCAATACAAAAAACGGAATTATTAAAATACCTAAATACAAATCTCCCCCAAATGGTATGTGGACAGCATCCATGCCGAGCTTGTAGTAAAACCAAAAGCCTATCAAGAAAGACATCAGGGCAATAAGGAAAGCTTTCCATTTGCGCCAAGATTTATCATCTCTGGCAAAGCGTCCAGAGCCATAGATCTGAATAAGGTCATCCCATAGACCGATCAGAGATCCGAGGAGTAAAGTGAAAAATGGTATTATGGTTTGATTGCGAGATAAAAAGTTTAATTTGTCATGGAGTAGTGATGTTGAGGAAATTGAAATACAGTAAAAAATAATAGTGGTCACACATACAGAGAGCCAGATGATCATACCTCCCACTCTTGGTGTGTGTAGCTCAGCATTTTCATTATGAATTTTTTTGAAATCTGATACAGTCACACCCTCACTCCTGCTATATTTCTTCCACATTTTATATTTGTAAAAGAAATGAGTAGCTATTGGTGTCAAAAAAAGGCCAAAGAAAAAAGCCAAGGCTGTAGGCACAAAAATTTTCACCAAGTCCAAATACATAAGCCTAGTATAGCATTTTTAGCGTTTTAAGATCTAGTAGGTCTCTACTTGATAACATTTCTCGCAATATATAATTTCAGGCCTTTTTGGATCATAAGAAGATTCAAATTCTTCCATACATTTACCCGTATGGTTTACATGGTTTGTCTGCTCACACATACAAGATCTATGCCATAGCTTGAAAGGATTTTTCATTTTTAATCTATTTGCATGTCTACAATAAAAACATCTTCTTGGAATTGGTATTTCCATTTTACGGTAAAAAATTAACTCATTTGGAACAATTTTATAATTTCTATTGCATTCCATGCAGGCCAACACTTCATTTAAAATATCATCTTTAACGTCATGAATACTCTCAGGTATATTTTCAAGCTTTACAGTCTCCTTACCTATTGTGCGCTGTGTGTTATCTTGCCATTTCAAACCTGAAGAAATTACT
>CAZFKY010000078.1:0-2145 GCA_964519485.1 uncultured Candidatus Saccharibacteria bacterium | reverse complement strand
ACATTAAAAATACGTCCCAAAGTAGACTTGCCGACAGGTACAGATATCGGCGCGCCTGTATCAACGACTTCTTGTCCACGAGCAAGACCATCTGTAGAATCCATAGCCACAGACCTGACTAGTCCGCCTCCTAGGTGTTGCTCTGTCTCGAGGACGAGCTTTTTACCATCACGAGAAACCGTGAGCGCACTATATAGCTCTGGCAAATGATCACCGAAATCAACATCTACGACCGGACCGATTATTTTTTTTATTGTACCTTTGTTCATAATTTTATAATTTTAATTAATAATTTTTAATTTATTGTATTGAAGCCATACCTGCACTAATCTCTGATATTTCTCTCGTTATATTCGACTGACGAGCTTTGTTAAACATTAGAGTCAAATCATCTATCATCTCCCCCGAAGCTTCCGATGCATTCTTCATGGCCATCATTCTGCTGGATTGCTCCGAAGCGTTACTCTCGAGGAGAATTTGATATATTTGCATTCGAGTCAACTTTTCTGCCAAACTACCTACTAATTTTTCTTTATCTCCTTCAAATAAATATTCAGTCTTACTTTCTTTTAATCCTTCACCTTCATGATTCTTGATATTTTCTATAGAATCTATCAGGTTTTTCAATTCTACTTTCGACACTGGTAAGACTTGTTTGATATTTGGCTTTTGGGTGAGAGCAGAAACGAAATCTGTATAACCCACCAAGACTTTATCATAATTCATCTTTTCATATTCTTCGATTGCAATTTGTGAAATTGGAGAAATTTCTCTCAAGGAAAGGTCATTGGATAGCTCGGTGAAAGAAGCAATGACTTTCTTACCAAGGCGACGCATAGCATTGTCTCCTTTTTTACCCACAGACACTATGTCTATATTTGCATTCTCAGTCTTGAGTAAGCCAATAGCTTTCTTTATCACTTGAGCATTATAAGCTCCACACAAGCCACGATTGGAAGTAATCAAAATCAATAAAATATTCTTGACCTCTCTCTCAGTAAACAGAGGGTGATTCATCTCTTCTACATTTGCTCTAATACTGGTCAAAACCTCCCAAGAATATTCTGCGTATAGGCGAGAAGCTAAAGTATTAGAAACAGCACGCTTCATTTTTGAAGCAGCCACAAGTTCCATCGCTTTCGTGATTTTCTTGGTATTCTTGATTCTCTTTATTATTCTTTTAATTTTTTTTGTTCCATCCATATAAATAATTATTTTACAAAACTATTTTTGAAATCAGATATAGCTTTTTTCAAGTCTTCCTCACCTTTGTCTGTCCACATCTTACTCTCTAAAATTTCTTTGTAGAAAGTTTTTGCATGTCTCTCTGTGTATTCGATAAGACCATGTTCAAATTCTTTGATCTTGTCTACAGCAACATCATCCATATAACCCTTGGTAAGAGCATAGAATGTCACCACTTGGTGCTCAGTCTTTACAGGAGAATATTGAGGTTGTTTCAATATTTCCACTGATCTCTTACCTCTCTCGAGCTGGCGCTTTGTAGATTCATCGAGGTCAGAACCGAACTGCGCAAAAGCTTCGAGTTCACGATATTGCGCAAGGTCAAGCTTGAGTGTACCTGCCACTTTTTTCATAGCCTTGATTTGAGCAGAACTTCCTACACGAGAAACAGATGAGCCGACGTTTACTGCAGGGCGTATACCTTTATAGAACAAATCTGTCTCGAGGAATATCTGTCCGTCAGTGATAGAAATAACGTTGGTAGGAATGTATGCAGAAATATCTCCAGCTTGAGTCTCGATGATTGGGAAAGCTGTGATAGAGCCACCACCATATTTTTGGTTACGTCGGCAAGCACGCTCGAGTAGGCGTGAGTGTAAATAGAAAACGTCTCCTGGATAAGCTTCACGGCCTGGTGGACGACGTAATAGGAGAGAAATCTCACGGTAAGCCACAGCGTGTTTTGAAAGATCATCGTAAATGATGAGCACATCCTTACCTTGATCCATAAAGTATTCAGCGATAGAGACACCAGTATAAGGAGCGATGTAAGACAAAGCTGAAGATTCAGATGCACCAGCAGATACGATCACAGTGTAAGCCATAGCACCACCTTCTTCTAGGCGAACTTGGAGCTTGCGGAGCTTAGAATCCTTTTGACCAATAGAAACATAAACACAA
>CAZFKY010000077.1:0-2166 GCA_964519485.1 uncultured Candidatus Saccharibacteria bacterium | reverse complement strand
ATGGGGGTGTAAGAAATTATAGGTAAACGCCCAGCCAAAAGCGGGCAAGGTCGAAAGAATTATAAAAATAACTATAAAAAACTATGAATAAACAAGCATTAGTTGAGTGGGTACACGGAAAGCTTGGTGGTACAAAGGTTCAAGCTGAAGAACTCGTAGACGGTATGTTTGATGCTATGGTCGCTACTTTGAAAAAAGGCGGTGAAGTATCAATCGCTGGCTTCGGTATCTTTTCAGTAAAGGGCCGCGCAGCTAGAATGGCTCGCAATCCAAAGACTGGAGAGCAAGTCAAAGTTGCTGCTAAGAAAGTGCCAAAATTTAGACCTGCAAAGGCTCTAAAGGATATGGTTGCTTAATATTTATCTCGCGAGATAAGCATACAGCAAGTACAAAAACACTCCGTCCGGAGTGTTTTTGTTTTGTTAATACTTCCTTATCACCGCCTTTAGCTTGGCTATGACATTGAGTGATTGCTCTGGATAAATATTTTTATAATTTTTATTTGCAGGCTGGAGCCATACTTTGTTCCCCTCTTTCCTGTAGTATTTCATAGTATACTCTCCGTCCACCTCAGCGATGACTATATCCATATCTCGAGCTACATTGGTCCTCTCTACGAGCACCATATCTCCCCGCTCGATATGCGCCTCTATCATCGAATCTCCATCTACAGTGAGCATATAAGTGAGCTCTTTTTTACCGATGAGCATATCGTCCAGGCTGATGGTATCCAGCACTTCTTCAGTTGCGTCCGCAGGCAATCCAGCCGTGACGAGACCCAGCATAGGGACCTCACCGAAAGATTGTGTGGGAACCAACCGACCCAAGTGATCTTTAGATACCAAACCAGCATCGAGTAACTTTTCTACAATTTTAAATACCGCATTCTTGGATTTAAAACCAAAGAGCTTCATCATCTCTGTATAGGTAGGCATTCTCTTATTATTACTATAGAATCCTTCTATTTTTTCTTGATGAATATTTTTCATCATATTAGAAAATTAAATTAATAAAGTTTTTACTTAGTTCTCGTTAGTTGATTTTCTAACGGGACAAGTATTTATTTAGAATGAAATAAAAGTAGGAAAAAGGCGACGAAAGAAATTTTGTCTCTCGAGGAAACGAATCTTGCGGAGCATGAGCTTATGATCCCTAGCCTCTTTCCAATACTCTTCCCCACGCACGATCTTCATGTCTATCTTCTTATTTATTTTTTGTATCTCTTTTTCAAGAGTCTTTAAATATTGTTTTTGTGACATAAAATATACTTATTTTATTAATACATGACCGGACTAGGTCATGTACATAGTATAAGTGAACGACCGTTCACCTGTCAACAATATATCTGTGGATAACTAGAATTCATCCTTCGACTACTCTCAGGATCACGATGTGACCTTTGGTCTATATTGTATAGCCTCTAATATGTGCGGGGTTTTAATATCTGGGCTGTTTTCGAGGTCGGCTATAGTGCGAGCAATTTTAATGACACGGTGATATGCCCTAGCAGAAAGAGCGAGCCTCTCTGCACTATTATCCAGTATCTTTCTCACTTCGTCGCTCAGGCGCACTAAGGTGGATAAATCTTTTACATTCATTTCACTATTGGTAGTGATATTTCTACCTAATTTTTGGAAACGATTCTTTTGGATCGCTCGAGCTTTATGCACCCGCTCTTTTATTTTCTCACTCTTCTCCCCTGTGCTCTCGCCACCCAATTTTTTATAGTCCACATTTGCCACTGACACCCAAATATCAATGCGGTCCATTATCGGCCCTGATAGTTTTCTTTTATATCTATCGAGATCCGAAGGTTTACAAATACAAGACTTTTGTTTGTTGCCTAGGTTGCCACAAGGGCAAGGGTTCATCGCAGCGACCAAAATAAAATTGGAAGGGAAAATAGCACTACCTTTCGCGCGCGAAATAGATACCAAGTTGTCTTCGAGTGGTTGGCGGAGTGATTCGAGTACTCTCTTTTCAAATTCTGGAAATTCATCCAAGAAGAGAACACCGCGGTGGGCCAAGGTCACCTCCCCAGGCTTTGGATAAGCTCCACCACCGATAATAGATACGTAAGAAGAAGTATGGTGCGGTGCCCGAAATGGTGGCGTAGAGACCAGCTCACCCCTCGTAGCGCCTGCTATAGAGTGTATGCCAGTAATT
>CAZFKY010000076.1:0-2224 GCA_964519485.1 uncultured Candidatus Saccharibacteria bacterium | reverse complement strand
CAAAAATAGGTTTAAAGTTTAGAAACGCACGCTCTCCGATAATCTTTGCATCGAAAATTAAATCATCAACATTTCCAGAAAATTTAATAATTTTTCCTCCGGGAGCAGGGTCTTCTACAAAGTATTTTTCCAAACCCTCAACTCCCCAAAATAAATGCTCCATAACTAAATACGATTTATCACCGAAATCGTTATTATTATCACTCATTACCTGTTTCTGCAAATCGTTATCCGGAACCGGTAATAAAATGGCATAAAATTTATTCTCTTGATGCTTTTTCATAAGACAGGCTGCATGAGTCGTATTAGAAATCTTAAAGTATTTATGCGAAGCAAGCCCATTCCATTTTTGATAACCCTTAGCATCAAAATCAAATAAGCCAAAAATAAAAGTCTTTTCAAAAACAGCGCCATTTTCAAGAACATAAGCCACGCCGTCTGCGCCACCTTTATCTTCTATAATATATGGAAGATCAGATTCGGGATTAAATAATTTCCAAGCAGTTTCCAATACCTTTTTGTCGGTTGGTCCTTCAGTGAAAATAAGTGGCTTGTCTGCTTGGCTCTTAATCTCATCAATTTCTTTTGATTTCTGATCAAGTTCTTTTATTTTTTTCGAATATTCCTTTTGTAATTCCATAAACAATGTATAACTAACACCAAATTGTCTTTTAAGGCTATCCAAGTTAGAATCTATGCGCTTAAAAAGTGTATAGCCCGGTTTATTCTGTTCAGATATGAATATAGAACAAATACTAATTGATTCTTGAGGAAAAATAAACGAGGGAGAATGCGTTGAGAGAAATATTTGAGCATATTCAGAGTACTCAACAAGCTTTGAAAAAAGATTATCTGCACGAAGAGCTTCTAGCGCATTTTCCGGCTCATCTATACCCCAGATCCAGTGATTATCTTTTGCCTTTTTAGCTAGCCAACCCAAAAGAACTGGAATAAATAGGCTTTTTATACCTTCTCCGCGTGATGTAAATTTAATTTTATAATCATCTCTAGATCCACGTGTTATTTCATCTGGAGTACCCTCAAACTGACTATTTATCTCAAGACTCGACCAAAACGACTCAAGAGAGATTGGTAATGTAACAAGCGTTTCAACTCCAGTTATATCCCTAAAGTCATTCGAAAAATCTTTTGTGGTTTTTTCTATATTTTCATCAAGTTCATTCTTAGCATTTTTCCCTAAAAATAATCCATTATTTCTCGCTGACAACTTTAAAATATATGAGAACACATCTGTACTCTTAAAAGCTGGTATATATACAAATTTTACAGACTGTAAAAATATAGAAAAAGATCTCTTAATACCCGGTGATGCATTCTTAATATAGTCTGGCTCAGATTGTTCATATGTTTCGTCTTCACTGTATGCCCACCATTTTCTTTCCACCCAAAAATCACTATGATTTTCCTTAATTAGTTTAACAAGCTCATTTTTAGATCCTTTAATTTCATTTTCATCAAAATAAATTTTTATCGAAATAAATTGCCTGCCCTTTTTACTTTCTCGTGCCTTTACCTTTGAGGACATTGAAAAATCATCAGAAAATGCAAACTCTTCCATAAAAGAAGTTTTGCCATTAAAAAAAAGATTTAGAGCGCGAAGAATATTGGATTTACCACTATCGTTTTTTCCACCAAAAATAACTATACTTTCCAATTCCTCTAAAGTTTGCTCAAAAATAGATCTGAAATGTTTTATTTCAATTTTCTTAATTAATTTCATTTTATTTTATGCATTTATCGATAAGTATAACACAGTTTTCAAATGCCTACTACAACAAAAAACCTCCCGAAAGGAGGTTTTTTGAGTGTAGAGAAATTTGAGATTGTTATTAAAAACTAAGCTGCGGGACTAGGATTCGAACCTAGATAGTGGGTTCCAAAGACCCAAGTCCTACCATTAGACGATCCCGCAGCTTAATTTTCAATAACCCCTTTAATATACTTTCTTCCTTGACCAGATTTGAAAAATTTTTCACGCCTCATCGCTTCACCTCTCGTCAAAAATTCTTCTTGATACACAATAACCCATGGCATTTTTCCTTTAGTATATCTTACTTTTCCTTTATTGTGTTCTTCATCAAGGCGCTTTTTTGGATTTTCAGAACTGCCAACATAAAACGTATTATAAGAAAAACTTTTTAGAATATAAACATAATACATATTATTGGGATTCTGCGCCAGAGGCGCATCCGTCCTTTGGCGG
>CAZFKY010000075.1:0-2246 GCA_964519485.1 uncultured Candidatus Saccharibacteria bacterium | reverse complement strand
AAGTACCCTTGTCATTCTTGGCCCAATATTTTATCTGTACATGTGGATGGTGATCTCACTATGGAAAAGGCTAGTGGTAAGCTAGTAGCAGATAAAAATTATATAGAACCTCTCTCAATTACAAACTCTTTTGGTGTGCCATCTCGGGAGCCCCAGTTTTGGCAAAAGGATTTAGCTGAGGCAGTAAGGTATGCTAAAGGTGGGCAGATAGTGGTAGGTGCTTTTCAAGGCACAAAGAAAGAAGGCCAATCTGCCGAAGATTACATAAATGATTTTAGGGTGACTGCAAAGATGCTGATCGATACAGGAGTGAAGGTTATTGAAGTAAATTTGTCTTGTCCAAATGAGGGTACAAATAATTTGCTTTGTTATGACACTGCTCGTAGTGTGCTAGTAGTGAGAGCTATTAGGGAAGTGATAGGTAGTATTCCGCTCATCATTAAGATAGGTTATTTCAAAGATTTAGAAATTTTAAAAGATTTTGTGAAGCAAGTATCACCATATATAGATGGTATTTCAGCCATCAATACTATTGCAGCAGAAATAGTAGATGAAAATGGAGATCAAGCTTTACCTGGGGAGGGTAGATCTCGCAGTGGAGTGTGTGGTGCGTCTATAAGGTGGGCTGGTTTGGAAATGGTACGAAATTTAAAAAAGATTCGCGAAGAAATGAATCTAAGTTTTAGAATTGTCGGTGTGGGTGGGGTAATGAATGTAAATGACTTTTTTGAATATCGTGATGTCGGAGCAGATTTTGTAATGTCTGCGACTGGCGCCATGTGGAACCCTTACCTTGGCAGAGATATTGCTTTGGAGATAAAAAAAAAGTTATTATAAAAATATGAATGAAGTCTTAGATATTTTAAAGAAGGTAGGTGCAATCTTGCCCGGGGACCATTTTGTGGGTACATCAGGTCTTCATTTTGATACTTATGTAAATAAAGATTTTCTCTACCCTCATACCAGAGAAACATCTCGTATTTGTGAATTATATGCTGAAAAATATAGGGATTCTGGGGTAGAGGTAGTGGTGGGTCCTGCTCTGGGTGGAATAATCCTTTCCCAATGGGTGGCAAATCACTTGAGTAAGATTACCGGCAGGGAAGTTTTAGGTGTTTATACTGAAAAGACCGAGGATGGTGGTCAGAAATTTACTCGTGGTTATGATGAATATGTAAAAGGTAAAAAAGTTCTGGTGGTGGAAGATATTATTACCACTGGTGGGTCAATTGCTAAGTCTATAAAATCAGTGGGGGATGTGGGTGGTATTGTGGTAGGTGCGTGCGCAATGATAAATAAAAATAAAGATTTAGATAAAAATATGTTTGGCGTACCTTTTGATACTTTAGCAGAATTATTTATACCTACGTATGAGGCGAGCGTGTGTCCATTTTGTAAAAATGGTGTACCAATAAATATGAAAATAGGTCACGGTAAGAAATTTGTTAAATAAAATGAAAAAATTAATTCTAGCATTAGATGAAATACAGGATTTGGATGAAGTTTTAGCTTTGGTTAAAAAGATCGGCCATCTTTTTTATGCTGTAAAGATTCACAACTTGTATGATAAATACGGCCCTAGTGTGGTTGACCAAATAAGAGGGGCAGGGGCAGATAAAGTCTGGGTAGATTTTAAGCTATATGATATTCCAAACACAGGTCGGCTCCGAGCAGAGAGTATAAATGCTGATATTATATCTGTTCACGCCACTGGGGGGTTAAAGATGATGGAGGATATAGTAAAAAGTGGTAAAGAAATTTTTGCAGTCACCGCCCTCACTTCTTTTTCGCCTGAAGAAGTAAAAAATATTTACAATAATGATGTGGAAATTGTGGTTTCAAATTTGGCTAGGTTGGCCAAGGAGGCAGGAGTGGCAGGGGTAGTGTGTTCTCCTAAAGAGATAAAAATGCTAAAAACCCTTACAGGCCTTGATGGTTTGAAGATTGTGGTTCCAGGTATACGCTCAAATGGTGTATCAAATAATGATCAAAATAGGGTAGGTACTCCAGAGCAGGCTTTGGCAGATGGCGTGGATTTTCTTGTAATTGGTAGGCAAATTACTCAAGCCGAAGACCCTGAAAAAGAGGCTATGAAGCTACTAGAAGAGGTAAATCTACAAGCTTAAATTTCATTTGACATTAATTTAAAATTTGCTACTATGCTTTTAGGCCCTTTCGGGTCTTTTGTATTGGTCAATTATTAATTAATTAAAGTTCGCCACAGGCGAACAAGCTTGTAATTAAGC
>CAZFKY010000074.1:0-2319 GCA_964519485.1 uncultured Candidatus Saccharibacteria bacterium | reverse complement strand
TTCAACGAGTAAAAAATAAACAGCCAAATAAGTGGCCCGACCACAGAAGCTGCTCTTTCAAATACTGTAAAAATACTGAAAAATTCTCCCTGTCTATTGGCTGGAATAATTTTTGAATATATAGTACGCGCAAGTGAAAAAACTAACCCGTATGACACTCCACACAAGAAAAGAACTGTGAAAACAGCGACAATTATATTAGGCATGGTAGCTACCAACAGAAAACACATCGCATAAAAAATACTAGCTCCTTGTAAAGCTTTTTCTTCATCTTTAAAAATATGCACCAATTTGTGAGCCAGCCAACCACCGGCCACACAACCAACCAACCCAGCTATTCCAACATATGTAAGTAATTTATCTGAAAGCTCAAATACCTTGCTTACATACAAAGAGGTATATAATTGAAAGGTCAAAATAGCATCAGAAAGTAAAGCATATCCAAGTATATAATAAAGTATCCTTCTATTTGCAAAAACCCTCCAAATAAATTCTTTGTAAGAAAATTTTACATGCTCAGTTTCGATTTTTGTATCTTGTTGTCTCAAAAATGGAAATGAAAATAATCCGAAGAAAAATGCACCAGCGAGAATTGCCAGGGGCTTGCCGTGTAATCCTACAAATACAACCGAAGCCCCTACCAAAGGTAATGCAACACCTAAACCAATAGCATTGCCGAGCTGACCAAAACCCAAACCAATACCCGAAACTTTAGAATTGTTTTCTTCGGTAGTAATACTACGAAGCATAGATGAATAAAATACAAATGAACCTTGAAAACATATTTGAAAAAGAATATAGAAAAAAGAAAATACCAATAGTATAGGTATACTAGCAACTGAGGTATATTGAGACAAGAAAGCCAAAACAAAAAGAGATATAATCATTAAAATCGAAGCGATCTTAATAATATAAATACGTCTACCGGTGCGATCAGAATAATTACCCAAATAAGGCAAAACAATCAGCATGAGTAATGTGGCAAAGGAAGCTGATACACCCAACCACACATCACCTACCCCCATATCAGCCAAAATCAATGGATAGTAAAATATTAAAACTATAGAAGCGAAAGAATTTGCAAAATCATATGAATACCATAATTTAATTGTTTTATTCATGTCTTAATACCGAATTATTTTTTAAATAACCCTCTCAGCAACCTTACTCCATCTTACTAAGGGTTCTTTATCGAAAAAAGCAATAGCTTCATCTCGTGAATATCTACCTGTGCCATACAAACTTAATAATGCTCTAAGAGCTTGTCGGAGTAAATCATGATATTTTACTCTTGCTTTATCAACCACATCTTTAATCATTATCTTGGTTTGCACATCAGAGGTAAGACCTTCTTGTAATTTTTCTATATCTTCTTGAAAGTAATCATACAAGCCACCATCAAATTCAGGTTGAGTTAAAAAATAATAAGTATCATCAGCTGTATGCATGCCATCTTTAAAGAAAGCTAATATCTCATCAGCTCCTCTGGCATAGTGTGAAAAATTACATTGATACATCAATTGTTCGACATGAGCCCTAGCTAGATCGGGGGTTAAACTATCTAAAAACTTAGTTTCATAAGGTAATGCAATAGTAGAATTTAGATGATCTATGATTTTTCTTTTTAATTCAGAATTATAACCTAAATACTTTTCTGGATACCATTCCTTTTTTATAATACGTCGTATTACATGCTCCTCTTCGTGCTTACGAATAGATACTGATTCAGAAGAATCTCTTACTCTTTCTGCGATTATGGCTCCAGACAAATCTTGAGGCACTGCGCTTGCGAGTGCACAACCACCACTCTTATCTGCTTCACCAATTTGCTCTTCAGTAGGCTCTGTGTCTTGTTTATGAAAAAAAGATTGGTTGTAAATCCAAGCATAATCACTAGGATCAAAACATCTAAAATATAACGACATAGGCCCTTTTTCAACTTCAACCTTTCCTTTTGGCTCACGAGCAAATGTATGTTTATATAAATCAACTGGATTAGTGAAATCTAAACAAGCTTTCTCAACTGCATCATGCAACCTTAAACACTCTTCTATAACATTTAATGTTTTAGTGGTTTCTTGGTCTAAATTTACCTCTTTTGGATATGCTTCTCTAAGCGCTTGATATGGGTCATCCCAAAAATTTGGATCATTCCTCATTTTGTTAAGCAAGGTTGCTTGCAGTTTAGAAATAGCATTTTTTACTTCAATATAATAGTCATGAAGTTCTTTGGCCCTTTGTTGTCTTATGGACTCTTGCCCAAGTATTTTTTTACCAGATATATAATCTCCTTTGATTGGTTGTTGTGGCGACTCCACA
>CAZFKY010000073.1:0-2361 GCA_964519485.1 uncultured Candidatus Saccharibacteria bacterium | reverse complement strand
ACAATAAATCAACTTATTAAGAAAAAGAGAACCAAAGTCCACGCGAAGTCAAAGACCGTGGCTCTTGCTCGTGGTTTCAATGTTCTCAAGAACCGCCCAGTATTTTTCCCAGCTCCTTTTAAGAGAGGAGTATGCACAAAGGTGACTACTACTACTCCTAAAAAGCCGAACTCAGCGCTCCGTAAGATTGCTCGTGTTCGCCTCACCAATGGTATGGAGGTGACTGCTTATATCCCAGGTGAAGGACACAATCTTCAAGAACACTCAGTGGTCATGCTACGCGGAGGTCGTGTGAAGGACTTGATCGGAGTAAGATATCACATCGTTCGTGGTGTGCTCGATACTCAAGGAGTAGAAAAGAGACGCCAAGGCCGATCTTTGTACGGAAACAAGAAACCAAAAGGAGGTAAATAATTTTAAATAATATATGCGAAGAAAAGTAAAAAATCGAAATATAGTGCAACCTGACTTTATGTACAACTCTGAGAAATTGGAGAAGTTCATAAACTACATCATGTGGTCAGGAAAAAAGGAGACAGCTCGCAAGGTAATGTATTCTGCTTTTGATGTGATTAAAGAAAAGACAGGTAACCCAAATCCTCTTGAAGTATTTGATCTAGCACTACGAAATGCTGGTCCTCTCACTGAAGTTCGCTCAAAGAGAATCGGTGGTGCAAACTATCAGGTTCCTCGCGAGGTTCGCCCAGAGCGCCGTCTCGCCCTAGCTATGCGCTGGATTCGTGATGCAGCTCGAGGCAGTAAAGGACGCCCAATGCACCTCAAGCTCGCAGATGAAATAATTGCTGCTTCAAACAACGAGGGTTCTGCTATCAAGAAAAAAGAAGATACTCACAAGATGGCAGAGGCAAACAAAGCTTTCGCTCACTTCGCTTGGTAATAATAAACTTAATCTTAAAACAAAAAGTCCCCGTAAGGGGATTTTTTGTTTTTGTAAGTTTGCAAAAAGGGGAGTTTTGTTATATAGTGCTCTTAGCGCATTAGGCGCTTTTTATTATATAATTTTACAAAAAATAGATTTATGGAAAGAGATTACCCATGAGAAAAAGTTAGAAATTTTGGAATCATCGCGCACATCGACGCGGGAAAGACTACTACTACAGAGCGCGTGCTTTTTTATACTGGAGTGTCTCACAAAATTGGTGAAGTGCACGATGGAGAGACCACCACAGACTGGATGGAGCAAGAAAGAGAGCGTGGTATCACCATCACTTCTGCTGCAGTGACTTGTTTCTGGACCCCTACATACGATATCAAGGATGGTAAACAAGATAAAACTAGAAAACATCGTTTCAATATTATCGATACCCCAGGTCACATCGACTTTACCGTAGAGGTAAAGAGATCACTGCGTGTGCTAGACGGCGCAGTGGTGGTATTTGATGGTGTGGCAGGAGTAGAGCCTCAATCAGAGACAAACTGGAGATATGCAGATGAAGCTCATGTGCCTCGTATTTGTTTTATCAACAAGCTTGACCGTACAGGTGCATCTTTTGAACACTCTTACGCTACTATCCTAGAAAGACTTTCTAAAAAGGCAGTGCGTGTGCAAATCCCTATCGGCCTCGAAGATAAATTCGAAGGTGTAGTAGATCTTCTTCGTATGAAGGCGTTCTACTTTGAAGGTGAGATGGGAAATACTGTAGTAGAAAAAGAAATCCCAGCAGACATGATGAAGGATGCAGAAAATTACCGCAATCAACTCATCGAAAAGATAGTGGAGACCGATGAAGCTATGATGACAGAATACCTCGAAGGGGTAGTACCAAATCTAGAATCTTTGAAAAAGGCTATGCGTAAGGCTGTGATTGCAAATGAAATCTTTCCAGTTTTCGCTGGTTCAGCTTTGAAGAACAAGGGTGTACAGCTCGTGCTCGATGCTGTGGTGGATTACCTCCCAGCTCCTACTGATATCCCAGCTATTAAGGGTGTAAACCCAGATACTGAAGAAGATGCAGAGCGTCATGCTAGTGATAAAGAGCCTTTTTCAGCTCTTGCTTTCAAGATTGCTACTGATCCATTCGTAGGACAAATTATTTTCTTCCGTGTTTATTCAGGAACTCTTGCTGCGGGAAGTTATGTATATAATCTTCGTACACGAAACAAAGAAAGAATTGGACGTATTCTTCGAATGCACGCAAATGATCGTGAAGAAGTGAAGAAAGTGTACGCTGGAGAAATTGCTGCTGCAGTAGGACTTAAAGATACTATTACTTCAGATACTCTCTGCGACGAAGAAGCACCAGTAGAGTTAAACAGAATTGTCTTCCCAGAACCAGTTATTTCTCTAAGAATAGAACCAAAGACAAAAGCTGATCAAGAAAAAATGGGTATTGCATTAAA
>CAZFKY010000072.1:0-2366 GCA_964519485.1 uncultured Candidatus Saccharibacteria bacterium | reverse complement strand
TCACGAAGAAGCTTCGGCAAATAAGACCACCAAGTTAATTTTTTATGCTAAATCGGGTGGTGACTACACAACAACAAGACTTGGCGTACTAGGAAACCTCTACTCAAAAAAAATAGATAATAATTTAGCAAAAAAAGGTGTATTTATAAAAAATAACGGTGGTAATAAATTTAGATATGTCTTCGATGCAACCAAGGGAGATAACCCCGTGTCTGAAAAAGAAGCCAAAAAACAGGCACAAGAACTGCAAAAAGCAGCTGAAAGAGAAGGTATAAAGAGTGGCAAACTAGAGGGACATACTTATGTAATAGAAAGTGAAGGAAAAATATTTACAAGTTATAAATTTATTAATAAATATGTTCTTGGTAATACTCTTGATGTTGGCAAAGTACAAACAGCACTTGCCACAAGAACTATAAATAAAAAAACAGCAGCCGGGAAATGGAATGTGTTTGCAAAAATAGATGGCAAAGTAAACGAAAAAAGAAATGCCGTATTAAAAAAGCTTAGCGAACAATTAACTGGCAAAAGAAATACTGCTAGTGCTGAGGGCGTAAAAGCTGAAGAAAATGCTACTCCCGAAGAAAAGGCTGCCGCAGAAAGCACCAGCCAAACCGCTGATGAAGGCAACACTGCTAAGTCTGAATTAAAAGAGGGGAAAAGTACTGCTTCGAAATTCCTAGGACCAGGAAAAGTTGCTGCTGGCGTTTCTGGGGCGGGGCTTGGCTTAGTTTGTATGCTTAAAGCTGGGGTGGACGATGTAGATAGTGCTAACAGAAAAACAGCTAAAATGAATACGATTAGGGCTTTTCAAAAAACCGTACCTCTCGGTGATGAAGCTAAATCTGGTGAGCCCAATACAATTAACTACCAAGGCTTGGGGGAGGTAGTAAAACTACTTAGAACAGACCCCGAATATAAAAAAGAAGCACAAGCCCAGGGTATACCAGTTTATGAATCATCTTCCTTACAAAATTATGAAACAACAAAAAATACCAATAATATAGATACAAGTGGAGCTAAATTACCAGACGAAGCAAGGCAAGATTTAGCCAATTCTGATATTGGCAATTTTTTAAATAACATCAAAGGCCTAGATGGAATTTGTAAAGTAGTAAATAGTGCTGTTGTGGTCATCATAAGTGCCGTAAGCGCTCCTTTTACGACTGCTGCTACTGCATTAATTACACCTGTTTTGATGAATACGATTACAAACTATTTCAAAGATGACGCCATAGACTGGACAGAAAAGCAGTATAGGGGAGGACCCTTTAAAGAAGCAGTGTACGCGGGTGGTAGAGAATATAGTAACCAACTTTGGTATCAAGATGGGGGTAGGGCTTTAACAGATAATGAGATTGCACAAGAGCACGAATTGGATAAACAAAAATATATAGCTGAAAATCGTTCTAAATCTATTTTTGAAAAATATTTTAATGTTTACGATAGTCAAACTCCCGTGAATAAATTTGCTTTATCATTACAAAAATCTCCTATTAGCAATGAACCCTCAACGATAGTTTCAAACTTCTCTCAAATTATTAACATTAAACTATTTCCCAGGGCTAAAGCAGCTAAAGATGTAAATGACACTGAAATGTATTACGGAACCAGAAAAGCTAAATTAACCACTATGTTCATTAATAGGTACCAACAGCCCTACGAAACGGCTGACAAAGCCAATACAATTATTCGTAGCCCGGGGGGCGAAAAATATATCGATATTGTGAAAAAATGTTATGGCTACGAGGTAGATATTAGTGGTAATGTATTAGATTTTAAATCGATCAACGGAACATCAGAGGACCCACTATTAATAGACCCTGAAAGCAAAGATTATCCAAAAGAGTGTAACAACGACAACGATGAAAACTTAAATATAATTAGAGATGCACTAAATTCGACGAATAATATGAAGAGATATGTTTGCGCCGAGTTTGATGACCCAGATTCGTGCGATGAGATACTGCCCGAAGATAGCAGTAATCAGAGCGGAGATGTAGGTGAAGGTGGGGCATTTATTCAAGGAGATTACGCTTGGCCAGTAGGAATATTCAAAAAAGACCTAGGCTCACCATCGATGCCATGTCCAACAACACCTCCTTATTGTCATCATGACGATTCACCCGCCTTCGATTTATCAACAAAAAATACTAAGGAAGCAGAAAATATGCCCGTATATGCAATTACAGATGGCAAAATGTGGCTTACTAAAAACCATGGTGGAGTAGAAAACTGCTACAACTTTCATATTCTCGGAGACGACGGATATGACTATTTTTATGGTCATGTCAAAAACACAATTTTAAAAAATAGTTCTGCAACCAAAAGAGTAAAAAAGGGTGATAAAGTCGCCGAAATAGGTT
>CAZFKY010000071.1:0-2377 GCA_964519485.1 uncultured Candidatus Saccharibacteria bacterium | reverse complement strand
GGTCAATATATTTCCAGAAAGCATCATTGCCACCTTGCTCCCAAGCACACTCAGAAGCTTCAGATTCATGAAATGCTTTTGAGTGAAGCTGAGGGATAGGGTAGTGTCTGTAAACCCAAGCAATATCACTATCGCCGGTTATTACCTGATGCATGGTGTTGTGGAAAATTTTACAGAAAGGACATTCCAAGTCTGAATACTCAACAACTACTATTTTTGCATTTGGGTTTCCAGTAATATGCTCGTCTAAAGAAACTGGTCTTAGATTTATTCCCAGAGATTTTGTTTTATTTTTTGCTTGGGATATTTGAGTTTGTACTTGTGTTAGAGGTTGAGCGCCTTTTATTACATCTACCACCTTACCGTTGTTTAAAATAAACGAGCTAGGAGTACCATTCACTCCAATTTTTGCTCCATCATCTATGTCTGCTTGTACTTTATCTTTAAATTTTCCACTCTCTAAACAAGATGCAAAATCTTTCACATTTAGGCCTATGGTCTTTGCAGTCGAAGGGTTTAATTTTCTAGCACCTCCTTTTGCAGGGTTGCTAGTATCCATATTTCCTTTTAATAAAACTGCACCTGCAATCAAGAAACCTGCGATGATAATAGCACTGGCTATTTGTTTTTGTCCATTGTTGTCCATATCTTTTTTATTATTTATTAATATAGGTATAGTATAGCATTTTTTATTGTCATGGTATAATAGGTATATTAAAGGTTCTTTATTATTAATAAATGCTCAGAAATTGAGCCGAAATAAAATATATGTGTAAAGGAAATTTTTGTGGAGGTAAGGGTTGTATGTGTGTTATGGGTTGGATTATGAAGATCTTGCTCATTGTTGGAGGTTTGAATTGGGGTTTAGTAGGTATTTCTACGCTTATGGGTAATGGAGACGCTTGGAACGTAGTCCACATGCTTTTAGGCTCGCTCGGTCCTGTAGAGGCTGTAGTATACGTGCTTGTGGGTCTCACAGCTGTTATGAGTCTATTTGGTGGTTGTAAGTGTCACAAATGTGATGGTGGTGTCTGCCAAGTAGAAGCTACTCCAAAGGTCTAATTTTAAACTTTAAAGTGCAAAATTCCGCCCTAGTCTAAAACTAGGGCGGTTTGCATTTTAGCCTTAAAATGCTATATTAAATTGAGTTTATGGCTGCAATTTCGAGCTTTATTTTTTACATATTTATCTTTTTATCTGTGTACGTGCAGGTCTTTTTATTGGTAACTTTTTTTGAAAATAATAGGAAAATAGTGACCCGTAAAGACAGACTGACTCTAAAAGATTACCCTGCAGTCACCATCATTGTCCCTATTTGGAATGAAGAAAATACTGTATACAATACAGTCCTCACTCTATTAAATTTAAATTATCCTAAAGATAAATTGAATATATTTTTAGTGGACGATGGTTCCACTGACAATACATGGGATGTTTTACAATCTTTTCAAGATTATTCTAATATAAAACTTTTTAGAAAGGAGAATGGGGGAAAGTATACAGCTCTTAATTTGGGCCTAGAAAATACCAATACTGAATTTCTTGGTTGCTTAGATGCAGATTCTTTTGTAGATCCAGAGGCTCTAGTGCGCATCATGACTTATTTTGAAGCTGATCCTAAAGTGATGGCGGTGGCTCCTTCGGTGACTGTATATAACCCTAAAAACATTGTCCAAAATGCTCAGAGCGCAGAGTACCATATGGGCGTATATATGAAGAAAATGCTCGGCTTCCTAGGTGCTATTAATGTCACCCCTGGTCCTTTTACAATATTTCGCAAGAAGGTTTTCGATGATTTGGGTCCATACCGTCATGGACACAATACTGAAGATATGGAGATTGCTTATCGTATGCAAAAACATAGATATAAGATTGCACATTGTAACGATGCCTATGTGTATACAAACACCCCTAGTACTATCAAGACCCTATACAAGCAAAGACTACGATGGATTTATGGTTTTATAAATAATACTTTGGATTATCGCAGAGTTGTCCTCAGAAAAGAGTATGGCAATTTTTCTTTGTTTACTTTACCTATGGGTATAGTATCTATATTTTCTGTTGGGTATTTGTTTGGCAAGATTGTCTTTAATGTTTTGAATTTTATTTATAAAAAGTTTATCGTACTTCAAACTACCGGCCTTGTGTTTAATAATAAGGTCACATTCGACCCATTTTTTATAGATACCAAAATGTCCCTGTTTTTAGTGGCCTTTATGTACTTAATAATTATTTTTGCTATGCTATTTGGTAGGAAGATGGCGGATGGTAAATGGCGTTTTTCTTTGAAGATGTTTTACTTTTTCCCTATATTTTCAATCATCGCACCTTTTTGGATATTAAAAGCAATTTATAACACTTTAGCTTCGCGTAC
>CAZFKY010000070.1:0-2467 GCA_964519485.1 uncultured Candidatus Saccharibacteria bacterium | reverse complement strand
AAAAAAATATAAAGATAATTTTCAGCATGGTTTGGGTCATGGAGTAGGCACAGTCATACATGAATGGCCGAATTTCAAACCTAAGAGTGAGGATGTTTTACCAGTGGGGTGTGTCATGACCATAGAGCCAGGGATATATTTAAAAGGTTTTGGTGGGGTAAGGATAGAAGATATGGTTCTCATCACTAAAAAGGGTTGTGTAAATTTGACCAAAGTACCAAAAGATCTAGATAGTGCAGTTTTAAAATAATTAGTTTATACTAGCCGTATGGCAAAAAAGTTTATCCCGCCTAGGCGTGGGAAGTTAAAAATAGGGGTACTTTTTGGAGGAAAATCAGCCGAACATGATATATCTTTGATCTCTGCAAAGAATGTGATAAAAAGCCTCGACAAGACAAAATACATAGTAACTCCGGTAAAGATAAACAAAGATGGAAAATTCAAAATAGAAATAGTAAAAAAGTTTGATGTGGTTTTTCCAGTACTACATGGACCTTTTGGTGAGGATGGTAGTATGCAGGGTCTACTCAAGGTGGCAGGTGTGCCTTTTGTCGGTCCATCTGTTTTAGGATCTGCTCTAGGTATGGATAAAGATGTGATGAAGAGGCTTTGCCGAGATGCAGGAATTAAAATTGCTAAATTTATAACTTTACGAAAAGGAGAAAAAATAGATTTCAATAAAATAAAGCGTGAGCTTGGTCTGCCGATGTTTATCAAGCCAGCCAATATGGGTTCTTCTGTCGGCATCAGTAAGGTCAAGAATGAAAAAGAGTTTATCACAGCCACCAATTTAGCCTTACAATTTGATACTAAAATAATAATAGAGGAAAACATAAAAGGTAGAGAGATCGAGTGTGCAATTTTAGGCAATGAGGTACCTATGGCATCTGTATTGGGGGAAATTATACCTGGAGAAGAGTTTTATTCTTATGATGCAAAATATGTGACTGAGACCAAGACCATCACTGATGTGAAGCTCGATCCTAAAATAAAAAAGAATATTCAAGAGATAGCCTTGAAGGTATTTAAGATTTTAGAATGCGAAGGTATGAGCCGAGTAGATGTATTTCTCAAAGACAATGGGGAAGTTTTTGTAAATGAGATAAATACTATCCCTGGCTTTACAGGTATTAGCATGTATCCAAAACTTTGGGAGGCGAGTGGCATAAGACAGGATAAGCTACTAGATAGATTGATAGAGCTGGCACTAGAGAGATTTGAAAGAGAGCAGAAATTAAAAACCAAAGCTAAATAATATTGAAAACAAATACCCCGCTTTCTTATATTGAAATTTCGGAAAAGAATTTGATTCATAATATCAAGCAGTTTAGAAATTTTGCTAAAAAGGGTACAGAGTTTGCAGTGGCTGTAAAGGGTAATGCTTATGGTCATGGTGAAGCTGAGATAGTAAAAATAGCGGAGCCATATATAGATTATTTTCAAGTAAATAGCTACGAAGAGCTCTGTGTTTTACGCCAAAATAGTAAGAAAAAAACTTTTGTCTTGGGTTATGTACAAAAAGAAAATTTAAAGCATGCCCTCATGCTCGGATGTCTGCTTTCTGTTTTTTCTAAAGAGCAATTGCGGGAAGTGAATAGAATAGCAGGTTTGCTTAAAATAAAACAAGAGATACATATACCCGTAGATGCACACTTAGGTAGAGAGGGTTTTTTACTGGAAGAATTACCAGATCTTTTAAAGCAGATAAAAAAGAGTAAAAATGTAAAGCTCGCAGGATTGTATGCGCACTTTGCAAACATCGAAGATACTAGAGATTTTTCTCATGCTCAAAAACAGATCAATCAATACAAAGCAGCCATAACTTTTGCAAATAAATTTTGCGCTACTCATCTACCTGAATGCCGTGATGGAATCCAGACTCATATATCTGCTACCTCTGGTTTGCTCGTTTACGAAAAAGGAGATGGTATACATCCACTGGTGCGCCTAGGTATAGGTGTGTATGGTATGTGGCCTTCGAAATACTTAAAGATGATTTATAAAAATTTTAAAATCTCTTTGAAACCCATAATGACTTGGAAGACTAAAATAGCCAAAGTGAAAACTTTACCTAAAGGGGCTACCATAGGCTACGGCCTCACCTATACGACCAAAAAGAAGATGAAAATTGCCATCATTCCGCAAGGTTATGCGGATGGCTTAGATAGAGGTTTTTCAAATAATGGCTGTGTGCTTATCGGGGGTACCCGTTGCCGAATTTTAGGTAGGGTGCATATGAATATGTCTGCTGTCGATGTGGACCACCTGCCTAATGTGAAAAATGAAGACGAAGTCGTGATTTTAGGACGCCAAGGCAAAGAGGAAATCACAGCGGAAGAGATGGCCGGCAGGGTGGATACTATAAACTATGAGATTACGACCAGGATAAGCCCGCTCTTGCCTAGAATCATTAAATAGACTTTACCCGCCTCTGGAGGGTTGCTTTTTAAGCATTTTTAATATATTA
>CAZFKY010000069.1:0-2495 GCA_964519485.1 uncultured Candidatus Saccharibacteria bacterium | reverse complement strand
GGTGGGCAAGGTGATCAAAGAGAGTAAAGGTAGTGCAAACCCTCAAATGGTCATAGAATTATTAAAAACTTTATTAAAATAATATTTAAATATGATTAATGAGCAATTGTTAAAAGACACCGTAGCTAGATTAGTGCTAAAACCAAAAGGTATACTAGCAGCAGACGAGAGTTCTCCTACTTGCAATAAAAGATTTGAAAAGTTAGGTATAGCTACCACAGAAGAAAATCGTCGGTTTTATCGTGAACTTTTAATTTCTGCTCCAAACTTAGAGAGTTATATTTCAGGAATTATTTTATTTGATGAAACTATAAGACAGAGTACAAAAGATGGAATGACTTTTGTATCTATTATGAATAAAAAAGGTGTAGATGTGGGTATCAAAGTAGATGCTGGTACGAAAGACTTGGAAGGACATGAAGGAGAAAAATTTACTGATGGTTTAGTTGGACTTCCAGAGAGATTGCAGGAGTATCACAATATGGGTGCAACATTTGCTAAGTGGCGCGCAGTTTATACTGTGGGTGAAAACTTACCGAGCATGGAGTGTATGCAAAAGAATGCAGAGTCTTTGGCTGAGTACGCTCTTATGTGTCAGGAAAAAAATATCGTGCCGATAAGTGAGCCAGAAGTTGTGTTTGATGGCTCCCATACCAGAGAGCAATGTTTTACCTCAACTGCAAAAAATTTGGATATTCTTTTTCCAGCTATGGTAATGAAAGGTGTCTATATTCCAGGAGTAATACTAAAGACTAGTATGGTTCTCGCAGGTAAAGAGGCAGTAAAGCCTTCCAATTCAGATGAAGTAGCAGAGATGACCTTGAAATGTTTGAAGGACCATGTGCCTACTGATATAGGAGGTATCGTGTTCCTGTCTGGTGGTCAGAGAGACCTTGATGCCACAAGAAATCTAAATGCTATGCATAAAAAAGGTGATCTACCCTGGGCTCTTACTTTTTCTTATAGTAGAGGTATTCAAAATCCAGTATTGGAGTATTGGGCAAAGAATCCTCTTGATATAGTCGGTGCTCAAAAAATTCTAATTGAAATGTGTAAAAAGAATAGCCTCGCCTCCGTAGGCAAATATGAATAAATGAAAATAATTTTAGGTTCAGACTTAAGTTTTTTATTGAAATACGGTTATGAATTGACTGGTATACCTAAAGACCAGATGAATATAGGTTATGTCACCACCGCTTCCAAAGGAGCTCGGAATTTTAGTGAGCGAGTGCAGGATGAGATAATGCCCAAGATTAGAGAAAATGTTTACCACTTAGAGGAGATAGACATAAAAGATAAAACTAAAGATCAACTAAGGGAATTTTTTAAAAGTAAAAATGTGATGCACATAGAAGGCGGTAATACTTTTTATTTATTAAAAACAATACGAGAGACTGGTTTTGCTGAAATTATAAAAGAATTTTTAGACAAAGGTGGAGTGTATATAGGTACTAGTGCAGGGTCATATGTGATGTGTCCTAGTATCGAGGTTTCTAATTGGAGTGATAGTGCGATTGATAGATATGGTGTTTTAGATTTCACTGCTCTTAATTATGTTCCTTTTGTACTCAAGGTTCATTATAGGGATGAGCAGAAAGAAGAAGTACAAGAAAAAATGAAAAATTTAAAATATCCACTACGAATTCTTCGTGATGGTGAGGGGATTTTAGTAGAAGATGATAAATATTCTTTCAAAGGAGATGGAGATGAGGTACAATTAGGTTAATGAAAGAAGAAATTAGAAAATTTTTTAGAGGTGATATAGAAGATGGTGAAGAAACCCTCACAAAATATTCTCATGATGCCTCACTTCTCGAAGTGCGACCACAGCTCGTGCTCTTTCCACATGATGCAGATGATGTAAAAAAGCTCGTAAAATGGGTGGCTAAAAATAAAATAAAATATCCTGATCTTTCTATCACTGCGCGTAGTGCTGGCACTTGTATGTCTGGTGGGGCCATTGGTGAATCTTTGATTTTAGATTTCACTAGGTATATGAATCATATGATTAAATTTGGGGATGGTATTCCTAAGAAACTAAAGAATTCTTCAACTCCGCACCATCAGCAAAATTTGCCCGCTTTACCCGCAAGCGGGCTCCGACACGGATCAAATTTTGCTGATGCTGCTTCGTCTATTACGGTCCAGCCAGGAATGTATTACAGAGATTTTGAAAAGATCACTCTCGAGAAGGGCATGATCTTGCCTTGTTATACAGCTTCTAAGAGCTTGAATGCCATGGGTGGCATGTATGGCAACAATTCCGCGGGTGAGCGCACTTTAAAATACGGCAAGACAGAGGATTATATAGTAGAAGCCAAGGTTGTCTTTGCAGATGGCAATGAGTATGTAGTAAAACCTCTCACTACAGTAGAGCTTCAAAAGAAAATCGCTCAAAATAATTTTGAAGGAGATGTCTATAAAAATATTTATAATCTGATCAACAATAATAAATCTGAGATAGATAATGCTAAACCAAAAGTTCACAAAAATTC
>CAZFKY010000068.1:0-2510 GCA_964519485.1 uncultured Candidatus Saccharibacteria bacterium | reverse complement strand
GAAACTAAACAGATAACTATTCAGTCACGACATACCTGCTGAGAGCGCAGTATTCAGAACTAAAAAACACCCGATTAGGGTGCTTTTTAGTGTTCATTTGTTATATTAGTTATTATGCCGATTCGAGGACAATACCACACACAGTTACACAATATTAGCATTGACTTACCATCTCATCTTTTTGATGATGACAAACCAGTATTAAATCATGAAGTTACTCATTATTACCTTTCGCATTATACAAACGAAGGAGCTGTTATGAGTATACTAGATGAAAATTGTTTACCCCCTAAAAAATTAGTTGTAGAAAAAATTAAAACCGACGAAGCTCGCAAAAGATTACACGATGATATGTATGACCCGCAAGAAGGATTTGCTCACCTTATGCAAGCATTTAATATCCATGACAAAGGTGGAGATGCCGCTATTAAAGACTGGGAGGATCTTTTACTAAATAAACCTAAGGCTGCTTTCAGTTATTTAAAATATGCACTTAAACTTTCAGGGGAAAGAAGGGATGCTTTTACCGGCAAGTTATCAAATATTTCCTTAAATACTAATATTTTTTCCGAGGTTATTAAAGACCCAAACTTTCTTCTTACTGATGAGTTAGAAAAGTATTTGAAGGAAGAAAATAACTCATCCAAAATGAGATTTTGGAAAGCCTGCAGAGCAGTAGAAAGAAATAATGACTTGTTAGATTTAAGCGAAGAAGAAATCTGCGCAAAAATTGGATTGTCTTATTATCCAAATCTTTCGAACAAAGAACGAGCTGAACTTATCAATGCCATAACTAAGTTTACGGATTCTCCAGCTTCAGCAAAAGAAAGTGACATAAGATCTTTGAGCGGGGCAATTGAGGCTCTTGCTCCTGCCTTTCAGTCCTTTATACTTATGGATGCTAATTTAGTTGCCGATGCCCGTGTGGGATTAAGCGCAGATGGAATATTAGATGAAGGCAAATATCTACGCACTATTTTTGTCTATAATAACCCTGAGTCACCCCAGAAAGATAACCATTTTGGTTTCTACTCTTTTTCTCGCAAAAGGCATATCATTAATGGCTCCTTGGAGATTAACGATGCTTCAAAAGATCTATTAAGTAAGAATATAACAAAAATTGTGGATGCTCATTCTGTTAATTATGCCAACTATGGATTAGTACCAGAAAGATCTTTTATAAATCCAGACATTGTCTGGCACAAAAACTACCCAGATTTAATTCCTTTTATACAAATGTCAGAAAAGTTGGGTTTGATCATTGAGAAAAATAGCTTCGCTTTTACTGATGGTCACTCATATCGTTTCTATTTATTGAGAGTAAAAGGATCAAATCTTTTGCATATTCTGGCAGGACATCCCTTTGTTGAAGGAAAATTACTGGATGCAAAATTTAAACAAGAAACTGTTGATTTTTTTGAGATAATAAAAGGAAAAGAACAGCACATAAACAACCTTTTCCACGATATGTTAGGAATTCCATATTTACTTGATGTGGTCGCTATGGCTCGCAGTGCTGAAGAACATTTAAAATTCGCGCAGAATGTAAAAGATAACGGGATGGAACGAAATGATAAATGTATTTGTGGTAGCAATAAGAAGTATAAAAAGTGTCATGGATTTTAAAATTAATTCCTAAGTTCTATCTTTTTGTCCCTTAGAATTATGTTGCTTTTTAGGCATGATAATAAATCTCTCTTTTCAAACATTGATCCTTCAGTAAAAAGATATTTCGCGTAGTTACGTATGTCAGCATCCTTGGCCCGGTACTCTTCCTCAGGTTTTCCCATGATACCAGAATGAAACTTCTTATGCCTCTCTATCTCAAATTCAAGCTTTTTCTTTATACCTGATTTATCTAAATCAATTTTATCCATTAACTCAAGCAACTGCAGAATCAGTACTTTCTCCTCGGTATAACCCTCCTTACAATTAATATTTCTGGCCCTTGTGCAACCATAGTAAATGTATTTAGTTATAGATCCGTCTTTTAAGTTTTTGTATTTCTCTTGAGCAGTTACTCCCGAACCACATGCACCACACGTAAACATGCGAGTGAAAGCGAACTCTTTATTTTTAGTATGCGATCTAAGTTGTAAATGAAGCTGTCTTTGCACTTCATCAAAAAGATCTTTATTGATAAGTGGAATATGCTTTCCGGTAAACCACCGGCCACTATTTTTCGGATACTCAAATGTGCCGTGATAAAAATGATTGTTTAAAATTACGTAGATATTACTTAAGGTTAAAGGTTTTCCATTTCGAGTTACAAATTTAATATCTTTAAGCCATCTGAATAATTTCCTCCCGCTCCATCCTTCTTGCCCCACCTTTCTAAACATTTCTTTTATGATCGGGGCTCTATCTGGATCTACAAACACAACCCCTTTTTGATCCCTATTCTTTGAATTTAAGTATCCCGTAGGAGCTACACTCGGCCAATAACCCATTTCACATTTTGCCTTTAGTCCACGCTTTACGTTTACACTCTTATTATCATTTTCGATTTT
>CAZFKY010000067.1:0-2589 GCA_964519485.1 uncultured Candidatus Saccharibacteria bacterium | reverse complement strand
ATTGGGGATGGATGGAGAAAATTTAGTCTAATAGAAATAGTATGGCTTCACGTTGTTAAAAGTCTACGTGAGTTCGGTCTTTCCTTGGATGTAATTAAACAGGTTCGAGAAAGTACGATGGTTTGGAATGAGAAAGAAAATACCTATCCGTGGTTTGAATACTATGTGATGAAAGCAAAGACAAGTCAGATGGACTCCTATCTTGCGGTCTTGCCAGATGGAGTGTCGGGTCTAGCTTTCTCAAGGAATATAGAAAGTGCCAAAGGTATTTTTGGCTCTAGAAGTCTTGTGTTGGTTTCATTCAAGCAGGTTCTCAAATCCCTCAATCTAACTTCTCCTAAGCCAGAATCACTCTTCTCTCTTTCGTCAGAGGAGAGAGATTTGGTCGATACGGTAAGGAACGGAAATGTCGATAAAATCTCAGTAAAGTTAAAAGGTGGGAAGATGAAGAGTTTAGATACAAGTAAGATTATTTCTGGTTCTGATATTCGGAGTATAAAGAAAGAGATTGAGGAGCTTGGAGATTTTGCGGACGTGATTGTGAAGTTTGAAAAAGGTAGAGAACAGTCCGCAGAGGTAACAAAGAAAAAGAAGTTTTAACTTTTACTATCAGCAAAAAAGCTGGGGTATTTATGAAACAGATGTCAGTTATCAATAAAAAAATTGGGACTTCATCACAACGAAATATGAGTGATGATTACAATAGAAGAGTATCGAGAGATACTTTCGGACTACTCCTCTCCAGAGGAATTGATAAAGAGTCGAATCGAGTTTCTAACTGCTTTTTGTAGAAACGTAGCAAGAAATGAAATTGAAAAATATGTCAAACGAAATAATACAAAAAAATAAAGGCGGAGTTAAAACTGAATCTGGAAAACAGATTAGTAAGTACAATGCCCAAAAACATTCAATTCTTCGTGAATCTGCTACGGACTATGAGAAGGTTGATTATCAAGAGCTTCTACAAGAAGTTTCAGACGATTTAAGACCAATAGGTAGAACCCAGGAAATGCTGGTTGAGATAATAGTTCTGAATATGATTAAGCTAGTTCGTATAGCTAAATCAGAAGCTGAAAAAATTAAGCAGTTAACTTCTAAATACACAAGAGCGGAAGGTGATTTAGAAGTCTTTAAGCCCGCTCATTATGAATATAATCCCAGCTTGGATTATACGGTCGAACATTTTGATTTATTCGCTAGATACCAGACAGCCACTGAAAACAGGATATACAGAGCGATTGTGGCTTTAAAACAATTACAAAATGAGCAAAGCTAGACCAATAGGTTCGTTTGGAAAAAGGGGTAAGGATAACTCGTACGAGGGACGAGAGGGACTTATCTATGCTCGTGTATCAAGCAAGAGACAGGAAACTGAAGGTTCTGGTCTAAAATCTCAGGTAGGACGTTGTATTGCCGATTTAAAGGCGGTTAACATACCTCTGGCAACAGATGCGATATTCAGAGATAGCTTCACAGGTGGTGGAGACTTTATGAAAAGACCCGCTATGCGTGAGTTGCTGGGATATATCGACAAGAGACCGCATAAGCGTTTTGTGGTTGTTTTTGATGACTTAAAACGCTTTGCTAGAGATGTTGAGTTTCATCTCAAGCTTAGAACAGCATTTGAAAGTAGAAACGTTCTTCTTCGTTGTTTAAATTATAATTTTGATGAAAGTCCAGAAGGAAGATTTGCAGAATTGGTAATGGCTGGACAGGCAGAGCTTGAGAGAAAGCAGAACGGTCGTCAGGTAGTACAAAAACAGAAATCTAGATTGGAGCTTGGATATTGGGCTTTTGGCTCTAAGAGAGGTTACAAGATGACCCCTGACCCAATACACGGAACAATCTCCATTCCTCTTGAACCAGACGCTTCAATCTTAAAAGAAGCTCTTGAAGGATACGCAAAAGGATTGTTTGTAAGAAAAGTCGATGCTTGCAGATTCTTGGTAGAAAATGGTTTTTGGAAGAATCAAAGTCCAGAGAAGTACATAGATAAATTCACAGAGATACTTTTAGACCCATTTTATGCAGGATTCATAGAATATCTTGCGTGGGATGTAGAGAGACGTGTTGGAAAACATAAAGGAATAATTTCAGCAGAGATTCTTGAGCTTAATCGAAAGCGTGCAGGAAAGGAGGATACTGGAAAAAGAATAAGAGTAGACATATCTCCAGATTTCCCATTGAGAGGTCTTTTGAGGTGTTCGCATTGTGATGGTCATTTAACGGCTGGTAATTCAAAAGGTAGACCAAAAAGCTATGCGTATTACGTGTGTCATACAAAGGGGTGTGCTGTGTATGGGAAGTCTCTTAACAGAAAAGAAGTCGAAAATGAATTTAAAGTTTGCCTTAAAAGGAATAAATTGAAATCAGAAGTTGACCCGCTCATAAACATAATCTTTGAAAGAGCGTGGAATGAAGAAATTAAGTATTACGAATCCAGTATTGAACAACGCAGAAAAGAGGTTTCAATTATTGATGAAAAAATAAGACAGCTATCAGACAGAGCTGTGAACGCAAAAACGGAAGCTCTGGTTGAAGTGTATGAAAAGCAAATAGAGGAATTATTGGAACAGAAGAGTGGAATCA
>CAZFKY010000066.1:0-2609 GCA_964519485.1 uncultured Candidatus Saccharibacteria bacterium | reverse complement strand
AGCAGTGTGGTTTTGGTTTTCTTTGGAAATTGTTTCCATAGAAGGCCAAGTTCATTTTTATATTCGTACCCCTTCTCGTATCAAATCTCTGATTGAGACTCAGATGTATGCTCAATATCCTCAATCTCAAGTGCGTGAGGTGGAAGATTACACCTTGGCTGTAGATGCTATCAATGAAAAGAGTGCTTGGAATGCTTGGGGTTGTGAATTTGCTTTAAAAAATCCTGAAGCTTTACCTTTAAAGACTTATGTGGATTTTGGTCTTGATAAAGACCCTAAAGAAGAATTTAAAGTTGACCCTATTTCACCAATTGTAGAATTTTTCGGTTCTTTAGGTAAAGGGGAGCAAGCTTGGCTTCAAATTGTTATTACTCCATCAAAAAAAAGATATAAAACTGCCGGTACTTGGCTCGGTACTCATGATTGGGTGGTGCAATCAAAAATAGAAATTGAAAATATTTTTAAACCTTATACGAGATTTCACGAGCGTCCAGATGGTACTTATGCAAAAGAGGTACGTGTGCCTGATTATTTTAAAAATTTAGTTACTGCTATGTCTGCCAAGACTGGTAAGCTCGGCTTTGATACCGGTATTCGTCTTATGTATGTAGCCAAGAAAGAAGCTTTTAGTCTGAATAATAGACGTAATATTCGTCTCATCATGCGTCAATTTGCTCGTCCAGATTGCAACAAATTAAAACGTGTAAATTCTACCCAGGGTGATGCCTTTGGTAGTCAATTCTTTGGTTTGTCTAAGAAGAGTGTGATGAAGCTAGCAGACAGAATGCTCCATGAATATCGTGAGCGAGGTTTTTTTCATTTACCACTCCGCCATCATTTTTTGAATGATCATAATTTTGGCACCATTTCAAAGCTTATAATAAAGCAATTCTTCTTGCCATATTTCCACCCACCGACTTATGTACTCAATGCAGAAGAGATAGCGACCCTCTGGCACTTCCCAGGTCAGATCTTAAAGGTGCCTACTTTGGAGCGTATTGAATCAAAAGAAGCTTCACCACCTACAAATTTGCCTATCTAATATGGAAAACAACGATAGACTAGGCGAACATATCTATACCAACGGTGACTTTTCCAAACCTAAAACTTTTAGGAAGTTTTTATTTTACATTTTAGGTGTTTTGGTTTTTTTATTTGGTTTTTATTTTCTGACTATATCACCGCCAAAAGATTTTCCAGTCGGCAGTATATTTAATGTCGGAGATGGTGCAAATTTGCGTAGTGTCTCTTTTAATCTAAAGAGCTCACATATCATAAGATCCAGAGTATTGTTTGAAGCTTTTGTGGTTTTGTATGGGGGAGATAAACATATAATTTCAGCCGATTATTTGTTTGATAATAAAATATCTCTGATTGAAGTAGCGAGGAGAATCTCTAGAGGCGAGAGGCACTTGGCTCCAGTAAAGATTACTATTCCAGAAGGTTTCAATATATCTGACATAGCAGATGCGTGTTCTTCTAGATTATCTTATTTTAATAAACAAGAATTTTTAGTTTTAGCAAAAGACAAAGAGGGGTATTTATTCCCAGATACATATTTTTTCTTCACTACTGCGACAGAGGAAGATGTTTTGAAATCATTGAGTGATAATTTTAATAAAAAAATATCTAGCCTTGATGGGGATATTGTTCGGTCCGGCAAGAGTAAAGGAGATATGATTAAAATGGCTTCAATTGTGGAAAAAGAATCCAAGGGTGATATCGATCGAGAAATTATAGCAGGTATTTTGTGGCACCGGATTGCGATCGGTATGCCTCTTCAAGCGGATGCAGCACCTGAGACTTATAAGGTTAAAGGTTTGCCTCAGAAACCTATTGCCAATCCAGGCTTGATGGCTATTAGAGCTGCTATTTATCCTGAGAAATCTCCTTATTTATATTATTTACATGACAAGGATGGCAATATTCACTATGCTAAAACTTTCGCTGAACATAAAGCCAATATAAATAAATATTTAAGATAATATGCGTAAACATAATTTTGCCTTTATTGATATAGAGACGACAGGTTTGGACGTGATTGATCATGAGATTATTCAGATTGGTTGTGTACTTACGAATCCAAAACTGGAAGTGATAGAAGAATTTGAAATAAAAATAAAACCAGAGCATCTAGAATATGCCGATCCGACCTCAATGAAGATAAATCATTATAATGATACTGATTGGATGGATGCAGTGTCTTTAAAAGAAGGTATAAAGATTTTGGCTAATAAAACCAAGGAAGCTATCATGGTAGGTCAAAATGTGGCTTTTGACTCTGGCTTCCTAGAGCATGCTTTTGCTAAAACTCATATAAAAAATACGATGCATTATCATAAGCTAGATACTATTTCTATTGCTTGGGCGAAATTTCACAATGATATTACTTTCGATCATTTTTCTTTACGTGAGATGTGTATTCGTTTTGGTATTGTGAATGAGCATGCTCATACTGCGCTCTCAGACGCTCGGGCAACCTACGAGCTTTACAAAAAGCTTTTAGAACTGTAGATTAAACTAAAGTATATTTTAAAAACAAAGTATGTTTTAAAAAACCTTACGCAGGCGGACGCGCCGTAGTCCGAGCGAAAAATTCACCAGAATTT
>CAZFKY010000065.1:0-2655 GCA_964519485.1 uncultured Candidatus Saccharibacteria bacterium | reverse complement strand
TAATGCAGTTTTAATAATAAGTGGTAAAATGAGCTTATGAGTAAAAGTATATTTTTGACTAGGCAAATTCCTGAAATTGCTGTAAGTAAACTTGTGGAGCATGGCTATACAGTAGATGTGAATCCACTTGATCAAGTTTTGACTCAAAAAGAATTATTGGATTCTCTTAGTAAAAAACCCTACGATGCTATCTTGTCTTTATTGACCGATCACATAGATAAAGATGTTTTTCTGGTGGCACCTAGTGTAAAGATAATTTCAAACTACGCTAGTGGCTTTGATAATATCGATATAAATGAAGCTAAGGAGAGGGGTGTGGTGGTGGCAAATTCTCCCGCTATGGCTTCTGGTGAAGCTGTCGCCGAGCACACGATTGCATTGATGCTCTCCCTCGCAAATAGGATAGTGGAGGCGGATTTGTTTGTACGTGCTGGTAAATATAAAGGTTGGGAACCAATGATTTTCCCTAGTACTTCTCTTTCGGGTAAAACTATAGGCATTGTTGGCACTGGCAGGATAGGAGAGAGGGTAGCTTATTATGCAAAATGTTTGGGTTTAAATATTGTTTACAATAATGTAAACAGGAATGAGAATTTTGAAAAAGAATACGGTGCAGTATTTTGCCAGACTCTAGAAGAGCTTTTACCAAAGTCAGATTTTGTTTCTCTTCACGTACCACTTTTACCTACCACTACTCATCTACTCAATGCTCAAAATTTTCCTCTCATGAAAAAAAGTGCTTTTTTAATTAATACTTCTCGTGGTCCTGTGATAGATGAAAAAGCTTTAGCGGAGGCCTTGAAGGGTGGAGTTATGGCAGGTGCGGCTTTAGATGTATTTGAATTTGAGCCAGCCATTACTCCAGAGTTATTAAATTTACCAAATGTTATTCTCACTCCTCATATAGCCTCGGCCAGCCTCGAAGCTCGGAATGAGATGGCTGAAATAGCAGCACAAAATATCATAGATTTTTTTGAGGGTAAAGAAGTTATCAATAAAGTAAATAAATAATTATGGTAGGAAAATTAATCATTGCTAGACATCAGGAATCGGAGTGGAACAAGCTCGGCATTTGGACAGGCATAAGAGATAGGCATTTGACCGATCATGGTTTTGCTGAGTCCGAAGACATTGGTCTTTTAGTGAAAGATCTAAAGATAGATTATGCTTTTGCTTCTATGCAGGTGCGTTCTATTGAGACTTTGTCTTGCATGCTAAATGTGTGTGAGCAGTACACAGTACCGACCGAGCATTCTGCTGCTCTCAATGAGAGAGATTATGGGGATTACACCGGAAAAAATAAATGGGAGATGGAAAAGCTTTTGGGGGAGGAAGAATTTTTAAAATTGCGTCGCAGTTGGGATTACCCTATACCAAATGGTGAATCACTTAAAATGGTCTACGAACGCACAGTGCCATTTTATTTAGACGAAATTTTGCCGAAAGTAAAAGAAGGCATGAATGTACTTTTGGTTGCGCATGGCAATTCACTTCGGGCTCTCACTAAATATATAGAAAATATTCCTGATGAAAAAGTGGCGGAGCTGGAAGTACCCTTTGAGGTTATTTCTATTTATGATTTAGATGATAAAGGCCATGTCATTAATAAAGAAATAAGAAAAACAGATAGAATAAAGAAAAATAATAAAAATAAAAAAGCACAGGTAGTGGCTACTATTGGTCCGGCTTCACTAAAACATGAGACCATAAAGATGATGCTTGAGTGTGGGGCTGGGGTGGTGCGACTCAATTTTTCTTGGGGTGATATTGATGCCAAAGTGGACACGATAAATATTGTCAGGAAAATTGGCAACGAGCTTAATCGTTATATACCGATAATTGCAGACCTGCCTGGTCCGCGGGTGCAAGAAAACATGACTCATACTTATGATAAAGAGGCAGTATCATCTATCACACTTCAAGATAAAGAGTTTATAAAATTTGCAGTGGAGCATAAGGTGGATTATGTGGCAGTGTCTTTTGTGGGTGGACCGCAAGATATTTTAGAGTGTAAAAAATTATTGAGTGATTTAGGTAGTGAGATAAAAGTAATTGCTAAAATTGAGAGAAAAAAAGCACTAGAGTATTTAGATCCTATTATTGAAAACGCAGATGCAGTGATGGTGGCGCGCGGAGATTTGGGTAAAGAAGTGCATATCGAAGAGATTCCTTTTATTCAAGATAAGATAATCAAGACAGCTAAGAAATTAAACAAACCTGTAATCGTGGCTACTCAAATGCTATTTTCAATGGTAAAAAATGAAGAGCCTACCAGAGCCGAAGTCACTGATGTTGAAAATGCAATTTTAGAGGGAGCAGATGCCGTCATGCTCTCTGATGAGACTGCGATCGGCAAGCATCCTGTCGAGGTTGTGATAGTGATGGAGAAATTAGTGTTAGAAGCGAAAAAGCATATGACCGAAGGAGATAATATACTTAATCTTTTATAAAATGGTAAAAATAAAAAATATCAAAGGTGAAGAGGTTTTAGATTCTAGGGGGAACCCCACCATTAGAGTAGTTTGCGAGCTTGGGGGTGGGGTAGTGGGTGAAGCCATGGTGCCTTCGGGTAAGAGTACAGGCGTACACGAAGCTGTGGAATTGCGAGACGGAGATATGAGTAATAATAAAGGCCTTGGTGTATCTAAGGCTCTT
>CAZFKY010000064.1:0-2677 GCA_964519485.1 uncultured Candidatus Saccharibacteria bacterium | reverse complement strand
TGGAGGTTAAAAGTATCAGAGAAGGTAAAATGTCCTTAGATGGGTCTTTTTGTATTGTGCGGGGAGGGGAGGTGTTTTTAATTAATTCCAATATTCCTCCTTATCAAGTAAAAAATACCAAGACAGATTATGATCCACTTCGAAATCGTAAATTACTTTTAACTAAAAAAGAAATAGCGGAGCTAGCTCAAACTGAAAAAAATAAGAGTTTGACAATAGTACCTTTTTCAGTGTATAATAAAAATAGGAAAATTAAGCTCGAGATAGCAGTAGTAAAAGGAAAGAAAAAATTTGATAAACGTGAAACTATTAAAAAACGCGAAGGAGATCGCGAGCTACGTAGAGAGTATAAAGGTAAATAGAACTTTGTGAATTAAATATATGGGAGTGTCAGGCCTAGACAGCTGACCATTCGCCATCGATGCATACCGAGGATGAACACAAGCTCGTAAAAAAGTGCTCAAATGTTAATTGCAAAATTGACTTCAAGTAAATCTCCATACTTTAGTATGGCAGACTTTGCTCCAGCTTTCGCTTAATGCGACTGGTGTCTCTCTTATAGATTTCTGATATATAGGAAGAGGCATAATATTATCGGGATAAGGATATATTTGTTCGACTATATCACTAAAACTTAGAACTCGATTAAAAAATATTTCGATCACTTCTTAATTTTTTAATTTAAAACAAAAAGTGATCTATGTATGTAGATTTCTTTGCGATACTCTTCTGCACCGGGGTTCGATTCCCCGCACTTCCACAAATTTTTAATTTTTACCCCGCTTTTCTTCAGGTGTTTTTTGTGTTAATGTATAGCAATGGATTTTAATTTAATGCCAAAAAATAAAGAAGGGAATAAAGGTAAAAAGAATACTAAAAATTCTAATTTTTCTAGCTCTATTGCAGGAGCAGTTTTTATCTTTATGTTGTTGACTGCTTTGTATTTAGTGGTTTCCGACAACTCTAAAACTCCTACTCAGATATCTATTTCTGATTTAGCTAAAAATGTTTCAGCCGGAGAAGTAAAGAAAATAGTTTTAGAAGGGGATGCTCTCACTATTACTTATAAAAATGACGAAGTGAAGACTGCTAAAAAAGAGGTAGACTCTTCTTTGTCTCAGACTTTGACCAATTACGGAGTAAAGCCTGAAGCACTGGCAAATACAGAGATCGAGGTAAAGAGCGAGACTGGCTTCATGTATTATTTTGTAAATATTATGCCTTTCTTGGTTCCAGTATTGTTTATTTTATTTTTCTTCTGGTATTTATCTCGTCAGGTAAAAGGTGCAGGTATGCAAGCTTTTACTTTTGGTCAATCCAAGGCTCGCATCACAGATCCAAATGACAAAAATAATAGAGTCACTTTTAAAGATGTTGCTGGTTGTAAGGAAGCCAAAGAAGAATTGAAAGAAATCGTAGATTTCTTGAAGAGCCCTAAAAAGTTTTTAGATATAGGTGCACGTATTCCTAAGGGAGTGATGCTGATGGGTTCTCCTGGTACAGGTAAGACACTCCTCGCACGTGCAGTAGCCGGAGAGGCGAGCGTGCCATTTTTCCATTTATCTGGTTCTGAATTCGTAGAGATGTTTGTGGGTGTAGGTGCTTCTAGAGTACGAGATCTTTTTAAGATGGCAAAGAAAGCGGCAC
The DNA here is from genome assembly GCA_964519485.1 of uncultured Candidatus Saccharibacteria bacterium. Taxonomy (GTDB): domain Bacteria; phylum Patescibacteriota; class Minisyncoccia; order Phycocordibacterales; family UBA9973; genus UBA9973. The sequence continues at coordinate 1,030 of CAZFKY010000064.1, read as the reverse complement.
CAGCTATTATTTTCGTAGATGAGATCGATGCCATAGGACGAACTCGTGGTGGAGGTTTTGGTGGTGGTAATGATGAAAGAGAACAGACTTTAAACCAAATTCTTGTAGAGATGGATGGCTTTGAACCAAACGATAAGGTGATAGTGATGGCTGCTACCAATAGACCAGACGTGCTTGATCCAGCTCTCGTGCGCCCAGGGCGTTTTGATCGTAAGGTTATGCTAGATTTACCTGATCGTTCTGATCGCGAAGAAATACTTAAAATTCATGCCCAGAAAAAGCCTTTAGCTGAAGACATAAATCTTACTTTGATCGCAGAGCGTACTCCTGGTTTTTCTGGTGCTGATCTTTATTCTCTTATGAATGAAGGTGCAATTTTAGCTGCGCGTGAAAACAGAAAGAAAGTATTTCAGTTTGACCTTATAAGAGCGATTGAAAAGGTCATGCTAGGCCCTGAGAGAAAGAGTCATTTACTTACTAAGAAAGAAAAAGAAATTACCGCTTACCATGAAGCTGGTCATGCTATCGTGGCTTCTGTGCTTCCTAATGCAGATCCTGTGCACAAGGTTTCTATTATTGCGCGTGGAAATGCTGGAGGCTATACACTAAAGCTTCCTCTCGAAGAAAGAAAACTCCAATCTAAAAAAGAATTTATCGATGACATTGCTATGTCACTCGGTGGCTATGTGGCAGAGCAGATGATGTTTGGAGATATTACCACTGGTCCATCTAGTGATTTGCAAGTCGCTACAAATTTAGCTCGAGCGATGGTGACTAGATGGGGGATGAGTGATGCTATAGGTCCGGTAGCCCTAGATGCTGATAGTCGTACTCCATATGCAGATAAAAATAATAAAGAATACTCTGAAAGTATTTCGATGAAAGTAGATGCGGAAGTTTCTAGAATTATAAACGATGGACTAAAGAGTGCAGAAAAGGTTTTGCATGATCACAAGAAGGCATTTGTGGCTATTGCACTCAAGTTGGTTGAAGTAGAAACATTAGAGCAAGAAGAATACGAAAAAATACT
>CAZFKY010000063.1:0-2742 GCA_964519485.1 uncultured Candidatus Saccharibacteria bacterium | reverse complement strand
CTTCTTGTACTTTTTTCATCGCTTCTTCGATATTTTCAACAGCAATCACTACCGATGGATATTGATCTGGTTTGGTTCGTTTAAAAAATCCTCCATTAATACGTCCCGGTTCTTTGACCATACCGTCTTCACTGGTTTCAGTAGTTTGTACGACCACGTATTCACCCATTTCAGGCCCAAGCATTTGCGCTTTCCAACCAAATGCCTTGGCATAAAAATCCACCATACGATTTTTATCTTCCGCTGGCATTTCAAAGTGAACGACTGGATTCATAAAAGTATGTATAAAAATTAATAGAATAAGTGCAGACTTTTATCATATAATAAATATGCCCCAGTGTAAACAGGGGCATAGGTGGGCTGAGTAAAGCCAGTTTTATCGAGTTTTCTTCTGCACTTCTTTTACTCGAAAGAGAACAATTTTCTTTATCAAATCATAAGGCATAGGTTCATCCAAGGGAAATTGAACTGATCCTTTGGCACCTTTATAAACCGAGAGTTCTTTTTTGAATGCCGTATTTCCAGACGGTGTTGCATAAAAACCAATATGACTTTTCCATGCCGCAAAATGCACCAAATTCTTCCCATTCAATTTAAAGGTTGGCATGCCGTAACTAATAGCTTCTTGTGCCTCTGGTGCTGCGGTTTGAATGGTGGTTCGTATTTTTTCCAAAATGACTTGAATGTCTTTTGGGAAAGTTTTGATGTAAGAGGTGATGGTGGAAGAAGGCACAAAATATATTTTAAGATTATTTTTTCTATTTTAGAGCACCAATAATTTTAAAAAAATAATTTATATCTGTATCCAATTCTAAATCCAAATTAGTTACAAGTTGCTTCTCAGTCTCACCATTTACTTCCTCATAGAAAATAAATTGAATCTTTTTAAAATTTTCTGTTACTTTATGAAAGAAAAAATTATATCTAACTCTCTTATTAAAAATTAAATCTGTTAATTCATGTGCAAACGCATTTCGTGGTTTTATCAACGTAATTTTCTTTTCACTTGAAATTAGTTGATAATAACTTGATAGCTTGACATATAGTAACTGGATATTTAATTCTAATTGTACTAATTCGGGATACTTTGAAAAGAGTTCTTTGCATAAAAAATGATCAAACCAATTATCTGAGGACCCATAAGAAAGACCTGTCTTATCGAAAAAAAAATCTCTACCCTTAGATATAAATTTAATTAAATTCAGGATTTCTTTTTCTAATCTTCTTTTGTTAGTTTCAGCAAGCATTCCGAAGTATATTTAATAATGCGGACATTGTCCGCCGTAGCCCACCATGCAATGAGTGCATAAAAACACAAAAAACAGTAGTCCACTATGCCCACCTACACTAAAGCTTCGGCAGGCGAAGGCGGAGAGGGAGGGATTCGAACCCTCGGTACCTTGCGGTACGCAGCTTTAGCAAAGCTGTACGATCGACCACTCTGACACCTCTCCATGATTTAAAATTCTTGTTCGAGATTATAGGCTTCTTTATATCGACTTTTTAGTTCGAAATATCGTGTACGATGTTGTTCCCAAAAATTTTTATAATCTTTTTTTGGCACCAAATGTTCATACATATACTCCATCTCGAATTTTAATTTTTTATGATTATCATAAAAATCTAAATTATAATTATTTTCATACGTCACTTCATCCAAAAATAAACGATCACCATTTTTACGAAAGTATCCATTATACGCAGGAGGTGTATGCTCTTTATTTTCCAAGACCAACTTTAAGTTATCCTTCGTAATTATTTTCCTTCCAAAAAATTCTTCCCCATAAGACTGGAGCAATTCATAAGCATAGCTACGAATAATATTGAAAGTTTTTTCTTGCTGACCACCAATAGACAAGTATCCAATAGGATTATGGATTACATTTGCTTCAAAATTGATATCACCTAATACAAGTAAATGGGAAATCGCATATTTAAAAGAATTTAATAATTCTGGATCATTTGAATCTAAATATTTTTTCCCTTCTTCAGAAATCACTTCTCTATTGAAAAGTTTTGGCCTTTTAAACCGTGCTAACTGAAATTTTATTTCATAAATTTCTTTCTGATATTTTTGTTCAATAGCATACCAAAGTTTTAAAAGTTTATCTTCATCAATCTTAATAGGATCCTGGGCAATTATATACTCTATAATAGAAAAAGTATTTGGAAAAAATCGATTAAAGAATTGGTTCAAAAAATCAAACTTTAAATTACTATTAATGGTCATGATCTTTTTTTCCGTTTCATTTGAGCTATTCCACTTTAAAGCAATATTCAAGCCACTTACCAAGATCAATCGAGGTCTTTTTGTCTGTTGCCGTGCTACTTCAACTGCTGGCAAAAAATATGATATAAACCGAGCATTTAATTTAGAATCCATAGGCATGCCTCCGTCCTCAGAAGAAGACTTGAATGCGGGCTCATTAAAACCAATAATAATATCTCTTCCACCAATATCAATTTTCGTATTCAGAACTTCTTCTCTCTTGAGAATAAGCTGGCGGTTATTATCAAAAGTTTTATCCATATATATTCAGAAAAAATCACTCCCCTCTTTATTTTATATCATGTGCAAGATAGCGGCAGCCACCATGAGACACAAAAATGAAGCACCGGCCATGATGGCAATTTTCTTTACCACCCATTTTGGTTCTGTACCACCAAAGACAACAGCACTTACTTGCGTTGGCACCACAAAACCAAGCCAGAAAAATCCAGCCATACCGTAGACATTCCAGT
>CAZFKY010000062.1:1496-2779 GCA_964519485.1 uncultured Candidatus Saccharibacteria bacterium | reverse complement strand
CACGATGAACGAGACTGGGAATTTGCAAAGAAATATAATTTAGAGATTAAACAAGTTGTGGTGCAAGTTACTAAAAGTCCATTAGCAGAACAGCAACCACGCGCAGAATTTCCTACAAAATACAGAGATGCTGTTATGTGTATAGTAAAGCATTGGGAAAAAGATGAGTATCTATGCCAAGAGTGGAATGATCACGATGTCAGAAGCATGGTTTCTGGTGGTATAGAAGAAGGCGAAGATCCTGTTTCTGCAGGAATTCGAGAAATAAAAGAAGAAGCAGGTTATTTAAATCCAAAGTTTATTCGTCAAATAGGAGGTTTTTCTTTTATACATTTCTTTCATCAAATGAAGAATGTAAATGTATTAGCTAGGTTTAGATACTTATACTTTGAGTTAGAAAATGGAGATAAGGTGGAAGTAGATAAAGAAGAATTAGCTAAGCACAAAGTTTTATGGAAAAAGAAAAATGAAGTTTTTGATTTTTTAAACTTGGCAGAAAAAGAAGTTATATGGAATCGTTTTTTGGGTAATATAAAAGATTCTGTATATACTGAAGGTGGTTTGTTGGTAAATTCTGATAAATTTGATGGTTTGACTTCTGAAGAAGCAAAAAAGAAAATTACAGAATTTGTGGGTGGTAGGTTGAAGACCACTTTTAAGCTCCGTGATTGGGTTTTTTCTCGTCAGAGATATTGGGGCGAGCCTATACCAGTAGTACATTGTGAGGGTTGCGGTATTGTGCCACTTCCAGAAAAAGATTTACCACTCGAGCTTCCAAAAGTAAAAAATTATCAGCCCACTGACAATGGCGAGAGTCCTTTGGCAAATATTACAAAATGGGTGAATACCAAATGCCCAAAGTGTAAGGGTAAGGCTAAGAGGGAGACAGATACTATGCCAAACTGGGCAGGTTCTTCTTGGTATTTCTTACGTTATGCAGATGTGAAGAACAATAAAGCTTTTGCAGATAAAAAGAAGTTGAAATATTGGATGCCGGTGGATTGGTATAATGGTGGCAATGAACACACCACACTCCACCTCCTTTATTCTCGTTTTTGGCATAAATTCTTATATGATTTAAAGCTAGTAAATACCAGTGAGCCATATATGAAGCGTACATCTCATGGCCTCATACTGGCTTCAGACGGGGAGAAGATGTCTAAATCTCGCGGTAATGTCATAAATCCAAATGATATTGTAGCTCGCTATGGGGCGGATGCTTTTCGTCTATACATGATGTTCATGGGCCCATTTGATCAAGCTATAACTTGGAATGAAAATAC
>CAZFKY010000062.1:0-1396 GCA_964519485.1 uncultured Candidatus Saccharibacteria bacterium | reverse complement strand
TCTGCGATGATGGTTTTTATGAATGAGGCAGAGAAGAGTGAAATTTCAAAAGAAGATTTTAAAAAGTTTTTACAAATTTTAGCACCATTTGCTCCGCATGTGAGTGAAGAATTGTGGTCTATGTTTGGTGAAAAGAAATCTATAAATGTTTCACCTTGGCCAAAGTATGACCCTAAATTATTAGTAGATGATGAGGTTAAAATTGCAGTCCAAATAAATGGTAAAGTGAGAGGAGAGATAATGGTTAGTAGAGAAGATACAGAAGAAATTGTAAAAGACAAAGCTCTTAAAAATGAGCAAGTTAATAAATATTTAGATGGTAAAACACCTAAAAAGGTGATTTATGTAAAAAATAGACTTATCAACATAGTAATCTAGGCTTTTTATCTTGTAAGTCTTTGGCTTTGTGTAGTATAATATTAAGAATTAGAGTCGTTATCATTTATTAATTTTATAAACATATTATGTGGTCAAATATTTTAGATAGAATTTCATATCTTTCCTTGTTTTTAGTTATTGTTTTATTGCCAGTTTTCTTTTTACCTTTTACTAAAATCCCAGTCGAGACATCAAAAGGTTTATTGTTGGTAGCTGGTTTGGCTATCTCAGTCATCTTTTGGTCTGTGGCTAGGTTTTCTGATGGCAAGGTGAGTTTCCCTCGTTCTAAAATAGTACTAGCAAATTTGGCCATACTTTTGGTTGTATTGGTTTCGGCTCTTTTCTCTTCTGCAAAACAAGTATCTCTCTTTGGTACTATCTTTGATATAGGCACTTTTTGGTTTATGTTCTCTGCTTTTCTTTTGATGTTTATTTGTTCAGTCATGATCAAAGAGAATCGCAGTGCACAGATGCTTCTTTTTGGAACTCTGCTCTCTACAGTAGTCGTATTAGTTTTCCAGATTTTTAGATTTTATTTTACCTCCAAGCTTTCTTTTGGTGTTTTAGGTACTAGTACAGATAATCTCATCGGCTCTTGGAATACTCTCGGTCTTATGGCTGGTTTGTCTGCTCTTGCTTCTTTGTTTGTGATTGAGTTTTTCTCTATTACTAAGGTAGCAAGGTGGATTTTTGGTTTCTTGATGCTGGTATCTTTGTTTATCGTAGCTTGTGTAAACTTTATGTTGGTCTGGGAGCTCGTAGGTCTCTTTGCTCTATTTATCTTTGTTTATAAGATCTCATTCTTTTCACACACCAAAGAAGATGGAGCTAAAATTCATTTTCCAGCATTTTCATTTACTGTGGTTATGATATCTTTGCTTTTCTTTATGTCTGGTCAGTTTATCGGTAGTCTTATACCAGATCGTTTAAATCTAGCTAATACCGAAGTCAGCCCATCTTTCGGTGCTACTATGTCTGTCACTAAAGGAGCACTAAAAGCACACCCTATTCTAGGTAT
>CAZFKY010000061.1:0-2786 GCA_964519485.1 uncultured Candidatus Saccharibacteria bacterium | reverse complement strand
TGGCAGTAAAAGGTGGCCAAATGGTAGCAGGCCTAGCAGGTGCTGCGGCACTGGCTGGTGCAAGTATAGCGCTACGCAGTACTGTCGGACGCGCTGGTAGTGCTGTGGCAAATTCAGGCTGGGCAAAAAACTGGGAAGCTCGTGGCTGGGGTGGACAAATGTTTAGAGATGCGGCAAAAGGACTCGGTAAGGGAAGCTTTGACTTACGTAATGTGAAAGTAGCTGGAGTATCACTAGAAAGTGCGACTGGGTTCAAAATGGGAGCAGGTACTACTGGTGGTTTTGAAGAAGCAAGAAAGAGACAAGTAGCAAAGAGACAACAAAGAGCAAAAGACTTGGAGGTAGGGGAGGATGAAGAATTAAAGCAACACTTAAACCAAGTAGAAAGCGAAGCCCAAGAACTTCTAAACATTGGAGCGCATGAGGTAGCTCAAATAGACAACCAAATAAAAGGAACATTACTACAACAAAAAGCTGCGGCTGCTGTACTAGATACAATGTCTAAAACTGGCACTACTTCAAAAGAATTAATAAAAGCAGCTAGGGCTGCAGGAACAAGTGAAGATACACAGGAAATCAAAGATGCGATAGCGAAAGAAGAAGCTGCAAAGGGGCTAGCGGAAAGAGTTCGCACCTTAAGAATAGCAAGATCAGCAATAAAGAATGCTAGAGGAAACGACGAATCTATTGCAAAACTAGAAGCTGCAGCCAACAAAGCAAAAACAGCCTGGGAAAATGCAGAACCTAAAGATAAAGAAGATCGAGATAATGACTATAGAGCAGCAAAAGCAGCATTAGCTGTAGCAAAACATTCTAAAGCAATAAAAGAAAGAACTGGGGCTGAAAAAGCAAGCTCTATTAATGACTATGAGGACTTCGTAATACCTGATGCACACCACCATGTAGAACATGAAAACAAGAAGAGGCAGTGGAAATACGCAGAGACGACTGAGAGTGGCCTAGGCCAAGTAAAAGACTTTATCACTAGCGGTGGTCAACATAGTTTTGCGGGTGCTCGTCAAGCAGCCTTTAATATTAGAACCGGAGCTGCGATAAAAATGCCAAAAGGTGGAGGGAATGAAGTAGCACATGACTCCGGGGGTGGACATGATGCCGGTGGTGGAGGTCACGATGCGGGGGGTGGACATGATGCCGGTGGTGGAGGTCACGATGCGGGGGGTGGACATGGAGGACATTAAAATATATGAGGCAAGAATTACAAAACACAATTAAAGAAGAGCTCTCAAAATTAACACCAGATATCCAATCTGCTATAGCTTCTGTTGACTGGGTAAAAATTAGCGAAGAAATAGGAAAGAAAAATAACCTTACCGATGAAGATATAAATGATATGCAGGTAGAGACATTGCTAGTTTTGACGGGTGTTGAAGAGCTTAAAAATTATGCAAAAAACTTGGAAATACAAAATGACCTAACAAAAGAAGAATCTATTTCTATCGCAAAAGAAATGATAGAAAAAGTTTTTAACCCAATACAAAAAATATTAGAAGAAGTTGTAAAGAAAAATATAGAGAAAAATGGATCCAAGTGGGATCAAAGTATAAATTTCATTCTTTCTGGAGGAAATTATGCTGTCTATATGCAACAAAAAGAATATTTAAAAGATAACAAACCACAAAAATAAAATGAGCGACCAACTGGATTTATTAAAAATAAAAATAGATGCTGCTAGAAGTGAGTTAAGTGAAAATACTAAAACTGCTATCGATAGAGTAGATTGGAAAGGTATAATCACTAAAATGAGAGAAACTAGGGGATTTAGTTTTGAGCAATTAGGAAATCTGGAGACTGAAACTGAATTACTTTTGTGTGGATTACTAAGCTCAGAAGATTACCCTCAAAGGTTGGAAAAGGAAATGGGTATGACTAAAGCTCAAGTGGAAGAACTGCTCCAAGAGTTAAACAAATCAATTTTTCAAAAAATAAGAGAAGAATTTATTAAAATCTCAGAAGGAGGAAACAAAAATACAATAAATAACCAAACATCAAAATCTCCAGTCATAAATACAGCACCTTCTGGTATAAAGATCACCACCATCTTGGACCAAAAGCTCGGTGGGGTTACAAAGACCAGCACCACTACCACAGATCACTCCATCCAAAATGTTCAACCAAGTAGTACACCAAAGGTAGATCCGTACCGCGAACTTCCAGAATAGTAGCTGTTTCGGCGTTTATAAAGTAAAATATACTTATGCAGTTTAAAGTGCCGCAATTTTTAGAAATAGAAGATAAAATTTTCGGACCATTTACATTCCGCCAATTCGTCTACCTCGTAGGTGGGGGAGGGTTGTGCTTTATTCTATACAGACTTTTGGGTTTTTGGTGGAGCTCTATACCCATAGTAATATTGGGGATATTTTTTGGTGCTCTAGCTTTTTACAGACCAAACAATAAACCTTTTATAAATATGGTAGAATCAATGTTTAAATATAGTTTTCAAAGTAAATTATATATTTGGCAAAGATCAAAAAATACTGGCAATAATAAGGCAGATGAAGCAAAAGCTATGTATCAAGCACAAAATGGATCAAGGCTAAATAGTAATAAATTGAGAGATTTAGCATGGAGTTTGGATGTTTTAGATTTAAAGAAAAATAGATAATATGGCATTAAACGCAAAAGCAACTCAAGAGTTTGTACCGATCAAGGAAATCCGTGATGGTATTATCGTCTTAAAAAATGATGACTTGAGGGCTATTATCTTAGCCAATTCTATAAACCTATCTCTCAAATCTAGCGAGGAGCAAAAGGCTACCATAAGG
>CAZFKY010000060.1:0-2919 GCA_964519485.1 uncultured Candidatus Saccharibacteria bacterium | reverse complement strand
ATATTTATACTGCGAAATCTGATATCCTTTTGGTATATCAGGGTAAAAATAATTCTTACGATCAAATTCTGAGAAATTAGCGATATTACCATTTATAGCCAAACCCACACGAATCACCTCCTTTATAGCCTTTTTGTTTGGTACAGGCAAAGCCCCAGGGTGGGCCATGCAAACTGGGCAAATATTCTTATTTGGCTCTTCTTCGTCTGGATCATTCTTGCAAGAACAAAACATTTTAGTCTTGGTTTTTAATTCTGCGTGAATCTCTAGTCCTATTGTCGGATAATATTTATTCGCCATTTTATTTTTTCTTTAAAATTTTAGTCAGTTCATCACTAAAATCTTTTATCATTTTATCATCAAAAAGAGAAAGAGTAAAAACTTTCACTCCTCGTCTCAATTTCTTAAATTCTGCTACTGTTTTCTTGATCACCTTAGCATCTACGGTATCGCTCTTGGTCAAGATTATAATCTCATCTTTGGTAGATAGACCATTCTCACCTAATTTTAATTTTTTATCATACTTCTCGAGCTCTTTTCGGATCTGCTTGTAGCGAGTCATCATACTAGAATTTTTAGCTCCATACTGAGACCTAGCTACTACTTCATCATCAAAAGATACAAGGTGAGCTAGCATTTTAGTACGCCTAATATGACGCAAAAATTTTACTCCTAGACCTCGGCCCTCTGAAGCCCCTTCGATAATACCTGGAATATCTGCAATGATGTATCCGTAAAAATCTCCCAAATTTGGATCAAGGGTGGTAAAAGCATAATCACCTACCTTGGCATCTGCATTGGTTATAGAATTGAGGAGCGAAGATTTACCTGCATTTGGCAAACCCACCAAACCCACATCCGCATACAATTCGAGCTCAATCTGAAAAATACCTTTCTCGCCTTCTTGACCTTCGCGAGATTCTGTAGGTGTGGTATTAGTAGAGCTTTTAAAATGTTCATTACCAAAACCACCGTAGCCACCTCGTAATATTTTTACCTTTTGTCCTTCTTCTTCGAGTGTCCAAGATTCATCTGTCTCCAAATTTGTAATAGTAGAACCGATAGGCAAATCTAAAACAAAATCTTCTCCGGAGGCGCCATGAAGGCTCTTATTGCTACCATCTTCACCACGCATAGCTGCAAAGCTCTTCTTGGCTTTATATTTAGAAAGAATATGCACATCTCGTACTGCACGCACATAAAAATCCCCCCCTCGGCCACCATCACCACCAGCAGGACCTCCTTTCGGTACAAATTTTTCTTGACGCCAGCGCACTACACCATTGCCTCCCTGTCCAGCCTCTGCCTCGATCTTCATTTCATCTATAAATGCCATTTAAGTTATAAAGTTAAAAGTTATAAAGTTTTTAAAGACAAAAGTATAATAACATACAAACTACACTTTATAAACTTTGCACTTTTTACTCTCCAAGCGCTTTCTTGGCGAGGGTGATAGCTCCCTCACGAGATTTAGCTCCGCACAAAAAGAGTGCTCGATGACAAAATATAGCATCCTGTACTCCAGTAATTTTTTGAAATTCTTCGCCTTGTAAGCCACCCCAAGACTCTGGTAAATCGCGCCTACTACTAAAAGTCTTTGGGTCAGAGCGTACTACTTTTACACCCCAAGTATTATCAGTCTTCCTAGGATAGACCACGAAAACTGGCTCAGGAAAATTATGAAAAACAAATTCAAAAGGATAATTTTGATCCAAAATTATTATTCTCTTATCTACTGTATTGTTGTAAGCTTTGAGTAATTCTTCTTCGGCTTCTACTGCATCACTAGCTTGCACTATCTCCCGAGAGAGTACTAGCTTTGCGATTTCCACACATTTAAAAAATCTTTCATCTTTAGTATTCTCATCTTCTTTCCAAGTAGGATACATAGCAAAAAATAAATGCTGGAGCAAATATGGTGAAACCTCACCCCTCAAATCATATAAATCAAAACCATTATCCCAAGCATCAATCGGTGCTACTAATTTTTTATCTATAAAATCAAATACTTTTTGATCTCCGCATAAATCCATACCGAATTTTTTCCAAACCAAACCAAAAGATGCGTACTCTACACCATTGTCCCTCTTGCCTGCGCCACCCGTCTGATGGTGGTCAAATCTATCTTTAGCAGGATCATACACACCACCCACATCAAAAACTACATCACCCGATTTAATTATTTCTTCATCTCTGGTGCGAATAAATTCAAAAGCCTCACCTTTTTTCTCAAAATACAAAGACAAAGTAGCTGCAGCAAAAATATCATCTGCATGGAAAGATCCATAGTGGGTTATTAATTTTTTTGCTGTATTACTCATGGTTGTCATATAGCTCTTCGAACATCTCGTAGAGCCAAGAGATGAGCCTATCAAATAATATGAATAAAATAAAGAGGACTAGGACTACCATAGAAAAACGCCATATTTCCCGGCTGACATGGAGAGCAGTATAAGAAAAGAAATATCCCAGAGCCACCATGCCTGGAGCCCAGATAATGGTAGATATTATCTCAGCTTTTAAATACTTTTTATAATCAATACGCTCAAAACCAGAAAAAAGGATCACTATATGGTTCGCGCCTAAAATAAATTTCGAAATAAATATAGACCAAAAAGGTTTTTCTTTGAATCTCGGCAAGAAACCTTTTACTTTTTTCTGCATATAAGTGAAAAACTTGTTGTGATTGAACCTCTTGAACAAAAACTTACCTAAAGAATAACCAGCAAAGGTCTTTGCTAAACCTCCAAAAAACACACAAGCCAAAGTGAGTGGTATATTGAGTGCCCCTAAGTGCGCCAAAATACCAGATGATATAGACACCACCTCACCCTCTATAAAAACACCAAAAAATATAATCACATATATTAGGGTCTCATGGTTTTCTACTAAAGTAGTGAGAAATTTTACAGTATGCAT
>CAZFKY010000059.1:0-2929 GCA_964519485.1 uncultured Candidatus Saccharibacteria bacterium | reverse complement strand
GATTTTATTTGAGATTTGGTGGGGGTAAAAGGAAAACGATTTAGAAAATCTTTTACACTTTCTTTGTCTTCCAATATTTTGAACGATTTATTTTTCCTATATTCATATTTGTCGTGTTGTCGCTCTAATTGAATACAAAATACTTCTTCGAAAGCGAATCTTTTACGTGCGGTCTCCGCATCTTCTTTTTTCTTTGGGGTGTGAATCCAAATCAAGGCAGTTTTGAGAGAAGGTAAGTGGTATTTTTTTAATATTTCTTCCGGTATATAATCTGTAATATTTTCTAGGGTTTTATCTTTAAATATTTTATCTATCGCATGGTAGAACCATTTAGAGGTAATGCCTCGAGTCTCAGCATAAATGGGATAGGATAGACCACTCGGTGGGTAAAGATTTTTCTGCGCTCCTCGCGCAGTCACCGCCTTGTTGCTCGAAAATTCAGCAACCTGCTTCTGGAATAATGAGTCGTGAAAATCTATCGGCATGTCTGGAGTTTTTTCAAATTCAGGATTGGTCAGATATTTTCCAGATTTATTTTCAGCTATTTTACCGGTGAGTTTTACACTGTCGCCGTTTTTTATCATTTTGGCGAGGTAAGCTTGGTGAAACCAGATGATTTTTATTTTGCCAGATAAATCTTGTATTTCACCTTCGGCCATCGGTATGCCAGAGCGGAAAGCTTTTTTGGTTTTAAGTTTGTCTACTTTACCATAGATGGTGGCTGTATCTCCGGCTACCAAATCTACAATTCTTTTTACTTCACTAATATCGCTATAGCGAACAGGGAAATGGAACAATAAATCTGCAACTGTAAAAATACCTAGCTTTTTTAGAGCTTTTTTTTGATTTATGTCTAACCTAAATTTTTCTTCTATATGATCGCTCAGGTTCATTTGTTAAGTATATTATATTTGATAGAATATTGTATATGAAAAAAGTAATAAAAAAGAAGGTATCTAAAGGCAAAGTGGCTCTCGGTGTGGCTACCTTGGCTGTGGCTGGTGCAGGGGCGTATTATCTCCTTGGTCCAGATGGCAAAAAGAATCAAAAGAAAGTTAAAGTTTTGGCTGGTAAAATAAAAAAAGAAGCCATCAAAGATTCTAAAAAAGTAAAAAAAGAAGTCGATGTGCTTAGTAAGATGGTCAAAAGAGCAGTGGCAGATTTTAAAAAGAAAAAATAATATGTGAGAGTGATATTATGCAGGTTTTGGTTTTGATTTTATTTCGGCTTTTGTCAGTATTTGGGTTATGGGCGGAGTGAGTATAGTACTCGGCTTTCCAATTATAGCTATGGTGATACTAGTTTTGTCGTACTGGTCTTATCATAAAATTAATAGTTAATTAGATAAAAATATATGGTAACAGTAAATTTTGTGGCAGTGTTAGTGGCAGCAGCAGCAGCTTTTGTGGTCGGTTTTCTTGTTCATGGTCCTATCGCAGGCAAGCTTTGGATGAAGCTAGCTAAAATAACTCCGACTGGCAATGAAAAAATGTCTGATATGTATGGTCAGATGTTTTGGAACTTTGTTTCTAATATAGTTTTTGCTTTTGTTTTGGGTCAAATGATCAGCTTTAATGGTCTCGTAGATGCAACTACAGCCATGATCTTTGCATTCTGGGTATGGCTCGGTTTTATCGTGACTTCTTCATCTATGGAAGTAATCTGGATGGGTAGGTCTTACAAGCTTTGGATTTTTGAGCTCGTATCGTCTTTATTGTGTACCGCAACCATGGCTGCTATTCTAGCTTCTTGGTAATATAAAAATATTTAATAACAAAAACACCCCGATTGTCGGGGTGTTTTTGTATTGTTGCGGAGCCAGAGGGATTCGAACCCTCGAGGAGGATATAAAGCCCCCTACCTCTTTAGCAAAGAGGCACGTTAGACCACTCTGACATGGCTCCAAACGTAATATATTTACTCTAGCATGTTTATGCCTTTTTTCCATTTTTTATGCTAGACTCTCTATGTCAAACGGAGGCGTGGATGAGTGGCTTAAATCAGCGGTTTACTAAACCGCCGTCCTTTACCGGACCGTGAGTTCGAATCTCACCGCCTCCGCAGAGAGAATAAAGTATCGGAGTAGACCTAGGTGCTTAAATTAAGAACTAAAGCAAAATTATATTTATGAAAGAAGAAAGTATTTTACAAAAAATTAGCCAAAAATATTTTCAAGGGATTGCTGATGAGATTTCAAATACAAAAAATATTTCAGGTATTTTCCCTAACATGTCCGATGTTGGGGACGCTAGAGAAAATATTTTTTTAAAATTTCTTAAACTACACTTACCACCAAGATGCTCTGTTTTACGCGGTGGATTTATTTTTGATTTAAAAGGTAATACATCAAAACAGATTGATATAATAGTAGCAAATGATTTTTCTTTAAAGTTTTCATACTTTGAACAGCATTCAGATAACAGTAAAAATATTCAAATAATAGAAGGTTGTCTGGCTGCTATATCTATAAAATCAACCTTAAATAAAACTGAACTTGAAGACGCCCTAAAGAATCTAGCCTCTGTGCCTTTAATGCCAGAAGACATGATTGATTCAATCAACCCTCAACTTAATAATCGCGAGACATATTTAAATTTCCCGCGGAAAATTATCTTTGCTTTTTCTGGACAATCAGTTGAAAAAACCCTTGACCAAATTATTGACTTTTATTCTTCAAACGAAATGCCCGATTCCCAAAAAGCTGACCTAGTAGTTGTTAATAATTCATTTTGCATTCAACGTGTATATAAGGGTGGAGGCACAACAAGAGATGGTAATCCAATTCCTGAAGGAACTTTTCATCCTATGTTTTCAGAAGGAAATAGAGATAAATTTGGAGCACTACCTCTGATTTGGACTTTGATGAAGATCCAAGAAACAGGGTTATTCACTCCGCATGTTTTATTTAATTATCAAAAATATTTTGATT
>CAZFKY010000058.1:0-2938 GCA_964519485.1 uncultured Candidatus Saccharibacteria bacterium | reverse complement strand
GTGCTCGCAGGCTGAAGCCTGATCGGGCACAACCCCGCCGCAAAGGATCGCGGCGGGGAGAAGTTCTTTTAATATCGTTTTACACCCTGCGACCACCCTTGGTTTGCGGGGTGTTGTTCGTTTAAGATAGGTATATAATATTTGTATGAGAATAGCCGTACTCGGACCTATCACCAAAGACATAATCATAGTAAATGGAGTAAAAAATACTTACATCGGTGGTGTGCCTTATTATGTGGCTAAGGCTCTCAAAGCTCTCGGTGCCGAGGTTAAAGTTTTCGGCACTTATAGTGAAGAAGACAAAGATTTGATCGAGAATAATTTTAAAGATATAGAATTGAAACATTTTCCAGTAGAGGGAACTATCATTCATCAGCTTTCATATAATACAGATGATCCAGATCATAGGGAGGTGGTGGTGCCTCAGTACGACCCAAATATTTTTAGACCGGATGAAAATTTATTAAAAGAGATAAAGAAATTCGATTATATTATCTTAGGTCCTTTGTATTTTGAAAACATACCATTTGAAGTTTTTGAAAGGTTAAAGGACTGTAATTTAGCATTAAATAATTTCGGCTTGTTTACTTATTTTGAAGATGGCAAGCCGGTGAGGAAAAATCCAGACAATTTATCCAAGGTGGCGCCTTTTTTAAAGTATTTATTTTTAGATGAAGAAGAAATTCTCTTTGCTGCACAGAAAGAAAATATAGAAGAAGCAGCTAAGTACTTTTTATATATTGGGGTCAGGAATGTGATAGTGACTAGGGGTTCTCGTGGCTCAATTATTTTCACCCCCAATCACATTATAGAAATACCAGCTTTTCCGCCTATAGAATTAGTAGACCCTACAGGAGCAGGAGATACCTATATGGCTGCTTTTATATACGGCACTTCACTCTTTAATGATATTAAAAAGGTAGGAGATTTTGCAGCTATGTCTGCTACGATGGTCATCGAAAAAGGTGGAGTCTTTGATGGAAATATAAAAAAAGTCCACGAAAGACTTTCCAATATTTAGTACACTAGCCTTAGGCTAGTAGATTTCTTTTTTTATTTCTTCGAGTTTGGAAATTATATTTTGGTCTGTGATTTTTTGAAAGCGGGGGAAAGTCTGGCCATCTTTGGTGACATTCTCCATAAACATAGCAAGGGGGCGGACGTCGAAAAGCTTGCCCATTTTATATACTAGGGCTTCTTTGTATAAGGGTTTATAAATTACAAAAAATTCTTCTTCTTTTTCAGTATGGTGGCCTACACCCAGCACTTCATACGCATAATTGTTTATCTCACCACTTGGGTCGTGTTTGTAGTGATAGTAATATCCTTTTTCGGGTTGATTGAGCATGTCTAATTTTATCATAAAAAACATAGGCCAGGGTCGCGTATAGCGAACCTGGCCCTGAGGGTGCGGATTTTAAGCAGTCCGTCTGCTCTTGGGAACTGGTTGCGCTTGACTTGCGTCCAGCCCCACTTCGACTTCTTCTAGCTTCGCCATCACAGTCAGCACCACCTGGGTATGGGTTGCGTGGAAGGGCTTCATTCTTTCGTTGCCCTTTTCACCAGCCACAACCCTGCGCAGGTAGTGGCCAATGTTTTCGCCCCAGTGAGGTGTGAGCCCGAATGTAAAGTCACAGATTATCCGGGCTTCCTCGTGATCCTTGGCCATGCTGAGCACCATGAACTTGCTTTTCGCACGTTCAGGGTCTCTATGGAACGCTTTGGCGAAGCGCGCGTGGGCTTCTTCGTAAGTCATGCGCTCTCCTCTGTAATTAAAATACTAAATTTATATAAAAAGTAAATAGGCCAGGATTGTGAAATCCCGGCCCACTGGTCTTTGTAGGGTGTCCTAGGCGACCCTATGCGCCCTGTTGATCTCGCGAGCGAGTCTGCCCGCGTTTTTAATCAGGTGTTGATCTTTTGGATGGATCAATACCTGGAACTCTAGCTCGCAGAGAGCGATGAGATGGTATTCCAACCCCTCACCGGCGATCTCTGAAAGCAGGGTTCCTTGGCCTACATCCTTGCCAAAATAGCTGGCAAGGAAAGTGTAGACTCTCATTTCGTCTACACCGTGCACTCGTCTTGGGCTCATGGAACCCCTCCTAGGTATTTAAATTAAAGTAAAAATATAAAAAGTCAATGTTTGTGAGTGTTCGGACGTCCAAATTCCGAATAGTGAACACTACGCGTGCAATATTTATGTGGGCCACAATAATTTGCTCGTAGTCACTCGCAAATTTTCCAGCCCCGGACTCGGCTATTCGCAAGCTTGCGAATTATGCCTCCGTCTTCACCGCACACACTAAAAAAGCCCAGCAGTGGGCTTGTTTTAGGTGGCGGTGACCCTACCGGGAATCGAACCCGGATTGACGGATTGAAAACCCGCTGTCCTAACCGTTAGACGATAGGGCCATTGATATCACGGGTTTTCAAAACCCGCTGTCCGCTATAGTTTAACTTGGTTAGACTATAGGGCCATTAAAACTTCCAGTTGAAATATCATACCATTTTTATATAAAATTGCAAAATAAATATTAGTGCTATAATTACATTATGGAAAAGATCCCCAATAACGGTGCACGAGAGATATACGTAAATCCTGCCGCAGAAATTATAGAGCAAGAAAGATTGCAAAGGATAGCACAGATGGGTATATTTCGTCGTGAAATTATAGACTTGGCAGTGAATGATCCCACAGGTGTTTTACGTCATGTCGATGTAGGAAAACTAACAGATTACGATATGATTTGTTTTGAGAAGTTTAAGAAGAAGCAAATAACCATTGAAGAATTAGAAAGACAGGGCAATGTAATTCCTAGGCATGTTCCTCAAGCACAAGATTCTAGAGATTTTATAGCTTATCTTATCAAGAGACTAAGGTCACACCATTAATTTATTTTGTATGTATTGCTAGATAGATATCTTCGAGGGCGCG
>CAZFKY010000057.1:0-2989 GCA_964519485.1 uncultured Candidatus Saccharibacteria bacterium | reverse complement strand
CTCAAGATGAAAAGCCAAACGACGGCGAAGTAAAATAATTAAAATTAACTCGAAAAACCTGCCACTGGCAGGTTTTTCTTTTTGAGAATTCAGAGTGCATTTAAAAGTTTCACCTAAACGCATCGATGCCCCACATTTCTGTGGGGCATCTCGGAGGCCGAAGCCCTAATACCATAAGTATATCACATAGTGTACAAATGTCCACTATATTGTGGATTACCAAATAGGGCTAAATTTAAGGTTTTTCTTTTGGGTCATTTTGGGGTATACTTTGTTTGGTTAGCAATAGACTAATTTATGATATTAAGTGTTACTGAAATTAAGAATAGAGCCTTAGCTTTTTCAAAAGAATGGGAAAATGATTTTAGTGAAGATGCGGAAGCTAAAAGTTTTTGGGATGATTTTTTTAATGTTTTTGGTGTTTCTCGTAGACGTGTTGCTTCTTTTGAGTATCCAGTAAAAAAACTATCAAATGATAATGGTTATATCGATGTTTTATGGAAAGGTGTAATGCTGGCCGAGCATAAATCTAGAGGGAAGAGTTTAGATAAAGCATTTTCTCAGGCTAAAGATTATTTTCCTGGTTTAAAAGATGACGAATTGCCTAGATATATTATAGTTTCAGATTTTGCAAAATTTCGAATATGTGATTTAGATAAAAACTCCGAAAAAGAATTCGATCTTAAAGATCTATATAAAAATATAGATTTATTTGATTTTATTTCTGGTTACGATTCAAAACCAAATTACGAAAAAGAAGAATTTGCCAGTGTTGAAGTTGCTAGACTGATGGCTGATTTTCATAATGAAATTGCAAAGACTGGTTATTCAGGGCATGATCTCGAGGTCTTTCTTATAAGAATTTTATTCTGTCTTTTTGCTGATGATACTGGAATATTCGAAAAAAATATTTTTAAAAATTATATTGAAGAAAAAACCAAAGTGGATGGTTCAGATTTGGGCATACATTTAGCTTATATTTTTGATGTTTTAAATACTCCACGCGAAAAACGACAAACAAATTTAGATGAAAATTTAAATAAATTTCCTTATATTAATGGTGGAATTTTTGCTGATATAATTCGTCCAGTATCTCTTGACGCTGGAGCAAAACTTAAATTGATTATTTGTTGTAGGGCTGACTGGTCTGAGATTTCAGCTTCAATTTTTGGATCTTTGTTTCAAGGTGTGATAGATAAAGATCAACGTAGGCATTTAGGTGCCCACTATACATCTGAGATTAATATTTTAAAGGTAATACACTCTTTATTTTTAGATGAACTTTATATAGAATTTGATGAAGTAAAATTTGATTCAAAAAAATTAGATATTTTTCATAAAAAACTCGCAACTCTCACTTTTTTAGATCCAGCCTGTGGCTGTGGCAACTTTCTTGTGGTTGCTTATCGTGAATTGAGAAAGTTAGAACTAGAAGTTTTAAAACGAAAAGATAAAATAGGTCAAATGATGCTTTTAGGTGCACAAGATCTGTCTATTGTTAACGTAAATCAATTTTATGGAATTGAAATTGAAGAGTTTCCATCTTTGGTTGCTAGGGTTGCAATGTATTTAGTAGACCACCAGATGAATAATGAATTATCAAAATATTTCGGTTCTGTATATGCTCGTATTCCACTTCGTGAGCCAGCAAGTATTGTAAATGCAGATGCACTTACCACAGAGTGGGAAAGCATAATACCTAAAAATAAACTTAACTATATTTTAGGAAATCCACCATTTGTAGGTGCTCGTTTAATGGAGAAAGAACAGAAAGAGAATTTTTTAAAACTTTTCGACAAAGAAAAAGGTGCGGGGAATTTAGATTTTGTTACAGGATGGTACGAAAAAGCTGCTAGATATATGGTTGGAACTAAGATTAAAACGGCTTTTGTTTCTACAAACAGTATTTGCCAAGGAGAACAAGTTGGCATTCTTTGGAAAAGACTAAAGGAAAAATATGGTGTAGTAATTCATTTTGCTCATCAAACTTTCAAGTGGAGCAATGATGCACCTGGGGTGGCTGCAGTGTATTGTATTATTGTTGGTTTTGCTTGTTTTGATACTTCTAAAAAGTATTTATATGAATATGAGAATATTAAGTCAGAACCAAAAGAAAAAGAGGTTATTAATATTAACGCTTACTTGGTTTCAGGTGATGATTTGTTTATCGAGAATACAAGAAAACCAATTTGTGATGTGCCAGAAATAGTATTTGGCAGTATGCCAAATGATGGTGGTAATTTTCTCTTCACTGAAGAGGAGAAAGATATTTTTATTAAAGAAGAACCAAATTCTGCAAAATATATAAAAGAGTTAATAAGCGCGAAAGAATATTTGAATAACGAAAAAAGGTATTGTTTGTGGCTAAAAGATATTGATCCTAATGTTTTAAAATCATTACCTAAAGTTTTAGAAAGAGTAGAGAACGTTAAAAAACTTCGGGGTGAAAGTACCAGAAAAGAGACTCAAGAACTTTCAAAAACCCCAGCTTTGTTTGGGGAAATAAGACAACCGGAAAGTGATTTTATTTTAATTCCACTTCATTCTTCTGAAAATAGAGATTATATACCACTAGGTTTTTTTGATAAAAATAGTATTGCCAATAATTCAACAAGCATAATACCAAATGCTACGTTGTATCATTTTGGTATTTTACAATCAATGCAACATATGGCATGGATTTCTTATATATGTGGAAGAATTAAAAGTGATTATCGTTATTCAAATACCCTTGTTTATAATAATTTTCCTTGGCCAGAAAAATTTACAGAAGAGCAAAAGAAAAAAGTAGAAGAATGCGCTCAAAAAGTTCTAGATAGTCGTTTAAAATTTCTCAATAGTTCCCTGGCTGATTTGTATGACCCTAATACCATGCCACCTGAATTAGTAGAGGCTCATAATAACCTAGATAGGGCAGTAGATGCTTGTTATGGCAGAAAATTTAAAGATAAAGAAGAAAGAATTGAGTTTTTGTTTGAGTTATATAAAA
>CAZFKY010000056.1:0-3039 GCA_964519485.1 uncultured Candidatus Saccharibacteria bacterium | reverse complement strand
TATCAACACAATATAAATTGTATACAATTTAAATCTTTAAATTTAACAACTATCATATATATAGGCTATTGCGAATATCAATTTACTTCCCTACTCCTCTTGCCTTTTCGCTTGTTTCTTGCATCCTCCTCATTCTTCATTATCGAACACTATTACTACGCTTCTTTCTTGTATCTCTCGTATTTTATCACGTTGTAGCGATTTCTGTCCGAGTCTATCACATTTTCCTACTCTTATCTGCGCCCCGAAACATCACTCCTGTCCCATTATTTTCCCTCATTTCCATCTATATCTACATCTACATCTGGATCTAATTTAGCTTCTTAATATTTCCCCTTACTCTTCAAATGTCCCAATTTTTTCTCTTTATTATTATTTTTTTGATCAGCTCTCTGTCCCTTATGGTATTTATTTTGATCCTTACCCTTTATTACGTTTTTATTAAATAAGCGATGTTCCAAAATGTCTACAATTTCTTAAATTCTATTCATGATTTATTCTCTTGAATTTATTTGTTGACTTCGACAATTTTCAGGCCTCTTTTATAATTGTAATGAAATTTGCGTTAAGGGTGGCATTTCGTTATTTTTTTCTTGATGATATTTCCTAGTAATGCTTTTTAGTATTATAATTTAATATTATTTCCTATGTAAACCAAGAAATCATAGTCCACAAAAATCACTATTTCTTAGCCAACCTCTTGCCAGCCTCAGCTATCATTTCCTCATCTTTACAAAAAGCAAGAAATAAACCACTGAGATTGTTCAACACTTCTTTAGCTTCTTCCTCTGAAAAGATAACGCCATTCTCTTTCTCAAAAAGGCTCTTACATTCCTCTATTAAATTTTTAAAAAATCCATCTAAATTTCAAGGTTAGAATAGTTTATTCTTGTTTCTAGAAAACCATTAAGATTTGCATAAATATTTCTACCTCTTTTCTGAAACTCATGAGCTATTCTTCCTGCCAAAATAGAAGGTGAGATCTGAAGTTTTTTTGAAAGAGTTTGTATTCCGAGAATAAAACTAGAGTAACTATTAACTTCTTCAAATACTTTTTTAAAATTAGGCACTAAATGTTCTTGCGCAAATTCATCAGCTTCTTCCTCTTCATGATTTTCATCTTCTCTTTCACCTAAATCAATAAACTCTTCTTTCTTTGAATGCTTAAGAATGTGGCCCATCTCATGTAACAGACTAAACCAAAATCGATCTTCATGTTTATTACTAGCATTCAACATAATTAAAGCTTTGTCTTTACCAACCCAAGTTGCCGCACCCTGTACATGTGTGTTTTTCAACTTCGGTAAATATGCAAGAACAACACCACATTCATTAAGAATTGACTCAAGTTTAGGAAGATAAATATTAGGACCTTCAAGTGATAATTTTGGCAAAGTTTCAACAACCTCTTTAAGTTTCGATTCGCTATAAGCAGGAATATCAGTCTTCTGAGCTTTAATTTTACCGAGACGCAACCAAGCTGCTAAAGTAAATAGATTTAAATTATCTCTAGTGTATTTTCTATACTTAATTTGTGAACATGTTTGAGATACTACATAACCTAAGGAGTCTGCGGCATAAAATTTTTGAAGCTCTAATACAATTTCTGGATAATTACTCTTTATCCATCTTTTCCCACTAGTAATACCTATTAGACTTAATTCTTTATATGTTTCAGCAAATTGAGGGAGATATTCTTGTGTGTCTTCCTCAATACGTTTCTTCTCTTCCAATCTAGCTTTGTCTGAATCGTAAATATTCTGAAGATTAACCCAATATTCTTCAGACGTAGAAAATACCTTGCTTAGTTTAAAAGCTGTTACACGAGTAATAGGGTTCTTACCGTTTATAATTTCATTTATCACTTTTGGAGACAACCCAGCACGTTCAGATAGTTCAACTTGAGTCATATGGAAGTCCTCCAAGGCATCCTTAAGAAACTCTCCTGGATGAATTGCCACTGGAGAGACCCAACCTTTTATATCTTTTGTTTCTCGCATAATTTATTTCTTTTTATGATAATCATCAATATCGACCACCTCAAACTCTGTAATCGATTCTTTGACGTACTGCCCTTTTACAATTTGAAAGTTGCCTGTAGGCTTACATATTAGCCTTTTACCATTACCTTTCTTCTCTAAGTCTATGCCAAAGTAATTAGCAAGTACTCCAGTCAAAAAATGAGCTCTTCCACCAGACGGTCGCACAATATCCAAAAAATCCTTTGCCGCCGCAATATTTATCATAATGCGAGCAGTTATTGGGTTAGAGACTGCGTACTTTTCAACGAATTCCCTATCCTTGATTTTTTTCCAGGATATATCCATATTAGCATGGGTTGGTAAAGTTAGTAAAGATTTTTATTAACCTATGAGGTTAATAAAAATAATAGCATATTTTTGCCTGTAAACAAAATAAGGCGGAAATACTCACATTCTAAGCTCTTCTTCTTTTAAAACCCATACCAAATACTCGAGTTCACGCTTTACTTGGTTCAGAAAAATGATGTCGAAGTCCACTCGAGTTGACAGACACATAACACATGTTGTATTATGCATCTGTTCATTTCAACCACCGACTGCTCCGAGAGGAAATCTCATGCAAGTGAAACCAACTGCTTCAATCTTTGAATAAGGAGGCATCATGGAACTGATTCTGCACATTCTGCTTGAATTGCATCCAAGCATGACGCCAAATGAGATTGTTCTTGAAAAGAAGGTATACCTCCCATTTATTCCTATGGAAGGATCCTTTGAGGGGACATCATCAACTTTGGAACTCTGTGACCCCTTCACTCAAATGAGGGACTACACGATTTCTTGGGTGCGTTACGTCGAGGATGACGATGGAACCTTTTGTCCGCCGATACTTCATCTCACGGAAAAAGAAGACCCTAACTCCGAAGGTGCTCTCTATAAAATTTTTGCAGAGAGTAACGAAGAAATCGGAAGGAAAGCCTTTCAAGAATATCGTACGTTCATGGAAAAGCGAGGTTGGGAATTTATCCCCGCGTAGCAATCAATGCACATGTGTGAGAAA
>CAZFKY010000055.1:0-3106 GCA_964519485.1 uncultured Candidatus Saccharibacteria bacterium | reverse complement strand
AAAATACAAAACATCCAGCCAACAAGAGGCAGAATCTGTTGCTAAAGCCGTAATTGATGAATATGGTGTAAATGATGCTATTATTCTTGCAGATTCTCAAAAATTTGACGGGGATGTTAATTCTCTTATATATGCCGAAAGTTTAAATAGGGTAGCCAAATTAGAACAAGATGCTAAAACACCAGAAGACAAACTTTCTTATGCCAAACAATTCGCTGAAATAGGTATTAAATACGATGAGGCAGCAAGAAAAGGGGGGAGATTTAATTCTGCCATAAATTATTTTTATAAAAAATCTCCATTAGGTATAAAGATGATGGA
This sequence comes from uncultured Candidatus Saccharibacteria bacterium, assembly GCA_964519485.1. Lineage (GTDB taxonomy): Bacteria > Patescibacteriota > Minisyncoccia > Phycocordibacterales > UBA9973 > UBA9973. Next base: position 2,785 of record CAZFKY010000055.1, on the reverse strand, counting down.
GGAGGCAAGAAGAAGAGAACAATTTGCTGATTTTTCTAAAAACAAGGATAAATCATGGAAAGAGTTTTTTGATGAATTAATAAAAGAACCAGAGTTTGAAAAAATATTTAAAGAATCGGTAAGGGATGAACTTAAAAAAGAACGAGCAGCTTCAAGAGAATCTCGTAAGAAAAAAGTTCATGATTTTTTTGATAAGGCTAAAGAAGAATTTAAGGGTGGCGCTGCATATTCTACTATAATTCCACCAAAACTTATAACAACGGCTTTGGATGGTATGAAAAAAGCATACGATGCTGGTGAAAAAGTAGTAGAAATCGTGCAAAATGCCATTGATTATATTTCGTCAGAATTAGGTACAAGTTGGGATAAAGAGAAATTTAGAAAAGAGTGGGAGGAAAAATTAGGAGATAAAGAGAAAAAAACAGATTTGCAGATTTTGAAAGAAAGAACAATTCGGCAAATTAATGAATTAGAAGAACAAATAAAAAATGGAGAAAAAAAACGTAAAGAAAAAAAAGTAATAGAACTTGATGACGAGGCTAAATCTCTTATAGAAAAGAGAGATAAATTAAAGGAATTGTATAAAGATAGGTTTGGCAATGAAGAGTATAAATTATCTCAATTAGATAGATTTAGAAATAAGCTAAAGGGTCTTTCTGAAAAAGAAAAGGATGAAGTTATAAGAAAGTCTTTCAAAAAGTTAGTAGAAAACGGGGCTTTAGAATATGAGGACTTTAAAAAGATAATTTCAGATACTTTGGGATACGGAGAATTAACTCCAGAACAGTCTAAAAAAATAACCGATTTAGTCAATGAAATAAATATTGTAGATGAAATGGCTAAAAAAGCGATGGATGATAGGACACAAGAATCGCTTTCTAAATATAAATTAGCACAGAAAAAGGCAGAGCAAGCTGCAACTGAATTAGGCAAAATGGTATTTAATCGTGTAGATATAACAAAAAGGCTTTTGTCTGTAATGCAATTAAATACATTAGGCATACCATCTCTTATAAATAACCCAATATTTAACGTATTTAATCAATCTACAGTAAGATTACCAAGATCGCTCATAATGACTGGTATTGACTACGGAATTTATGGGGTGGGTAAATTGTTTGGCAAAGACTATAAACCTGAAAACAATGTTTTTCAGGCTCAAAGAGAATTTTACAATAAACTCGGTTACGGCACAAAACAGTCTGTAGAGCAATTATTAAATGGACTTACAAATAAGGATTATTTTCAAAAAGAAGTTTATGCCTCACAAATTCATCCGGTAACATCGTTAAAAGAATTATGGGATTTTAGTCAAGGTAAAATAAAACTTACTAAAGAACAGGTTATTGATAAAACAATACAGGGTACAGTTGGTATCCCCGCTGAAATTATTGCACGGGTTTTAAATATAGGGGATAAGCCACAAAGATTTGCGGCAGAGGGAGCGCAAGCCGCTGTGTTTGCCAAAAATTTAGGATTACAAGGTATTGATTATAAATTATTTATGGAGTTCCCTAAGCAAGAGGCTTATAGGCAGTTTAAAAAAGAAGGATTTAGCGATTCTGTTGCAATGAAAAAAGCAGAAGACATACAGCAAAGAATAATAAATGAAGGTGAAGAAAGCACATTTCAACAGGATAATTTGCTTAATGATGCCATAACCGCTGCCATAAAACCATTTGGGAAACCGGGAGAAATATTCAAGACATTGAATATGCCATTTATAAAAATACCATTAAATGCTTTTTGGAGTGTGTATAATTTGGCTAATCCAGAGGTTGCCTTATTACAATCTGCTGTATTTGCTGCTAAAGCTATTAAAACAAAATCTCCATTGGATATTCAGGCAAGCAAAAAGTGGTTCGCTCATGCCGTAACGGGCATGGCATGGATGGGTGTAGTAGGGGCTTTAGCTAAAGCAGGGATAGTAAACTCGCCACAAAAAGATGATGCAACTAAAAAAGAAAGAGAGGGAGAACAATTTTACGAACAACAGAATAGCGTTAATATTAGCAAACTAATGGCGTATATACAAGGCGAAGACCCGAGTAAGGTAAAAAACGGTCTTAATGTAGATTTGAAGTGGTTTGGTAATATGGGTATATTGATGGGGTATCAGGCACAAAAAATGGAAAGAATGACACCAGAGCAAAAGGAAAAAGGTCTTGGATTTATGGAAGATATGTTATCAAATCTGCAATTATCTGCTCTTGATTTCATGGATAAGGGGGTTTTTTCAAATACAAATTCAATGATTACCGCAATAAATAAAGGCGGTAGTTATATGGATAATTATTTGATTAATCTTATAAATATGGGAGCAAACATAATACAACCAGCCGCCTATGCTCAAATATCAAGAGCGCAACTGCCATATTATTCAAAGTCAAAAGCAAATTCTTTTGCCGAAGAAGTTAAAAACAATTTCCTTACACGGTCTTCTTTTTTAAGAAAATTAACGGGGGAGTATCCACCATCTAAAATAGGTATTTGGGGTGATAGGTTAGATAAAAAAGATAATTGGGGGATGCGATTATTTGGAATTAGCAGGGCAAATGATGACAATTTTGCACAGCCTATTTACAAAGATTATAAAAAATCAGGAGACACAAGATTTTTCCCTCCATCAGTTAAGCCTGAAATAATAGAAAATGGCGTTAAGATAAAACTCAACTTGGATCAAGCTACGAAGTTCGAGGAATTAGTAGGCCAGCAAAGAAAATCACTTGTCGCCCCTTATATAAACGATATGGCTACATTTGAAGGGAGCAACAAAACATACAAT
>CAZFKY010000054.1:0-3217 GCA_964519485.1 uncultured Candidatus Saccharibacteria bacterium | reverse complement strand
ATTCCAAAGAAGGACAAGAAAGCTGACGGGGAAGTAGTACTTCGTATCCGAGTTCGTGCTTACGAGAGCAAGGTTTTGGATGCGTCTGTAAAGCAGATTATGGATACTGCTACTCGTTACGATGCTGTGATTGTAGGTCCTGTGCCATTGCCGACTGAAATAAAGAAATATACTGTCAATCGATCTGCTTTTATCTACAAAAATACACGAGAACAATTTGAGATAAGAGTGCACAAGAGATTGATCGATATCATAAATCCAAATGCAAAGACTATTGAAGCTTTGACTAATTTGTCTTTACCATCTGGCGTAGATATTGATGTAAAAATGATGTAATTTAAAATATATGAAATTTATATTAGGAACAAAAGTAAATATGACCGAGTACTTTTCCGAAGAGGGAGAGGTAATTCCTGTTACTATTGTTTCAGCAGGACCAGTCACCGTCACTCGCATATTAGAAAAATCTAAAGATGGTTATGATGCGGTGCAAGTTGGTTTTGGAGTACAAAAAGAACACAGAATAAACAAAGCTCAAAAATCTGCTATGAAAGGAGCTTTTTACAAGACCTTGAAGGAGTTTAGAATGAAGAACGAAGTTCCAGCCGTGAAAGAAGGTGATGTCATCGATGTTTCTTCTTTTAATGTTGGAGATAAAATCACTGTTTCAAGTGTGTCAAAAGGTAAAGGTTTTCAAGGAGTTGTGAAAAGACACGGCTTTGCAGGAGGACCTCGCACACATGGACAAAAGCATTCTGAACGTGAACCAGGTTCTATCGGTGGAGGATTGCGTACACACGTGCCAAAAGGTATGAGAATGGCTGGCCGTATGGGATCTGATAGAATCACTCAAAAGAATTTGAAAGTAGTTTTTGTTGATAAAGAAAACAATACTATGCTTATCAAAGGTGCTATTACAGGCAAGAGAGGAACTCTCGTAGAAATAATTGCATAATAATATGGAAGCAAAAATTTACAATCAAAAAGGAACAAGTGCTGGCGAAATTGCTCTACCGGAAAAAGTTTTCGGTGCAAAGTGGCGTGCTGACTTGGTTCACCAAGTGGTAGAGAGTATGCGCTCAAACAAGCGCTCTGGTACTGCTGACACCAAAGACAGAGGTGAGGTGAGTGGTGGAGGTAAAAAACCATGGAAACAAAAAGGAACAGGACGTGCTCGTCATGGATCTACTCGTAGTCCTATCTGGGTAGGTGGAGGTGTCACTCATGGCCCACTCGCTGAAAAGAACTACAAGAGAAAGATTACCAAGAAGATGCGTGCCCAAGCTCTTTTCTCTGTGCTTTCTAAGAAATTTAAAGATGGAGAAATAATTTTTGTAGATACACTAGCTATGAGCAAGATGAACACCAAAGAAGGTGTAGCAGTGATGAAGAATTTAGCAAAAGGTACCAAGATAAACACCCTAGCTACTTCAAAGAAACCAAAGGTTTTGACTGCACTATTTGGTCGCAGTGAAAATACAGAAAAATCTTTCCGCAACATTCCTGCTCTAGATATAGTATTTGTTAAGAACTTGAATCCTCTTGATGTGCTCAATCATCAATATCTTTTGATTGAAAATCCAAAAGAGGCAGTAGAATTTTTAGCTAAGAGAGGATAATAAAATATATGACAAAGAATATTATTAAAAATCCAAGAGTTACTGAAAAAGGCGCATTCAAAGCAGAAGAGAATGTATATACTTTTGATGTGGTAGACAATGCAAATAAGACAGAAATCAAGAAAGCTATCTTTACTCTCTACAAGGTAAAACCTGTAAAAGTAAATGTGCTTTCTATTCCAGAAAGGAGAGTGTCTTACCGTGGACGCCCTGGCTTAAAACACGGAGGCAAGAAAGCTTTTGTATACTTGAAAAAAGGAGACAAAATAGAGTTTGTTTAGTTATAAAGTAGAAAGTTCATAAAGTTATAAAGAAAAAAATGAAATCATATAAACCTACAAGTAAATCACGCAGACAGATGACCAACGTTTCATACCGAGGTGTTTTGACTACATCTACTCCTACCAAATCCCTCACTCATGGTTTCCGCCGATCTGTCGGACGCAATAGTGCAGGACGCATTACCATGAGACACAAAGGTGGTGGCCACAAGAGACTCTACCGTGTAGTAGACTTTTTGTATAATAAAAAAGATATCCCAGCTACTATCAAATCTGTGGAATACGATCCAAACCGCAGTGCTTTTATCGGCCTCGCTGTGTATAGAGATGGTGAAAAGAGATATGTGGTTTTGCCAAAGAGTGTTCGCCCAGGAGATACTTTTGTTGTTTCTGAAAAGGCTGAGCTCAAGACTGGAAACAGACTTCCACTCAAGCATATCCCTGTGGGAACATTTGTTTACAACGTAGAAATAAAGCCTATGGGTGGTGCAAAGATTGGCCGCTCTGCTGGAATCTTCGCTCAAGTTGTGGCAAATGCTGATGGTTATACAAATATCAAGATGCCTTCTACTGAAGTCAGAAAGATAAATGAAGAATGTTACGCTTGTATCGGTAGTGTCTCAAATGAAGAATATCATTTGCAAAATTTTGGAAAGGCAGGACGAAGTCGCTGGAAAGGAATCCGCCCTACTGTGCGTGGTACTGCGATGAACCCTGTAGATCACCCATATGGTGGAGGTGAGGGAAGACAAGGTAGAGGTACAAAGAGACCGAAGACTCTCTGGGGCAAGGTGACTGGTGGTAGAAAGACCAGAACTCCAAAGAAATACTCAAATGTATTCATCGTCTCTCGCAGAAAGACTGGAAAGAATAAATAATTTTAAAACATAAAAAGTCCCCGAAAGGGGATTTTTTATTTGCGTTATTTTTTATAAGGTATAGACTTTTAATGTTTCCCAGCAATTGGCGTAATACAACTGAGGAGAACCTATGGCCTTTCGAATGGGAATTGGTGGAAGTGATTTCGAGAACCAGTTGTTCCGTCTCGCGGAACGACTGGGGGATGCCCAATCACGAGCGGTGGTGCGGCAAGCCCCGAAACTGACGTTTCGTCGGGGAATCTCGGACTCTGGTTTTAACGGAGTCACTTCCACTACGCGTCCGGCTGCGCCGCCTGACGCGTGGCAGCACGGTGTCTCTCCGCGGCCTCGCCTGCGGGGGTAACACCGAAGTTCTTCGCGGTCAGCCCCAACGCTGACCCAATCGGCTCCTGCCGATAGATCGATGTGCTGGGGGCTCGCGACATCAGTCGCGGGC
>CAZFKY010000053.1:0-3255 GCA_964519485.1 uncultured Candidatus Saccharibacteria bacterium | reverse complement strand
ATGTATCTATGCCGATAGGTTGTCTATACTCTACATAAAGGTAATCATCTGTAGCTCTTTGTATTTTTATTGCCTGTAAACCCGTAGATGGACTCTCTATAGGATAAATAGTATATGTGCCATCCGTGGTGACATTTTGTATATTAACTTGATCAAACCAGCCCAGATCTTCTTTGTGTGGAGCATCCAAGTGGCCGAAATTATAACCCATCACATCAAAAGGGTCACCGTATTCAAAAATACTACAACCATTTTTATTCAAGGTGATAATACTACCACCACAATCTATAGATTGGGAATGTTGCACACCTAGACCATGTCCATATTCATGAGCAAGAGTTGCTAAATCTTGAAAAGAACTATTGATAATAGATTTAGACATAGAGATAGTACCGTCCGCAGTGATTACAGTACCCTTACCTACTGAAGAAATGCCTGCCCAACCACAATTATTTATATCAAAAGGTGCATAAAGTACCAATCTAGAATAATTCGCAAAATTAACATCTGGATCAGCTGCATTTACTGCCGCTTGGATAAAATTTGAAGTGTTACAAGTATTAGGAAGAGTCAACTGGTACCAACCAAAAGAATCTCCAGATAGGCTCATCTTGCCATAAGAATTTTCTACATAAAAATTATTCATTTGGTTAAAAACCAAATCATCCACAGTGGCTTTGGTCAAAACAGGTTGAGGTGTATCTTGAAAATTTGCAAGCAAAACCAAAGTCTTCTGATCGCCCTGAGTTTCGGGATTGACCACCACCCCTGGAGCTAAATTTGCTGAACCAGCAAAATCCATCACTGTAGGGTCAGAAGCGTCGAACACAAAACTCTTGCCTATATTATGACCCTTTACCTTTAACTTCTTACCAGAAATAAAATTCTTACTGACATCACCTACCGGCTGTATTTCTTTACTATCATTACCGTTGTTTAAAAAATATTTCGTCTCACTTTTTTTATGATCATAATCATAATGCCAAACTTCAAGCGTACCTTCCCTCACTTCAGCTTTATCAGAACATTTTTTAATTACAGATCTATCTTTATTAAAAACTCCTTCAGTCAGCTTACTGCAATCCACCTTATCTTTATCCTTACCAGCTGCGTAAACAAAGTTATTAATAGAAAAACTCGACGAAACAATAATAGTAAATACTGCTAAAAATAAACCACGAAAAAAGTATTTTTTCATACTATAATGATACCTTTTTGTAACAATAAAGCAATTTAGTAAAACATTAGAAAAAGCTATGATTTTATTGGTTTTAATGCTAAAGTAAAGCATACTTATGGCAAAAGAAGAGACAATACTGCGATTCGACAAAGTTTCCTTTGAACACGGACCGAATAAGCCCATCTTGGACGAGGTTTCTTTCCCTCTTCGTCGAGGATCTAAAATCACTATCATGGGTCAAAATGGTGCCGGCAAGAGCACTATCTTTGGTCTAATCAATGGTAAATTTATTCCAGAATCAGGCACAGTGTTTAAAATAAATGGTCTCTCCATAGCCCAATCCATGCAGGTCTTGCCACGTGACCAAATGCATCTCACCATCAGAGAATTTTTTGAAAAATGTTTACAAAACAAAACTTCCGCAAAAATTTATGATATCGATCCACGTATAGATGAAGTTTTAGAAATAGTAAATCTCAAAGGCCATACCAAGCTCCACGACCGAGTGCTCAAAACTTTTTCTGGCGGCCAGCTCGCCCGCATCCTCCTCGCCTCTGCCCTTATTCAAGATCCAGACCTGCTACTCTTAGATGAGCCTACTAACAACCTGGATCACGCAGGCATAGACCATCTGACAGACTTTTTGGTGAAATACAACAAAACTGTAGTGGTAATTTCTCACGATGCTGATTTCCTAAATGCTTTTTCGGATGGGGTTTTATACTTAGATGTACACACTCATAAAGTGGAGCAGTATGTAGGTAACTATAAAAATGTATTACGTGATATCACCGCTCGGGTGGAAAAAGAAAACATGAAAAATGCTCAATTAGCAAAAGAAATCCAAGCCAAAAAAGATCAAGCCAATGTCTTCGCCCACAAAGGTGGCCAGCTTCGCCTAGTAGCAAAGCGTATGCGTGAAAAAGCTGAAGAACTCGAAGATGAGATGGTGGATGTACGCAGAGAGGATAAAACTATAAAAGACTTTACTATCCCCGTCCAAGAAGATATCAATGGCAATATCATCGAAATAAAATCTTTTACCACTATGAATGCTAAGACTGGTAAAATAGTAAAACACAAAGCTGATCTAAAAATAAAAAAGAGGGAGCACCTCTTACTCAAAGGACCAAATGGTATAGGTAAGAGTACTCTACTCGAACACCTGGCGAACAAAACAGCAGAAGGTGCAAAAATACTAGAAGGTATACGCGTAGGATATTACAGGCAAGACTTCTCTACCCTAAATTTTGAACACACTGTATATGAATCCCTCGCAGAAGCTATGCTACTAGGTGGGCGACCTCTTCACGAGGAGACAATGCGCGCAACGGCAGCTAGTTTTTTAATCACTGCGGAATACATGCGTACTAAAATAGGTAGCCTTTCTGAAGGACAAAAAGGATTGGTGGCTTTTGCACGCTTGGTATTAGAGCGCCCAGGATTGCTTATCTTAGATGAACCCACCAACCACATAAACTTTCGCCACCTGCCTGTCATAGCTAAAGCTCTAGATGAATACAAGGGAGCGATGATTTTAGTCTCTCATGTGCCTGAATTCGTAAAACAAATAAGAATAGACGAAACTCTAGACTTAGAAAAATAAATTGAATATTTTGTAAATTTAAAGTATAATTACAATACTTATTAATTAATAAAAATTTATGGCAAAAAGAAGTACAACTATTGGCCTCAAAACCAAATCACGAAGATCACATAAGACTAAGAAGCGTCTTGCGATCAAACACGCAATGCTCGCAAAGAAAGCTTCTAAGAAAAAAAGAAGTTAAAAATAAAAAGCCCTCCTAGAGGGCTTTTTATTTTTATTATTTTAAATTATGGACAAAGAGTAGTAGCATCCACAATAGTAGCATAAGCTGTAGCATCTATACCTTCAGACTTACCAGCACTATCCACACACCAATTTGTGACTGTATCTTCTGGAGATATGAGTGTGCCAGCTGCTACCCAAGTATCTTGAGCGTCAAAGCATACTGCTGGTGTGCCACCTTGGATACCTACCTGAGTAAGAGCGTTTACAAAAGTAACATCTGCGCAAACACCATTGTAAGAAT
>CAZFKY010000052.1:0-3293 GCA_964519485.1 uncultured Candidatus Saccharibacteria bacterium | reverse complement strand
CGGGTAAGAGTACAGGCGTACACGAAGCTGTGGAATTGCGAGACGGAGATATGAATAATCATAAAGGCCTTGGTGTATCTAAGGCTCTTTACTTTGTAAATGGTGAGATCAATAAATCCCTAGAAGGTAAAGAATTTGATCAAAAAAGCTTAGATGATTTTTTGATAAGTTTGGATGGTACTGATAATAAAAAAAGGTTGGGTGCAAATTCTATTCTCGGTGTATCTCTGGCTTTTGCTAGAGCAGTGGCGTTTTCTCAAAATATTCCACTTTATAAATATTTAGGTAATTTGGCCGGGAATAAAGATTTTAATTTACCATTACCAATGCTAAATGTCATAAATGGTGGCAAGCATGCAGAAAATGGACTCGATCTCCAAGAATTTATGATCATACCGGTCGGAGGTATTTCTTTTTATGAAAGAATAGAAATTGCTAAAAATATTATTGCTAAAATTCAAGCTGTTTTGGAAGAAAAAAAATATGCTATCACTTATGGCGACGAAGGTGGTTTTGCACCAAAATTAGACTCTAATGAAGAGGCCTTGGATATTTTAATGCAGGCTGTGTTTAATGCAGGTTATAAGATGGATCAAGTGAAGTTTGGCATTGATGCCGCATCTTCTTCTTTTTTCAAAGATGGAGTATATACTCTTAAAAAAGGAGTAATGACAAATAACAGCATGATATCTTGGTACAAAGAATTGATTAGAAAATATCCAATTATTTCTATCGAAGATGGTTTGGCGGAAGATGATTGGGATGGTTTTATTTCTCTTACTCATGACCTAGGTAATACCATAAAGGTAATCGGGGATGATCTGACGGTCACCAATATAGAGAGGATAAAAATGGCAGTAGAGAAAAAAGCTATAAATGCTGTCCTGATAAAATTAAATCAGATAGGTACTCTGTCAGAAACCATTGAAGCTATCAAGCTCACCAAAGCTCAGAATTGGACCCCAGTAATTTCTCATCGCTCGGGGGAGACGATGGATACTTTTATTGCAGATTTGGCGGTGGGTCTTTCTTGCCCATATATAAAGACTGGCGCACTTTCCCAACAGGAACGTATGTGTAAATACTTACGTTTGATTGAAATTGAGAATGCTTTAAAGAAAAATTAAGCTAAATCGAGAGATTGGAGGAAATTTTGGAGTTCTTCACCCTTTATTTCTCGGTGGGAGCCACTTGGAAGTTTTCCCAATTCTATATTCATAATACGAGTTCTTTTTAGATCTTCCACTTCTTGGAATAGAGCCACACACATACGGCGGATTTGATGCTTTTTGCCTTCGGTGAGAATTATTTTAAAAGTTTTTTGTCCTGTGATTTGGACTTTACATGGTGCTGTCTTTTCTCTATCTATTTGCACCCCACCCTCCATTTTTTCTTTGAAATTTTTTCGGAGAGGTTCCTTTGTTTTCACACTATATTCTTTTTCATGTTTAAAGTTTGGACCGAGTAGTCTTTCAGTTATCCTGCCATCATTGGTGAGTATAATGAGGCCATGAGAATCTTTATCCAGTCTACCGATAGGGAATACATCCTTGATGGCAACTTCGTGTTTTATCTCCTTTTCACCCTCTTTTGCAGAGTGGGTGATGATACCTCTTGGTTTGTTGTAAGCGATATAAATATAGGGTACTTGTTTGCCTCGGAAACGCACATCTATTACATCGTTTTCTAGAACTTTGTCTCCTAATTTTGCTTTTTTACCATTAATAAAAACTTTACCCTGCTCTATGATTTCATCAGCTCCTCGGCGGGTGGAGTATTTTTTTAAGGCCAGGTATTTATTTATTCTCATTGGATACAATGGTTTTTCCATAAGTACTCTAGTATAGCATTAAATTTAACTATTTTAGATATTAGTGCGCAATCGTAAAAGCAATTATTTTTCTAGCACCAGCTTTTTTTAAAACTTTCCTTGCTTCATCCAAAGTAGCTCCTGTGGTAGTGACATCATCTATTAGGATTATATTCCTACCTTTTATTAGTTCATGATTTTTTACCTCAAAACTTCCAGATAGATTTTTTAATCTCGTATTACGATCTTTTATGCGTGCTTGATGTTCGGTCTCTCTGTTTTTAAATAAAATATCATTTTTTGTCTCTAAATATTTATTCTGATTAATTTTTACTATTTCTTCACATAGTATCTGGCTTTGATTAAAGCCCCGTTCTCTATATCTAGCTCTGGAGAGGGGAATAGGTATGAGGATAGGTTTTTGAAAGTTTTCCATCACCATTAATTCAGATAGTTCTTCATTTATATGGTCATGTAAAATTTTTGCAAAAGTTTCAATTATTTTTTTCTTACCGCGATATTTTATAAACCAGATAGCTTTTTTTATCTTGGGGTTGCGATAGTCAAAAATAGGATAAATGAAAGGAGCTGCCTCTCTCTCGGCTACTTTGCAAGATAAAATGCATTTTTTGCAAAAATAAGAGCCTTTTTCGTTACAAGATATGCATTTACTGGGGAAAACTATGTCCAATATGGTGTTCAAAAAAGCCATCCTATTATAAATTTAATAATAATTATGTTTTAAGGGTTTACTGTCACATTAGTGTATTTCTAACGGGACAAGTATATGTTATAATTGATAGGTATTTTATCATATAAAAGAATGAATAATCCATTTGCAAAAATACTTTCCAGCGTAAATGTTTTTGGTGGTGATGGTGGTGACTCCGCTGTGGGTATAGATATTGGTACTTCGGCTATAAAAGTCGTTGAATTAAAGAAAAAAGGAGGTAAGGCTGTGCTCGAGACTTATGGTGCGATTTCTCTTGGCCCATATGCTGGGCTCGATATAGGCAGAGTCACAAATTTACCAGTAGAAAAAATCACTGAAGCAGTAAAAGAAGTTTTGAAACAGTCCAGTGTTACCAGTAGTTCTGCTGCTTTATCAATATCTGTACAATCCAGTTTGATTTTTATGATCGAGCTTCCACCTCAAATAAAGGAAAACGAAATGCCTTCTATTATTCCAGTTGAGGCACGTAAATATATTCCAGTACCTATTACAGAGGTTTCTCTCGATTATTTTTTATTACCAGAAAAGATGTCTTCTTTTGAAGATATGAATGTACCTCAAAAAGAAAATGTATCTATGGACAAGAAGAGGGTGTTGGTGGTAGCTACTCAAAATGACGCAGTCTCTCGATATACATCTAGTTTGTCACAGTGCGGACTCTCAACTCCTTTTTTTGATATAGAGGTATTTTCTTCTGTTCGTTCTACTTTCGAACCTGAGCTATCATTGGTAGCACTTATAGAATTCGGA
>CAZFKY010000051.1:0-3587 GCA_964519485.1 uncultured Candidatus Saccharibacteria bacterium | reverse complement strand
TATCAGTAGACTTAGGTGAAGATAAACCTCGTCAAATAGTTTCTGGTATATCTATGTATTTTCCTGACTACTCTGTCTTGGTGGGGCGCAAATGTATGTTCGTGTCTAATTTAGAGCCTAGAGTTATTCGTGGTTTTGAGAGCCAAGGTATGATTTTTGCTATTTCTACCGAAGACGGTGCTTTCTCTCTTTTATCACCTGATGTGGATATGCCAGTAGGAACTCTCGCAAAATAATGCACTTGATAGAAATCATACCTCTTATAAAAATTATTGGCCTTGTTGGGATTTTTGTTTTTGTGTTTGCTGAATCTGGTTTATTTTTTGGTTTTTTCTTACCTGGAGATTCACTCTTGTTTTCAGCAGGTATTTTGGCTAGCGCAGGATATTTTAATGTTTTTACTTTGTTTTTCGGTTGTCTTATAGCTGCTTTTTTGGGGGATAGTGTCGGTTATATGTTTGGCAAAAAGATAGGACCTAGAATTTTTTCCAAACCTGATTCTTTTTTCTGGAATAAAAATAATTTAGATAAAACTGAAATATTTTTTGCAAAACATGGCAACAAGACCATAACCTTGGCCCGTTTTGTGCCTATTGTTCGTACTTTTGCTCCTATTTTAGCCGGTGTGGGATCGATGCTTTATAAAACTTTTTTATTTTGGAATATAATTGGAGCTTGTGTCTGGGTATCTTCGATGGTTTGGGGTGGGTATTTCTTAGGAAATTTGGTAAAAGATGTAGATAAGTATATTTTGCCTATCGTACTATTTATTATCTTACTGTCATTTTTGCCAGTTTTGTTTGAAATCTATAAACATAGAAAGAACTCTGCTATCGAATAGCACTCAGGGTCTAGATATCGTATAATATTAGTAATGTTTCGGAATTCATTTAATCGTTTTTTTCCTACACCAGCTTTTTTAGCTAGGCCATCTTTCGGCTTGGATATTTCTGATGAATCTTTAAAATTTGTTTCTCTAAAATTGACTAAAAACGGTATTCATCTAGATAGATATGGAGAACGTAAAATACCCTCAGGTGTTATCAGCTCTGGGCAGATAAAAGACCCAAAAAAATTAGAGCAAATTTTAACCAATTTGCGGCAAGAAGAAGGCATAAAATCTGTCCGGGTTTCTTTGCCTGAAGAACAAGTCTATCTTTTTCAAATGCATTTAGACAAAACCGAGCTCTCTAGTATTAGAGAGGGTATAGAGCTTTCTTTGGAAGAGCACATACCTATACCAGCTCAAGATGCTATCTTTGATTATGAAATTATTTCGGAAGACCCAAAGAATTTAGAGCTTCAGGTTGCAGCTATACCTAAAGATATTATCGATAATTATCTTGCAGTTTTTAGGAATTCTTCTATTTCCGTCCCATCTTTTGAACTTGAGGCTGAGGCTACTTCGAGAGCTGTGATTAAAAAAGGAGATTTGGGTACTTATATGATTGTAGATTTTGGTGAAAAAAGAACTGGAATTTTTATTATTTCTAGAGGGGTGACCATGTTTACCTCTACTTTAGATGTGGGTGGAGTGATGTTGAATGATGTTGTGCAAAAGAATTTCAAAGTTAGCCATGAAGAAGCTGAAAAAATGAAAAAAGAATTTGGTTTACAGAGGAATGTAGCCAATAAAGAAATTTTTGCAGTTTTGTTGAACACAGTATCAATTTTACGAGATGAGATTGTAAAGCACTATTTATATTGGCACACCCACCAAGATGATTCTGGAAAGAACAACCCACCAATTAAAAATATTATATTGTGTGGTGGAGATTCGAATTTGATTGGTTTGGCTGATTATCTATCAGTTAGTATGAAAAGTAAGGTTGAGATGGCGAATGTTTGGGTCAACATATTAAATACCAATAAAGATGTACCTGAGATTAATTTTCGGCAAGCATTATCATTTGCTGCTGCCCTTGGTCTAGCCTTGGGGGATTTTGAATATGATTAATTTAATTCCGAATGAACAAAAGAAATTAATGATCCGTAATTTTTATTACAGGCTGGCTACCGTGTGTATTTTAGCTTTAGGTTTTTGTATTTTAATTGCTTCGATAACCATGCTACCTTCTTATGTACTTGTCTCCGGCAAGAGTGATTTGGTAAATACTAAGTTAGATAATGAAAAGACCACTCCAATTAGTCTATCTGATAAGGAAGCTACTAATATGCTCAATGATTTGGATAAAAGGTTTACTTCGATCGAAAAAGATCAGAATAGTAAGTTTTTGATTTCTAAGAGAATTATTGATCAAATTGTTTCTGAGAAAAATGTGGATATAAAAATAACTCAAATAATCCTTGATAATTCTCCGGCAGGGGATAAGGTTATCAGTATACGTGGTACAGCACCGAGCCGTGAGAGGTTGTTGTTTTTCCGTAATGTTTTAGAAAAAAATCCTTCTTTTAAACAAGTGAATTTGCCGATTTCTAATTTTATAAAAGGTTCACATATTCAATTTTCTTTAAACCTAATTCCTTCATAGTATGAAAATATCTTCTGAAAAAATTAATCTAACCTTCTCTGTAATATTTTTAGGTATTGCTTGTTTTACGTTTAATTTTTTGAATTCTAAAATTCAAAACGACAATACTTTAGCAAAACAAAATAATGTTTTGTGGCAACAAGAAATGTTGAAAAAAAATCAGATGCAATCTATCCAAAATGGTTTAAAAAACATACAAGACGAAAGGGCTATTTTTGATAAATATTTTGTATCCAATTCGGACCTCGTGCCATTTCTAGATAATATGGAAGATTTGGGTAATAAATCTGGGGCTAAAGTAGAGACCACTTCAGTAGACCTCTCTAATGATAATTTGAGTTTGGTGGTCGGAGTAAAAGCAGTCGGTAGTTTTTCTGCAGTATATAAATTTTTACTACTAGTTGAAAACTCACCTTATGAGCTCGATGTTACTTCTATGGATTTTCAAAGAGAAGCACCAGAGTCTGTAGTAGCCGTACCTACCTGGAATACTACTTTTAGATTAAAATTAGTTAGCTTTATTAAATAAAATGTTGAATTTAGATTTTTTAAAAAAGAAAAAGAAATTTAAGAAACATGGTGATCAACCTGACCCTAGGATTTATTGGATGATTGTTTTTTTTGTAGGTTTTATTTTAACCATATGTGCTTTTGTGTTTGGTTTCTATACTTTTGCTGGTGTAAATCAAGAAGACCTTGTTTTGCCTACTCCACCCAATAAACAATTGGAAAAAATTAGCAAAGATAGAATAAATAAAATCCTCTCTGTATTTTCTGAGAGAGAGGAGAATACTAATAAAATATTAAATGAAGGTGTTAAGGTCGTTGACCCATCGCTTTAAAAATGCTATTTTAAATAAGTTCTTTATTGTATACATGCGCGGTTAGCTGTTTTGGTAAGTCGTTAACCCAGATAACAATTTAATATACATGCGCGGTTAGCTCAGTTGGTAGAGCAACCCGTTTACACCGGGAAGGTCGTAGGTTCGAGTCCTACACCGCGCACAGCTCTCCATATGCCCTCGTAGTTCAATGGATAGAACAGAGCTCTTCTAAGGCTTTGATGTAGGTTCGATTCCTGCCGAGGGCACAAAA
>CAZFKY010000050.1:0-3604 GCA_964519485.1 uncultured Candidatus Saccharibacteria bacterium | reverse complement strand
GAGGTAAAAGATAAAGAAGAATTATATGAGATCGGTATCCATATCGCAGATGTCTCACACTATGTAAAGATAGGCACAGAGCTCGATCGTGAGGCTCGCGAGCGAGGCACCTCTGTATATCTAGTAGACCGCACCATACCCATGCTACCCGAAGCCCTCTCAAATGATCTCTGCTCCCTCGTCCCCCATAAAGACCGCCTAACTATGAGTGCAGTATTTGTAATGGATAAAAATTTAAAAATAAAAAGTGAGTGGTATGGCAAGAGCGTCATCCACTCTCAAAAAAGATTTACTTATGAAGAAGCTGAAAAATCTATCCATGACAAAAATGCCCCTCTCCACAAAGAGCTAGTAATCTTAAACACTCTAGCCAAAAAGCTCACCAAGGGTAGATTTGATGTGGGTGCTATTTCCTTAGACCAAGAAGAAGTGAAATTCGTCTTAGATAGTAAAGGTGTGCCGCTCAAGGTGGTAAAAAAAGTCCGAGGCGATTCCAATAGGTTGATCGAAGAATTCATGCTCTTGGCAAATCGCAAGGTAGCAGAAAAAATTTCTGGTGGCAGTAAAAAATCCGACAATGTCTCTCTGTATCGTATTCACGATCTACCTAGTAAAGACAAGATGGAAGACCTAGCTTTCTTTCTACGTAGCCTAGGCCACAAGATTACCTTAAAAGATGGGCTAATACCAACCAAAGAAATAAACAAATTACTCGAGAGCCTCTCTGGTAAAGCTGAAAAGGATGCAGTGCATCGTGCAGTCATCCGCTCTATGGCCAAAGCCATCTATTCCACAAAAAATATCGGGCACTATGGGCTGGCTTTTCAATACTATACTCACTTTACCTCCCCTATTCGTCGCTATCCAGATATCATCATTCACCGCATTTTATCTGATTATTTAAAAGGAATAAAAATAAATAAAGATAAAATAAATACCTTTGAAGCTATCTCGATCAAAGCTTCCGATCAAGAAAAAAGGGCTTCTGACGCAGAGCGTGCATCGATCAAATACAAACAAGTCGAATACATGTCTCACCGTATCGGGCAGACTTTTTCAGGTGTAATCTCCGGCATTACTGAGTGGGGTGTCTATGTAGAAGAATTGGAAACCAAATGTGAAGGCATGGTGAGGTTACGAGACCTAGGAGATGATTATTATATTTACGATGAGAAAAAATTGGCTCTGATTGGTCAAAAGAAAAAAAAGATTTATAAATTAGGTGATAAAATAAAAGTAAAAGTACGAGGTGTAGATCTCGAAAGAAAAACCATAGATTATACTTTAAATGATAAATAAAGATAAAAATCTAATACTACTGGCACCTTTCTTGTTTTCATTTTTTTTATTATTTGGTCTTATTTTTAACCAAATTAAAAATGGCCATGAAGCCAAAAGGCTAGATAGGGGCACAGCTTCTGTCATCGATTCTCAAATAAATACTGATAATACACCAAAATACTTTTACATCAATCAAAGTAATACAAAGCCTAAAGTCTCAGCAGATGCTTATGTGGTGGGAGATTTGGGTACAGGTGAGATAATCTTAAATCAAAATGCAGATAAAAAGATGCCGATAGCTTCGATGTCGAAGCTGATGACCGCCCTTGTAGGTAAAGAATTGGTCAAAGATACTGATGTGGCAAAAATAAGTAAAAAAGCAGTATCTACCCTAGGTGGTAATGGTGAGCTTAAAATAGGAGAGAAAATAAAAGTGGCAGATTTATTTTACCCTCTCCTTCTAGAGTCTAGCAACGATGCCGCCGAGGCTATAGCAGAATATTTCAAACGTGACCAATTCATAGCCAAGATGAATGATGGTGCTAAAAGCCTAAAGATGGATGACACTTCTTTCGAAGATCCTAGTGGTTTATCTAAAAACAATGTCTCGACTGCACTCGATATGTTCAAGCTTACTGGTTATCTAGCAAACAAAGAACCAGATATAATCAAAATCACAAACAAAAGAAGTTATTCTATAAAAAGACACAATTGGTTTAATATCAGCCAATTCTTGAATAAGAATAATTATCTAGGTGGCAAGAGTGGCTATACAGACAAAGCACTGCAAACAGTAGTCTCTATATTTTCTCTACGAGTAGGCAAAAATATCGATAGACCAATAGCTATCACTCTCCTCCACAGCAAGGATCGCAAAAAAGACGTAGAGGCAATTTTAAAATACTTGAGTAAAAATATTTACTATGGAGGAGTGGCGGATATGGACACAGACTGGGTAAAAGAAAAATTATTAATACCAGAAGAGGATCAAAATTATATCGACTTAGTATTTGGTGGGGATATCATGCTAGATCGTGGCGTGCGAAGTTCGGTAGAGAAAAATTTTGCTGGTAATTATGGCACTCTGTTCACTAAAATGGATATGTTTAAAGATGCAGATGTAATTTTTGCAAATCTAGAAGGCACAGCTTCTGATAAGGGCTACGATATTGGCAATCTATATTCTTTCCATATGGATCCGAGCGTGGTGCCTACTTTAAAAAACGCAGGCTTTAATATTTTATCTGTAGCCAATAATCATGTCGGCGACTGGGGCAGATTAGCTTATATGGATTCTCTGAGTAGATTAAAAGAAAATGAGATTCTATACACTGGTGGTGGATTGAATAGTGCAGAAGCGGAAGCTCCGACCATCATAGAAAAATATGGCATGAAAATAGGCTTTCTTGGCTTCTCAGATGTCGGACCAGAATACATGAAAGCCGAGGCTGACAAAGCTGGTATATTACTCGCAAACAATCCACGCTTTGATGAAATAATAAAAAATGCTGCTAGCCAAGTAGATTACCTAGTAGTATCATTCCACTTTGGTATTGAATATCAAAAAACCCACACCAAGAGACAAGAAGAATTAGCCCACAGAGCTGTAGATAATGGTGCAAAAATTGTAGTCGGTTCTCATCCTCATGTAGTCGAAGATATGGAAGTATATAAAAATAGTTATATTATGTATTCCCTTGGCAACCTCCTATTTGATCAAAAATTTAGCGCGGACACCATGAAAGGTATGCTAGTCCAAATCAGATTGAATAAAACTGGCGGAATTTCAGTCACCAAAAATACAACCGAACAAAATAAATACTTTCAAATAGATAAAATAAACAAAGGTAAGACCGAGGATATAAAATTCCCTGTTAACAACAGCGATACTATTTTGCGATAGCTACAGCTTCGTCAAATTTTACTGAGAGGAGTTTTGAAGCCCCATCTGCACCGACAGTGACACCATAAAGCACACCAGCGCGAGACATGGTCTCACGGTTGTGGGTCACCACTACGAGCTGAGATTGAGAAGATAGTTTTTCTATCATATCTCCATATTTACGTGAGTTTGCTTCGTCGAGAGCAGCATCAGTCTCATCCAATACCAAAAATGGAGGTGGATTTACTTGTGACATAGCAAAGAGTAGAGCAATAGAAGTCAGAGATCTCTCTCCACCAGAAAGAGCATGAAGCTCTTTGACCTTCTTGTGTGGCAAGGATACATTAATCTCTATACCCTCTTGGAATTCTATCTCTTCCTCCGGGGTACCGATCTCCAAATCTTCATCTCTCTTTTTCTTTTTATTTTCTACAACCACAG
>CAZFKY010000049.1:2410-3778 GCA_964519485.1 uncultured Candidatus Saccharibacteria bacterium | reverse complement strand
TCACTTTTTGTCGGGGCGAGTCTAGTCGCGGTTCCACCCAACTTTGTTCTCTTGGTATAGATTAGCCTTGCGGTCCCGAGCCTTGGGCGAGGGATCATGGTTGGTAGCCATAACAATTTCTATATATAGAGTATATCACCCTGCTTTTTAAATGCAATAAGGTCAAATTTGCATTTTATTCAGAAATTGCTATACTATTTTCATGGTAGTACGAATGCGACATACAAAATCACATACAGCAAACAGGCGTTCACATCACGCTCTAAAGGCAGCAAATTTCGCAAAATGCGAGAATTGCAGTGCTCCAAAGAGACGTCATGCGGTCTGCGCAGCTTGTGGTTTTTATAAAGGAAAAAAGGTTTTAGACTTGATCAAAAAGACCGAAAGAAAGCAAAAGAAAGCTAAGGCAAAAATAGCCGCTAAATAGTCTGTAAAACAATACGCACTAGATGCGTATTTGTGTTTGTAATTAGTTCATTAATTTATGGCAAATAGGCACCTTTCTAGATCAATAGTTCTCCAGACACTTTTTGAGTGGGATTTCAATAATTCCAAAAATATCGATATTAAGCAGGTCATAAAAAGAAATATCAAAGAATTCGCTCTTGGACTCGAAGACGATATTTTCGTGTATGCTCTCGCAGAGCAAGTTTTGAAAAAGAGGGCAGTGGTAGATGAGATTATAGAAAAAGCTGCGCCAGATTGGCCAATTAATAAAATTTCTGTAGTCGATAGAAATATTTTACGCATTGGTCTTTGTGAATTACTTTTTGGTGATCGCAAAGAGGTACCACCCAAGGTAGCTATCAATGAAGCTATCGAATTAGCCAAGACTTTTGGTGGTGAAAATTCTGGTAAATTTATCAACGGAGTTTTGGGTGCAGTCTATAAAGAGATGGGTGAGCCTGGTAAAGATGAAAAAAGTAAGGTCAAGAAAAAAGATCAAGCTGATTCCACTCCTACCACCACTGAAAAATTAGGCGGAGCTTTGGTTTATGCTATGCATGAAGGTGGCATTTATTTTGGCTTGGTGCACGATGTTTTTGGTTATTGGACTTTATCTAAAGGTAAACTTGATCCAGCTAGTAATGATGATGAAGGTGGTACTGTTAAAAAAATCAAAGAAGAGATTGGTCTTGATGTAAAAATTGTAGAAAAATTGGGTGAAAATGAGTATGTTGCAACTCACCCTGAAAAAGGTAAGATTTTAAAGAAAGTGTCTTATTATTTGGCTGAGAGCTCTTATCAAGAGATGGTGTTAAAGGTTTCTGGAGGATTAGATGCTGCTCGCTGGTTCCCATTATCTCAAATTCCAGAATTACGTATTTATAATGACATTATTCCTCTGATCGCTAAAGCGGTAGAGAT
>CAZFKY010000049.1:0-2310 GCA_964519485.1 uncultured Candidatus Saccharibacteria bacterium | reverse complement strand
GAACGCTTGGAATTTTTAGGTGATGCAGTATTGGAATTAATAGTGACTGATTATCTATATAGAAAGTATCCTCTTTATACTGAGGGTGAGCTTACTTCTGTGCGTTCTG
This sequence comes from uncultured Candidatus Saccharibacteria bacterium, assembly GCA_964519485.1. Lineage (GTDB taxonomy): Bacteria > Patescibacteriota > Minisyncoccia > Phycocordibacterales > UBA9973 > UBA9973. The sequence goes on along the minus strand of CAZFKY010000049.1, from coordinate 2,201 downwards.
CTTTGGTAAATGCAATTATAATTTCAGAAATAGCTTCGAGCGTAGGCATGAATGATTTCCTTCTTTTATCAAAAGGTGAGAATAAAGATACGGGGAAAGCTAGACAATACATATTGGCGAACACCTATGAGGCTTATGTGGGTGCGGTTTACCTTGATCAAGGTTATGAAATAGTCAAAGATTTTATCGAGAGTACTCTTTTACACAAGACTGATACTATAGTGAAGAATAAACTTTGGCGTGATGCAAAATCTTTGGTTCAAGAAAAGACACAAGAGTTTGTGGGTGTGACACCGTCTTATAAAGTTTTGCACGAGTCTGGTCCTGATCACGACAAGCATTTCACCGTAGGTATTTTTTTTGGAGTAGATTTGATTGCCGAAGGTAAGGGTAAAAGCAAACAAGAAGCTGAACAAAAAGCAGCAGAATCTGCATTAAAAGTAAAAAACTGGCTAGATTAATATGCGATTAAAGACCCTAGAACTTAATGGTTTTAAATCTTTTGCGCAAAAAACTGTTTTAAGTTTTGATACACCAGTAGTATCAGTGGTGGGGCCAAATGGTTCTGGAAAGTCTAATGTAGTAGAGGCTATACGTTTCGTCTTGGGTGAGCAGTCTATGAAATCCATGCGTGGTAAAGCTGGTACCGACCTTATCTTTAAAGGTTCTAAATCTTTACCTAAGGGTTCTCGTGCAGCAGTATCTATCTACCTAGACAATAGCGATAAGGTTTTTAAGTTGATCAATGATAATGGTGAGACTGTCGATTTGAATTATGAGACAGTGTCTATCTCTCGCGAAGTCTACCCAGACGGTGTAAATAAATATTTACTCAATGGCTCCGAGGTACGCTTGAAGGATATAAATAATCTTCTTTCTTCTGTGAATATCGGTGCTTCCGGCCACCATATTATTTCCCAAGGTGAAGCGGATAGAATACTCAATGCAAATAGCAAAGACAGACGCGAGATGATCGAGGATGCTCTTGGTCTCAAGATTTATCAATATAAAATAAAAGAGTCTGAGAGAAAGCTGGAGCGTACAGAGAATAACATGAAAGAGGTTTCAATGCTTCGCCGTGAGAATGCTCCACATTTGAATTTTTTGCGTAAACAAGTAGAGAAATTTGAAAAGACTAAAGAAATGCAAGTGGAGCTCTTGTCTTTGTACAAAGAGTATTTAAAAAAGGAGAGTGTCTATATCAACAAAGAAAAAAATATTTTAAATCAGGAGAAAAACAAAATTTCTGTAGAGTTGAACCATGTTTCTGTAAAAATTTCTGAATATGAAAATGAGGGTGGTGCTGAAAATAATAAAAAAATAGAAGATCTAAAAGCTGTAGAGCACAAGATCAATGATTTTCGTAATCAAAAAGGTGAGATGGAGCGCAAGCTCGGCCGTATCGAAGGTATGATCGAAGCCAAGGGTAATAGAGTGCGGGTGGCTGGCAAATGCCCAGTCTGCGGTAAAGAGATGGATGATGATCAAGCTTCTCTCGAAAAAAGACAGCATGATGAAAAAGAGCTTGAAGATTTGAGAATATCTCAGACAGAAACCACAAATCAAATAGCTAAACTCGAGGCCAATATGAAAGATTTTAGTAGGGAGGTGGAGGCCCTAAAAAGTGAGATCAATAAAGAGATGGAAGCACTGCGAGATAAAGAGCGCGAGAAATTTGCACTCAAAGTGCGTCATCAAGAATTATCTTCAGCTTTGAATATGATTCATATCAAGCAAGAAAACCTAAAACGAGAAGAGGAAAGTTTTGAGAATGAAATCAAAGAAGGTAATGCTTTGGTGGGGCATGAGATTTTATATTATAAGGACTTTGAGTGGGAGGGTGAGGTGGACCGTATGCTCCAAGAAGAAAGTAAGAGAAAAATCGAGCGTATCAAAATAAAACTCGAAGACATGGGTGGTAGTAATGGAGCTGAGATCAAAAAAGAATATGACGAAGTAGTATTGCGAGATAATTTCTTGGCAAAAGAATTAGAAGATTTGGAAAAGAGTATTTTATCTCTAGAGACACTTATCACTGAACTCAAGGAAAAAATTGACGTTTCCTTTAAAGAAGGTGTAAAGAAGATCAATAATGAATTTGATGCTTTCTTTAAATTGATGTTTGGTGGCGGTACAGGATCTTTGTCTGTGGTTGTAGAAAATAAAAAGAAAAAGAGAGATGAAGATTTGGAGATCGGTAC
>CAZFKY010000048.1:0-3870 GCA_964519485.1 uncultured Candidatus Saccharibacteria bacterium | reverse complement strand
AAATAGAGTTTGCCTCTATCTTATCTCTTTGTCTGTATTCAATCACGTTGTCGTTTTCATCAACTATCGGTATTTTCATGGATTTATTATATCAACTTTCATATTGTAAAAATACCTGATTAGGTTACTTGTTCGTCTTTTACAGACTCGATCTCAATAAGTCCGTCGCAAGGTTCAAGCACCGGCTCTATTGTCCAGTGAGCGTTCAACAGATAGAGACTGTCTGTCTGTTGCCCCGTAAGGTTATTTATAACTCGTTCACTATATTATTTCAAACCCTTCTCGTGCGACTATTGTCTTATTAACTTTTTAACTTCTGATTCTATAAAGACAATAAAATCAATGGGTGTGGGCCAACCCCCAATTTGATCGAATTTCATTGGTGTATTATTCCAACCATCATTTATTACGATTTTAACATTATCTTTTTTCCGTAAATAAAATATCTCTGATTTGCCATATTTTTTATATTCCAAATAGCGTTTACTCCGTGAGCAACAGCATGTCTAATATTAGCTAGGAAGACGAACCAGTCTAGTTCTTTGACTTCGTTATATCTTTTTTCATCATCTTTGAATCCTGCATATAATGATATAAATAGACTCCTAGTTGAGAACATTAAATATTCCCAAGTTAGTGTCTCAAAATCTTTATTTTTTTCAGATTTTGATTTTTCTATTAGATTTGAAATATCTGAAAATTTAAATATATATCCACCAGTAGAAATATAATCTTCTTTTAAGATTGTAACAATGTCATTGTGAGATAATAAAACAATAGTCGCAAGCGAAAGCAGGTAACTATTTTTAAGATTAACTATTTGTGAAAGAAATTCGTTTGTAAATCCTTGACTTGTCATATAAAGAGGTTCTCGTGCTAGCTGTTGATGGTGACCCTACAGGGAATCGAACCCTGATTTAAGCCTTGAGAAGGCTCCGTCCTAACCGTTAGACGATAGGGCCAGTGAAGAAAATATAACATTTTTTTACTTAAAATCAAAAGTTTGACACTATTTAATCTTAGCAGTACCCTTTTAAAGGAGGCACCGCAGATGGCAATAAAACGACGCATGCGCAAATGCGTGTACCCGCACTGCAACACCAGGTACACCGAGAGCGAGTTCGTGGCTCTCGGTACTGTTCGTCCCCCAGGGACGAACGTTGATCTACCAAAATGCCGCGGCTGTGGCTCCATCGCCTTCATGGACGATGGCGAGGAGCCAGAGGTTGTCGAGATCCACTCGCCGACCTGATCGAACACACCGGTCCAACCCTGAGCGTATCCTTACGCTCAGGGCGACCAAAATCAAAATAATTTAAATTCTAAAATTTGCTTATTTTTTAAAAAAGGTGCAATAATTACTCTGAGATTGGTTCTGTATTTTTCCGCCCAATTCCGGGCAAGGAGCGCGCAATGCCGAAAGCGAACTACCGTCACTACCTCGGCGTCCTCGTCATCACGCTAGCCCTCGTCTTGGCCGGGCTGAACGAGGACAACCTCGGCTACCTCGCCGAGTTCATCACCCTTGCGGGAGTGATCCTCCTCGCGTCCGAGAACACGGACACGACGGAGGACCTCGCCGAGCAAGCCGGCTGGGGCATCATGGCACAAGCCGTGATCTTCCTGGTCGCGCTGAAGATGCCCCGCTGGATGTTCGCACTTATGTTTTCTTTGGGTGGGTACATGGCTACCCACAAATACAAAGAATGGATCGAGAACTTTCTCTTGGGGGACATCGAGAGGTGACCCACAAGCAGGTAGGCGCTGGGCTGGCTATGGTGAGTGGAATTTCACTACTCTTCATACCTAGCATGTTCCTGCCCTGGCCGCTCACGATCGGATTCGGCGGGTTCGTGCTCTACAAGCTCCCGCCACTGAAGTAATATCTACGAAGCCGGCGCCCCTACGGGGTCGCCGGCTTGCACTTTTTATATAGAATTTATTTTTTATTCAGCCACTCAGAATCTTGGCGCACTAGCAATTCTTTTTTATTTTTCTGATCCAAAAGTATCTCACCCACCACCCTCTCCATCCTCATACCTTGTGAACCCTTTACCAATACCAAATCTTTTGGAGTGACAAAACTTTTTACAAACTCTCCTGCTAAAATAGAATTCTCAAATTCATAAATATTTCCTTCTGTCATTCCAGCTTCGAGTGCACCCTCTTTGATATGCTTCGCTCGTGGACCTACTACTACGAGTATGTCCACCTTTTCTTTCGCAATCTTACCGATATTTTTATGAGCCTCGATGGTGTGCTTGCCGAGCTCGAGCATATCACCCAAGACTGCAATTTTTCTACCAGATTTTACTTCATTTAAAGTTTGCAAAGCGCTCTCGCAAGCAAAAGGCGAAGAATTATAAGTGTCATCGATAATGAGAGAATCGTTTATGCCTTTTAGTAGGCGCATGCGTCCCGGAGGCACATCATAATCCTTTAGCATATTGATGGCATTGATCATATTGAATTTCAAACCCACCGCAGTGGTGAGGGCCGCCAAAGATGCATACACATGATTTTTACCAAAGACCCCATCGATAATAACTGGCAAAGAATTTCCCCCCTCATCCACTCTAAAGATTATGCCTTCTGGGATTTCGTTCTTATCATAAAAAATACTGAGGGCAGAGCCACGCACATCTGCCTCCTCACTAAAACCATAAGTAAATACCAAATTACGTGTCTTGTCTTTCATGCCGAGGACAGCCTCATCATCCCTATTCAGCACCAAGATGCCATCTTTCTTTAGAGTGTCGATAAGGCCGCTCTTTTCTTCGATCAGATGTTTTCTAGAAGAAAAGAATTCTATATGGGCTGGGGTCTCACCGATAGCGGTGATGATGACCACATCGGTCTTGAGCCAAGAAGCGGTACGCTTCATATCCCCTGGCTTGCCCACCCCCACCTCTAAGATCAGCCACTTTGGATATTTGTGAGGCACTATTATCAAATACAAACCTTTAAAAATATTTTTGATCCAAATGACAGGATTATTCCAGCCATTTCGGAGACCCAAGATGGTGAGCGGTAGCCCGATCTCGCTATTGTAGCTCTTTTCACTTTTCCTCACATGAGCCATTTTTGAAAAGACCGCATATACTGCGTCTTTGGTGGATGTCTTGCCTACACTACCCGTGATAGCCACGATTTTCGGTTTGTAGCGCAAGAGCACAAGCTCGGATTCCCATTGCAAAATATAATATAAAATTTTCTTAAAAATATTTTTCATGAAATTAGCGGTCCGGTGGAACCTCGTAATAATTGAGTAAAAACTTTGTAGTATCTATAAATGGATCAGACCAAGTAGTAGCAGCATACGGTGAACCCTTTGGATTAACAGCATACAACAAGACAATAAATTTTGGATCATAAGCTGGGAAATAACCAAAGAATGAATGTGTATGCCTATCTTCATAATAACCTCCACCATTTGGATTGGCAACCTGAGCTGTACCAGTCTTCACTGCTACACTATAGTGGTCAAATTTTGCCGTACCACCCTTGATGGCTTTATCCATCACTGTCACCAGCATACTAGATATAGTCTCACTAGTTTGCTTTGTTATTTTAGTAGGTACAGTATCATAAGTCATTTTTTTAGAAGTACCATCATCATATTTTATCGAGCTGACCACATGCGGAGTGACCAGTCTACCACCATTAGAAAGAGATGATAGTGCCCGCACTAGCTCCACTGGAGTGAGGGCTATACCCTGACCGAAAGCAGCATTGGCATACTCAATCTCACGCGGACTCTTTAAAATACCAGACACTAGGCCCGAGGTTTCATTCGGTAGATCAATACCGGTCTTATCTTTTATGCCATACGCCAATAAATAATTTCTCAAATTTTCTCTACCGAGTTTT
>CAZFKY010000047.1:0-4039 GCA_964519485.1 uncultured Candidatus Saccharibacteria bacterium | reverse complement strand
GGCGGTCGCTCGCCGGTGCCCGGGAGATCATCTCCAAGTTTCCCTCGAAGTTCGAGGGGCAGGACATCACGGCGCTCGAGGCCGAGATGACCGCCGCGGGCATCCCGGAGGTCTTCACCTCGGCCGAAGAGGACGCCAAGGAGATGAAGGATATCATCGACGCTCTGTCGGGGGTCTCAATCCTGGAGTTCCTCCTGGCGGCGGTCGCTACCGCCGAGGTGATCGAAGTCATCCTCGTTTCGGGCGACGGAGGCGAAGGGAACTAGCCAATCCTGCGTGATATCAGTCACGTAAAAAACTGATCGTGAGTCTTCGCGTCAGCAGGACAAAATCAGGGCCCCAGCCGACATTCGTCGGTGGGGCCCTTTGAAATTATTGCTATTATTCTATTTTTATGTCATATTATACGGGTAGTACTCGCAAGTCGTTTTTTGAGTTTCTACACTGACTTTAAAGAGTCGGTATTAAAAAGTATTGTTTTGCTCGATTTTTTCAAAACGAGAGAAGTAAGAAATGGCTACAAAGCTATATGTAGGGGGATTACCTTACAGTACACAAGAAGATGCTCTACGTGAGTACTTCGCACAAGCAGGAAATGTTACATCTGCTGTGATTATCATGGACAAGATGACAGGTCGTTCAAAGGGTTTCGGTTTCGTTGAAATGGCATCAGCTGAAGAGGCTGCAAATGCAATCTCAATGTTCAATGACAAGGAATTCGAAGGACGCAAATTGACTGTTAACGAAGCTCGTCCTATGGAAGCTCGTCCTCCAAGAACTGGTGGAAATGGTGGCTACGGTGCAAATCGTGGTGGACGCCGAGAGTACTAATACTCCGGAGGCGTACAAGTTAAATTTAAACTTTCAAAACAATACCGCCTTCGGGCGGTTTTTGTTTGCCCAAAATGTTATTTTCTGTTATAGTTTTTTAACTGGTATTTCAAACGAGCGTATGGTTGTTTATATAACGAGCGTGTAGTTCAGTGGTAGAACGCTGTCCTGATAAGACAGAGGTCGAAGGTCCGATTCCTTCCACGCTCACATGAATGAAAAGCAAAACAAGCCATTTTGGCAACCTGCCATGGAGATTTTCTCCGAGGTTTCTACTTGGATAGTAGGCCCTATTGTGTTTGCTCTAATTTTTGGTAAAATGCTAGATAAGCACTATGGGACAGCACCCATGATGTTTCTTATACTAATTGGTATAAGTTTTTTATTGTCATGTTATGGCATAGTCAAAGCAGTTAGAAATTACACTAAAAAGCTGAAAGATATAGAAAAAGAAAATAATGACAAAAGAAGTTAATCATACAATAGAAAATGAAGTACATGTAGCTCCACAAGAAGGAGTGCATGAAGTAGCTTCTACTGAAATAGCACACGAGACTACACTATTTGCAGAACCCATAGCTCACTACGGAAATTTTACTATCACCAATGCTCTTTTCACTTCTTGGATTGTTGTAGCTCTGATTATTATCATCTCTGTCGTTCTGCGCAAAAAGACAAAAGAAATTCCTGGTAAAATTCAAAATATTTTTGAACTTGTTTTAGAAAATGCTCTCGACCTTTGCGACCAAGTTACTGGCTCTAGGAAGCTCTCAATGCAAATTTTCCCTATAGCAATATCAGCATTCTTTTTTATATTGTTAAACAACTGGTTGGGCATATTGCCACTCGGTGGTTTTGGTATGATCGAGACAGGGGAGCATGGCCCTGCTTTTATACCTTTTGTACGTGGCGGCACTGCTGATATCAACACCACTTTAGCCTTGGCCACTATGGCTGTAATAGGTGCAAACTTGTTCGGTATTTTTTCTATCGGTATATGGAAAATTTTCAATAAATATGTTAATCTAAAGGCACTCGGAGATATCTTTACCAAGATTCGTCATGAACCTACTGTTATTATCGTGGCTCCGATTACGTTCTTTGTTGGTTTGATTGAAATTGTCGGAGAATTTGCAAAAATAGCCTCACTTTCTTTCCGTCTATTCGGAAATGTCTTTGCGGGTGAAGTATTGCTGGCTTCTATGGCAGCATTATTGGCTTATGCTATACCTATACCATTCTTATTTTTGGAAATTTTGGTCGGCGTTATTCAAGCATTAATTTTCTCAATATTGCTCGTGGTTTACTTTACGATTTCGGCTAGTGATCACGATGAGCATGAAGAGCATGCTCACACTGAGGCGCACGCACACTAGGGTGCATCTTTTTTGTACATGAGCAAGTCTCGGTGTATAAAAAAGATCTACTCTTATCGAGGAGAAAGGTCATATTAATAATTAATTATTTAAAACATATGGATTTAGATACTATTGCAAAGGCCCTTGCTATCGGACTTGGTTCTGTTGCTCCAGCTTTCGCTATCGGTATGATTGGTTCCAAAGCTATGGAAGCTATCGGCCGTAACCCAGAAGCAGCAGGCAAGATTTTGGTTCCTATGCTCCTTGCTTGTGCATTCGCAGAAGCGGTGGCTATTTACGCACTCGTTATTGCGTTCTCAATCTAGTAGCTATAGCTACTAGATTCTGGGTGTTTGGAAAAATTTCCAGAACCTAGTCGCTATATCACTTTAAGAACTTTATAACTTTACTAACTTTTAATTAATTTCATGGAGTCAATTATCGGTACATTTCACATAGATTGGAAAATCATCATCGCTCAGATGGTGAATTTTGCTGTTGTTTTTGTCGTATTGTATATTTTTGCTTTAAAACCTTTATCAAAATTAATGAAGGAACGCAGTGAAAAAATTGCGAAAGGTATAAATGATGCAAAAGAGAATGAGCAAATTTTAAAGGATACAAGTGTAAAGTATGAAGAAGCTCTCAGCAAAGCTCGTGTAGAGGCAAATAAAATTTTTGAACAAGCTAAAAAAGAAGCCGAAGTAAAAAAGACTGAAATGATCGAAGATGCCAAGGCTCAAGTGTCTAGTATGATCGATGGAGGTAAAAAGACATTAGAAGCTGAAAAGGCAAAGATGGTAGAAGAAGCTAAGAAGGAGATAAGTTCTTTGGCTATACTTGCAGCTAAAAAAATAATGGAAGATAGTAATAAATAATTTATGACAAAAATATCTCCTAAAAACATAGCAGAGGCAATATGGAGAGCATCACTAGGTAAATCCGGTGCTGATCTAGGGCTTGTTGCAAGGCGTGCAGCGGAGATGCTCCAAAACAAGAGAATGCTCAGTAAAGGAGAAGAGATATTGAAAGCTTTACAGAACATAATAGATAAAAATGGAGGGGTGGTAAGAGCAAAAATAATTTCTGCAAAAAGCTTGAAAGGAGATGAAAAAAATAAACTAGAAGAAGAGATAAAGAAGAGATATAGGGTAGACAAGATTGTAAGTGAATATTTTGAAAATAAAGAATTGATAGGGGGAACAAGGATAGAGGTAGGTGATGAGGTTATAGATACAACATACAAAAATAAATTGAATCAATTAGAAGAATTTTTAATCAGAGAGAAATAAACATATGTCAAACAATATAGTAGAAAATTTAAGAAAGGAAATTGAAAACTTTAAAGCCACTACAGGAGTGGAAAAGGTAGGAAGTGTGATGGAGGTTTTCGATGGTATTGCTAAAGTCTCTGGTCTTTCAGATTTAAAATCTTCAGAGATGGTCACTTTTCCTAGAGGTGAGGTGGGTGTAGCTCTAAACTTAGAAGAAGATGCAGTGGGTGTGATTATTTTAGGTGATTATTCTCAAATCAAAGAAGGAGATGCGGTCAAAGCTACTGGTAAAATTCTCGAAGTTCCTGTAGGTGATGCTCTTATAGGGCGTGTGGTAAATGCTCTTGGGGTGGCTGTGGATGGTAAGGGTGCTATTAAATCAGCAAAAAATTATCCAGTAGAGCGTGTGGCTCCAGGTGTGGTTACCCGCCAAGGTGTGGATCAACCAGTCGCTACAGGTATTAAAGCTATTGATGCCATCATTCCAGTAGGCCGTGGTCAGCGTGAGCTCATCATCGGTGATCGTCAGACAGGTAAGACTGCGCTCGCTATCGATGCTATTTTAAATCAAAAAGG
>CAZFKY010000046.1:0-4423 GCA_964519485.1 uncultured Candidatus Saccharibacteria bacterium | reverse complement strand
ATTACTTTTGCCCCTCAAAATGGTACTTGTGAAAAAATGCAAAAAGGTGTGCATTGAAATCGTATCGGCCCCGAAGCCTTCTGTCTGGGGGAATTACCTGGCAAGAAATGAATATGGAAATTAGTCCAGCAATCTCCTGAAAATATGCAAAATCAAAATGGCACACTGCTTTGGCACAGTGTGCTGTTTCAATACCCCTGAAATACCCTTATGGCGCTTGGCGGAGGACGCCGAAAGTGCCTTGCAAACGCTCATTTGAAACACTGCCTTTTTGTGTGCCAAATTGTGCCAATTTGAGAAAGGGAGACCCCGACCCACAAGCCTCAAATGGGTCGGCTGAAATATGCTAAAATACCCTTACAAGGCCTTGCCTGTGGGGTACTTAACCCACGATGCCCGCCAAGTAGGGCGCCCCAAAAGCGACCCGAAGACTATGAAAAAGATCGAATTTAAAAACGATAAGTACCGAAAGGCTAGAGGTGGTTACTCCAGGTTTTTAAATTTATCATGCGCTAAATGTGGATCTTTTGTCGCGTTATACCAGAAAGATGGCCCAGGACCTCTTAAAAGAATGTATCTAGACAGAATTTTCTCTCCAGATAGCCTTGTTGGGCTTGATGGAATGCCGTTTAAAAAATTGACACTGTTTACTTGTCAAAAATGTAAGCAGACTCTTGGAGTTCCTTTCCTGTATGAAAAGGAGGACCGACCAACATTTCGACTTTTTGAAGGTTCTGTCTCAAAGAAGATCGTTAAGATTAAATAGATAGCGACTTGAGTACCTCAAACAAGATCTCAAAATCAAGTGTAAATACCCTTACGACGCTTCACCGCTCTGGTACTTAACTCACTCTCTCCGCCAAAATCAGAAATCCGATTCGACTTCAAAATGCGATTTTGATTTCCGATGGTGTTTGTTGGACAAACATCTCACCAAGAACCTGTTATCGGCATAACCCGAGTGGCAAGGATTGTAGCGCGATCCAGCTACATTAGATAAAGTTCAAACCCCACCTTGCCGAAGCTTGGTGGGGTTGAGAGCGAATCAAGGGAGGGTGCACATCACGCATCCTTCGGGGAACGGACAGCTGCTGCAATGCCGTTGCGGCTGGCCCGTGAACTTGCGCCTGCGTTTTCCCGAAGGGGCGTTGTGAACACTCACATCGAACTCGTCGTGCTTGGTGAGGCCTTGCTGTTCGTCAGAGATCGATAGTATCAAGACCACTCTTCCCGACGCAACGGCACGATCAGCTTCCTCGATATCCCTCTTTCGCATCATCTCGTCTACTTCTTTTTGTGTGTACGTGGGCATTTCTGCCTCCTTTCTCGTTGCTTGTTTCCTGACACAAAACTACCAGACAATTGCCAACATGTCTAGGATTTTGACCCCGACCTACACATCTTACGTCAACCTCCGAAACTCTGCTAAAATATCCTCACGGTGCCTCACTACTCTGGTACTGAACCCACAATGCCCGCCTTCGTTACGCCGAAGCCAAGAAGTGGTGGAGGTGAGTATACAATTACGACGTCGCTACGGCGCGATAAATTGTATCTATAATGTATATAGTCCAAATGTTTACAGAACGTCTGAATAGAATCATGCCACAACACCTATTTGACTATACCACCAGAGTATTGACAAATAGTGACAACAATGATACTCACGCCAGAATATCAGATCGTTGAGAAACGGTTAAATCTGGCTCTAAATAGGTAATGAATTGTCTTTTGAGAGTCGGATTTAACTAATTAAACCAAGTAATGCAAGAGTTAACCAGAAAAACAATACCGAACGAAAGAAAGGTGGACTATGGATAATAATAAAAAAACAACTGGCACGGTCAGTATGCAGGAAGTTCAAGCACCAACTTCGTTCAAAACCGGAAGGAACTGGGTTACGGCGGAACGGGCGAGGGATTTCAATCTTCCACCACAGGGTCCGGAGGAATCGGATTTCGCTTTCAGAGATAGAGTCTCTGGAACACTCCGAAGCATGGGGCACACTATTGAAGCTCATGAGGCCGCCACAGGCAAGTTGTATAACGAAGGTGGCGAGAATCCTCTGGAGGATCCGATGACGGGTATCTTTGGTGCGATCGCTCAGGGGATGCAGGGTACGAATTATCCGGCAAACACAGGGTCTGATCAAATTGGTCTTGATATTGCAGCAGGAGTTCACGCGACCAATAAACACCGTGGTGCTCTGGATGGTCTTACGCCAGAGCTTGCAATCATGGTCTGCGCTCTCTTTGGTGGACGATAAATTTACGCTCTTGGAGATATGCGTTTAACTCTACCCTCGGGCAATTCGGCTCGGGGGTTTATTGTATATATGCTAGACTAAGAGCTATTCGGATATCGTCCCAAACTCTCTGCAGAGTGATAAAAGATGAAATAATTGGAGGTGGACAATCTCGCATTTTTTTGCTAATATTTTTATATGAGAAAGAGGATCATTTTGATGATCATGGCTGTCTTATTAATTGTTTTCGGAGGTTTATATTTTGCGAACAATAAGCAATTTAAGGGTTACCCGATAAAAATAGGCGCAACATATCCTGAATCCGGTAATTTTGCCATCTACGGAGAGTCATTAAGAAATGGTTCAATTTTAGCCGTGGAAGAAGTTAATCGAAACGGAGGGATAAATGGGCGCCCCTTTGAAATAATCTATTTTGACAATCAAGGTGATTTAACACTAGCTATTTCATCTGTTAATAGATTCATCAACATTGATAAGGTACCAATAATATTAAACTCTTTTGAATTTCTGAGCTTAGCTACTAAGAACATAGTCGAAAAAAACAAAACCGTAATGATTATGTCCACAACCTACAAATTAACAAAAGACGACTATTCTAGTTATGTCTTTAGAGATTATTGGGATTTTGGATTAATCGGAGAGTCTTTTTCCCTAGCAGCAAATAAAATTGGTTCCAATAAGATAGGAATAATCGCTCAATCAGACGCCAGCTTCAATTCTTTCAAAAGTAGTTTCGTAAGTAATTTAAGTGGAAAAATTGTTATTGAAGAAAGATTTCAATATGGAACAAAAGATTTTAAAACTCAGTTATCTAAATTAAACAATAGTGACATGGATACAATCGTCGTCTTTGCTTTTCCGGTTGAAGCAAGTATTATTTTAAAACAAATGCATGATTTAGGCATGAATAAATATAAGCTTATAATAACAGAAGCGAGCGAGTCTTTTGTTAAAGAATCGAATAAACAATTTTTGGAAAAAGTTAATGCTATAACTTATTTAGGTTCAGAATTACCAGAGAAACAAAAAGAATTCATAGAAAAATATCAGAAAAGATTTGACGGGCAAATACCTAGAGCAGATGCTATGTATATTTATGAAGATGTATTATTGCTTGCCGACGCACTTAAAGATTGTGAAAAAAATAGTAATGTAACAGGAAGTTGTATAGCAAGTAAGATAGGAAATGAATTTGATCAATATCACAACAAAAGCAGAAACCTTCCTATTGTTCAATTTAAAAATGGACTAAAACCTTTTGATTTATGAGTTTAGAATATGATAAAGATTCAAGTTTTTGGAATAGAGATAAAAAGCTGATTCAAAGCGATTTTTTAGTTAGACCACATATTTATAAATTAATAGATAATATTAGAGAAAAGGTTGTGGCAGATTTAGGTGCAGGTGAAGGATATGTCTCTAAAGAATTAATCAATCGAGGAGTCAAAAAAGTTGTGGCCGTGGAAAAAAGTAAAAGCATGATTAAAGAGGGATATAATCAATCCAATAAAATAGAATGGTTTGAAGGAGATGTTTCTAAATTAAGCATGATAGAAAGTCAGTCTATTGATCTAGCTGTGTCTGTAATGGTCTATCCTCATTTGAATCTCAAGAAAATGGATTTAGCTAATGCTGAAGTTAACAGGATTCTAAGAGAAGACGGGGTATTTATCTTGGCTATACCTCACCCCTTAATGTTTGTGTCTTTACCAAAGACTAGATGGTATGAAATATTTAGCAAAAATATTAATTACTGGGAAAATAAAGCGATAAAGATGTCTCTGTTTTCGGGAAAAAATAAAGAGTTCGGACCTTTCTACGCTCATGCCCATAGTTTATCTAACACTTTAAATTCTCTTATTAAAAATGGCTTACGGATAGTCAAATCACTAGAACCAAAGCCTACTAAAAAAGATTTAAACACTTATAAAAATATGTGGGGTGAAGAAGATAGAAAGCCATTTTATTTGTTGCTAAAATGTATTAAAAAGTGAAAATGCTCATAAAAGCGCTTCTCATGGTTTCAAATGGTGCGGGTAAGTTTACAATACTGAAAGCATTTACAAACAGTTACCCTAAATAAAATAGAGAAAAAAATATCAAAACAATGCACAAAACATGCATTTGTTGTATATTTAGATTATTAATATTTTAATT
>CAZFKY010000045.1:0-4452 GCA_964519485.1 uncultured Candidatus Saccharibacteria bacterium | reverse complement strand
GTACCTTCTCCAGTTAAGAAAAAACGTTCATTTCCTTGGAAATTCGTTATTTTTATATTAATTTTAGGTGCTTTAGGTTTTGTTGGGTGGTATTATAGGAGTTATTTATCTTCTATTCCTGATCAAATAAATTCTTTATTTGTTAAAAATAATGTAGTACAAAAACCAGTCACTCCTACACCTCCGCCACAACCTGTAACTCCTCCTACGCCAAGCGCGCCAGTAGAACCTACACCTACTATCGAACCTGCTCCAGTGGTAGTAGACACCACTCCTGTATTTTGTGGAGCTACTGCACAGATCGATAGGAAAAATACAGCTAATGTTGTAGACAGTGCATTGTTTTGTTTTGGTCAAAATGCTATGAAGTGTGCCAATGCTAAACTCGTAATAAATGATCCATTTTTCCCGACCTTGCTCGAGATTTCTAATAAAAATAATTCCTGTGATTTTATTTTGTCTTATCCTAGTGATAGTACATTAGTAGATGTGACTGGTAAAAAATTGGCTGGGCGCAGTATGACTTGTCCGCTTTCTATAGTAAAGACTATGGATGAAAGTAATCCTAAAAATATAGTTTTCAAGGCTCCTAATACTACTGATGGTGTAAAGTATGCGAAAGATATATATGTCTATGGTACCCTCGGTTTATTTATAAATAATAATTTTGACCAGATGAAAATAGAGGGTATGGGTTGCAGTGGGACTTTCTTGAATTCTGTAATTGAGAGCTATAAGTTGATAAAGAAGTAAAATGGTAAATATCTATAATAATGTTTCAAAAAATATCGCCAAAACTTGGCTTTTAATGTTTTCTTTTTTTATCTTGGCTATAATCCTGGGGTATTTTCTCAGTGTTTATTATGGTAATCCAGATATTTTATACTTCTTTGTATTATTTAGTATTTTGATGAATTTCTTTTCTTATTATTTTTCAGATAAGATCGTACTTTCTTTGGCGGGAGCAAAAGAAGCAAATAGGGAAGAGAATTTTGCTCTATATACTACAGTAGAAAATCTAGCTATTACTGCTGGCCTACCAAAACCGAAGATTTATATCATACCTGATTCTGCGCCAAATGCTTTTGCTACCGGACGAGATAAAAATCACGCTGTCATCGCTGTGACTACTGGCCTACTTAATATTTTAGATAAAACAGAGCTCGAAGGAGTGCTATCTCATGAGATGAGCCATATAGGCAATAGAGATATGCTCATCTCTACTATTGTAGTAGTTTTGGTAGGTTTTATTTCTATTGCTTCTGATATGTTTCGCAGGAATTTATTTTTATCTAGAAATAATGACAAGGAAAATAATAATGGAGTATTTTTACTGATAGGTATTATTTTATCTATCTTAGCTCCACTTTTTGCTTTACTTATACAGCTGGCTATCTCACGCAAAAGAGAGTTTTTGGCAGATTCTTCAGGGGCCTTGCTCACTAGATACCCAGAAGGTTTGGCAAATGCTCTCCGTAAAATAGGTGAGTATTCAAAGCCTATGACCAGGCAATCTAGTGCTATTGCTCATCTTTATATTGCAGATCCTAAAGGCGGTGGTTTTGGTTTATCCGCCTATGGCGGCGCCAAAGGCGACCAGGGTAAAAAAGTTGTAGGACTTTTTGCCACTCATCCACCTATAGATAAGAGAATTGAAGCTTTGATTGGAAAACAAAATTAGGCTATACTCTCTATATGCAAATAAAAGACGTCGAAAATTTGGCTGAATTGGCTCGTTTGGAGCTTAATGATGAAGAGAAACAAGAGATTTTAAAGGATATGGATGGTATTTTGGCTTATGTTGGCCAGATAGAATCTCTCCAAGTAGAGGCTAACCCTGTATATGAGGTTAAGAATGTTTGGCGTGAAGATGTGGAAGAAAATAGAGATTTCTCTAAAGATTTAATTATTGAGCAATTTCCAGAAAAACAAGATAATTTTTTGAAAGTTAAAAAGATTCTTTAAAATTTATGATTGATATAAAAAATCTTACAATTTCAAAAGCACATGATAGCCTCAAAAAAGGGGAATACACCTGTCGTGATTTAGCTGAAAGTTATTTGGAAGTTGTTAAAAAAGAAAATCCAAATCTAAATGCTTATTTAGAAATTTTTGATGATGTTTTAGCACAAGCCGACCTAGCTCAAGAAAAATTTAAAAATGGCACAGCGACCGAGCTAACAGGTATACCATTTGCAATTAAAGATAATATTTTAATAAAAGGCCGTATCGCTTCTGCTTCTAGTAAAATTTTAGAAAACCACAGAGCTTCTTATGATGCGACGGTAATAAAGTATTTAAAAGAAGTCGGAGCTGTATTCTTGGGGCGTACCAATATGGATGAATTTGCGATGGGTTCAAGTACTCAGACTTCAGCTTTCGGTGTGACTAGAAACCCTATCGATCCTTCTCGGGTGCCTGGGGGATCTTCTGGTGGTTCTGCTGCAGCATTAGCTGGTAATATGTGTCTTTCAGCTTTGGGTACAGAGACTTGCGGTAGCGTGAGAGAACCTTCTGCTTTTTGTGGTTTGGTGGGACTCAAGCCTACTTATGGTGCAGTCTCACGTGAGGGTATTATCGCTATGGGAAATTCTCTAGATCAGGTTTCTCCTTTTGGTAAGACTGTAGCGGATGCAGAAATAGTGTTTAATCTACTTTCTAGATATGATAAGGAAGACAGTACTTCTGTGCCAGAAGATTTACGTAAAGTTGAAAAGAAAAATAATTCTAAAAAAATAGGAGTGCCTTGGCACCTCTTTAAAGAAGGAGTGGATCCTTTGGTGCAGGAAAATTTTAAACAATCTTTAGAAAAATTAAAGAGTGTGGGTTATGAAATAGTAGATATAGAATTACCTTTTTCGCCATACTCTTTGGCAGCGTATTATATAATAATGCCCGCAGAAGTTTCTACTAATCTATCTCGTTTTGATGGTATACGCTATGGCTATCATGCAGATGGTAAGAATTTACTCGAGGTTTATAAAAAAAGTAGACATATAGGTTTTGGTAGGGAGGCTAGGCGTAGAATCTTGCTCGGTACTTATGTCTTATCTCATGGATATTTTGATGCTTATTATAATAAGGCTGTAAAAGTGCGTGAGAAAATAAAAGAAGAGGTTATGAATGCTTTTACTAAAGTGGATTTTATCCTTACTCCAACTGCTCCTATGCTACCTTTTAAAATAGGAGAGAAGATGGATGATCCAGTGGCAATGTATTTGTGTGATGTTTTTTCTGCTCCAGCCAACCTCGCCGGAGTGCCGTCTATAGCACTACCTTCTGGTAAAACTCCGGAAGGCTTGCCTTTTTCTATCCAGTTCATGAGTCCTCATTTTAGAGAGGATTTGCTCTTTGAAGTAGGCAAAAAATTTGAAGAAGTTAGAGATAAATAAGTGATATACTATAAGTATGGATACACAAAATAGCCAACCATTGTTTGATCCTAGTACTAAACCAGATCCAAATTCTTTTTTGGGTAATAAATATTTAGATCCAGAGTATTTGTTTGGTAAAGAGGTGAGTGGATCTAGGAGTGTGTGGTCTGTACTTACAGATCAAAAGACCATAGATGCTTTTCATACAGCACTATATATGTTTGCCATTTTTTTTATTACTGTTATCTTGTATTCTTTTGTTAGACTTTTAGAGATTAGAAAAAAAGAGCATGACCATCTGCATCATGAAATAGAAGAGTATGCTCATAAACATAGAGAAAAGGAAAAAGCTGGCTTGGCGGATGAAGCAGTGTCTCAAAATCCAAGATGGAGACAAGTTTTACAGCTTTTGTATTCTCCAAATTCAAATGACTGGAAACTCTCTGTGATGGAGGCAGATGCTATGCTCGATAGTCTTTTGACTAATCTGGGTTTTCAAGGACAAAGCCTAGGGGAGAAGCTAAAGATGTCTGGAGAGCAGGGTTTTAAGCATTTAAATACAGCTTGGGAGGTGCATTCTATCCGTAACCGCATAGCCCACGAAGGTTCTATTTTTGAGATTTCTCACCATGAAGCCAAGAGAGTAATAGCCTTATATGAAGCTATTTTTAGGGATTTCGGCTTTATTTAGGTTGCTTTTTAGGTAATTTAAGGTAGAATAAAAATAGTCCTTAAAAGGGCTTTTTATTTGGTTTTACACATCGCGGGATAGAGAAGAGGTATCTACGATAAGACTATAGCGCGAATAACCAAGGTTATGAGCCTTGGAAAGTATGGTTAAAATTAAATAGTGTATACACATCGCGGGATAGAGAAGAGGCATCTCGCAAGGCTCATAACCTTGAGACGGCCGTTCGAATCGGCCTCCCGCAACAATCGGCAAGTGACATGCCACAATGTCTATTGCCGGAAAATAAGTTATAATAATTTTTGTGGAAATGCCATATGTCGGCGTAGCTCAGACGGTTAGAGCGTGGGACTCATAAGCCCAAGGTCGGTGGTTCGATTCCACCCGCCG
>CAZFKY010000044.1:0-4511 GCA_964519485.1 uncultured Candidatus Saccharibacteria bacterium | reverse complement strand
CATATTATACCACCACTTTTGAGTTTTCCACACCCCACCCTCTACTTTAGTTGACTAAAGTACTTTAGTGCGCTAAAGTAGCAGTATGAGTAAAGGAATGAATAAAAATACAAATATAACCACTGTCAGACAAGTCCAAAATATAGGACCAAAAGTTGACTGGACTACAAAGAAAAACAAACAGCTTCTCGCTAGTATTTTGGAATTGAAAAATACAGATGAGGGAGCTCGCTTTTTACGTGACCTCATGACACCCCAAGAAATAGAAGAATTTGCAAACCGCCTCGAAGCTGCTGCCCTACTCTCAGGAGATATGCAATACAATTTCATTACAGAGCGTACAGGTCTATCCTCTGCTACTATTGCCCGCATTGCAAAATGGCTCGGTGGTCCCCTCGGTGGCTACCGTTTGGTCTTAAATCGTTTACATCATAGCAACCCTAAACTTGGTAAGGGGTTGTCTTTAAATTCGTAATTTAAAAAGTTTGAACACAGCCCCTCGCCAGGTTTACCTAGCGAGGGGTTTTGCGTTGGTTCGCAAAGCTTAGTGTTCTTTCAAAAGGTGGTGTCGTATGTCTGATGAGTGGAAGCCGTTTGCTTTAAACTTGCTCAATGGTCTGCAAACCGTCATGG
Organism: uncultured Candidatus Saccharibacteria bacterium; assembly: GCA_964519485.1. GTDB lineage: Bacteria > Patescibacteriota > Minisyncoccia > Phycocordibacterales > UBA9973 > UBA9973. The sequence goes on along the minus strand of CAZFKY010000044.1, from coordinate 3,878 downwards.
AAGATGATGGTGGCAAAGAACTCGATCGTTTCATGGCTGGCTGGATGGATTACACCATCCTGTCCTTCACTCAGGCGACCGAAGTGAAATCCTGTCGACAGCTGGAAGAGTATGAAAAGGAATATCTGATCAAACTCTTACAGTCGGGAAAATCATGTGTGTGGGCAGCAGTAGACCTTTGGCCAGGAGAACATGATGCATAAGATCATCCTCACTGAACAAGAAATTGAAGAAATTCTTGAACCAATCAAAGACCATGATCACTGCTGGGGTATGCTCGCTCAATCACTCATCCAAGCCGAAATCGATCGCAGGGAAAGAGAGCAAAATACTAAGAAGCTCGGTCCCTACGGCGATTGGCCGGTGCACGGACACTAAAGTCCAACAGGTGGAGATCCTGATCACTCTCCGAAAAACCAGCGACACTCAAAGGAGATATGTTGCTGGTTTTTAATTTTGTATACTCTCTCTCAACCTAGCAATCTTGTAAATACTAAATACAAGTATGAGTGAGGCTATCCACTGCATAGGCACGAGAGAGGTGTGATAAAGCTTCATGTCTATAAGTATTGCAATAAATGGAAAAGTGAGCTCAAGAATGGTGGATATATGTACTGGTGTACGTGCTAGACCTTTGTAGTATATAAGTAAAGCCACCATGCCAGTAGACACAGAGATAAGAGCTAAATAACCCAATTGTGGCATGGTAATAGTACCTAGTGATGAGCCGAGGTTAAAAATAAATATTAAAGGCAATGCAATAACGAGGGTGAAAAGAAATCTATAGAAAGTACTCACCTCCGCACGAACACGCCCTAAAAGCATTTTTGAAAATGTTGTAGAGCTACCCCAAGCCAAGGCAGCACCGAGGGCATAGAGGGCTGCAATTATTGTGCCTTCACCTGTAGATATATTCACTACACCATTTGGAAAAGTCACAAAGTATGCAGAGACTAATGCCAGCCCAGCCCAAATGAGATAATCTTTATGCAATTTCTCTTTCAAGAAAATACTTGCAGTAGATATGGCAAATATAGGTTGGAGTTTTTGCAAAAGGAAAACTACTGAGAAAGAAATAAAGTGTACTTTGAGTAATGCAGTGGTGAACCAGAGTGTTCCTAGCAGGCCTGACAATACAGCGATAAGGCAAAGAAGCCAGCTTTCCCTCTTGGAAAGCTTTGTCTCTAAAACATATTTATAGACAAATGGAGAAAGTATGATAAATCCAACCAAATGCTCAAAAAATATTATTGTAATTGGCGGTAAGGTATACAGATTCCTACGGATGACTCCATCCACTGCCCAAAGGAGTGCAGCTATTATGATCAATATCGGGCCACTATATTTCTTTAACATTGTTTTATATCTTCTTTTATTTGATTGATAAGTTCTTCCTCAGTATCAAAATTTTTATATTCTCGTAGGAATTTATTGGTGGTGAGTGTCACCTCTTTATCATATGCATCTCCATCATAGCCTATCAAATGCGCCTCTATTTTATACATCGGACCGATCACAATCCCCGCCTTGTAAACTTTGCCTTCCAAAAAAGCAAGGCCGGAATACACACCTATGTCTACCTCTATTTTCTCTTTTACTTCCAAGTTTACAGTAGGAAAACCGAGCTTTTTTCCATAACCATCCCCATGTATAACCTTGCCGGTAATCTTATGCATTGCTCTTAAGAATCTTTTCTCCTTCTTTAAGAATAATTAAATCTAGTTCCGGCTTTTCTGCTTTGAGATTATTTATTATTTTATTTGCAACCTCTTCAGGCTCAGCGTAATTAGGATAAGTTTCAGGCTTAACCTCGTCATACATTGCAGTTTTTATTCCTCCTGGAAATATAGCGAAAATTGGTATATTAAAATCATTTATTTCTTCTCTTAATGTTTTAGTAAATCCATTTAAAGCCCATTTGGTGGCAACATATGGAGCCAATTCTGGCCTAACACCCAAAGCAACTTTTGAAATAATATTCACAATTGTTCCAGAATTATTTTTTTTCATTTCTCTTATAGCTACACGGCAACCATTTATTGCTCCTATAATATTTACATCAAACATCTCTTTGACTTTTTGCATTTCTACATCTTCAACAGGACCAATAAGCCACTTGCCCGCATTATTTATCCATATATCTACATGCCCATATTTTTCTGCGGTTAGTTTAAAAAGTCTTTGCATGTCTTCTTCATTTCGCACGTCTGCCATCATACCAAAAATACCAAGCTCAGCAGAAACTTTTTCGATCTCATCTTTATTTAAAGCACAGATAGAAACCTTGGCACCCTCTTTTACAAATGCTTCCGCCATAGCTTTACCCAAGCCTTTAGTGCCTCCTGTAATAACAACGACTTTATCTTTGAGTTCCATATTATTTTGCCAACTTTATACCTAACTCTTTCAATTGCTTTTCAGAAATAGTGGAAGGGCTGTTCATCATAAGGTCTTTACCTTCACCAGTCTTAGGGAAAGCCATGACTTCACGAATATTTGGCTCATTCTCCATGAGCATCACAAAGCGATCGAGACCCCAAGCTATACCTCCGTGTGGTGGAGTACCAGTCTTAAATGCATGAAGCATGTGGCCGAAATTTCTCTCTATATCTTCCATCTTGTGTCCGAGAATTTCGAAAACTTTTTGCAAAGCTTCATATTCATGATTGCGGATACTTCCTCCTCCGATCTCAGAGCCGTTGAGTACGATATCGTATTGAGTAGTGAGAATATCACCTATATCTTTTTTATTCATTAGCATATCCATATGTTCATCTTGAGGACGAGAAAATGGGTTGTGGGTAAATGTCCACTCACCTTGTGTGTCTGCGTTGTCTGATTTATCAGTACGTTCAAAGAAAGGAAAATCGATAACCCAGCAAAAAGCGAGTAGATTTTTATCTTCTTTATTTTCTCTTATATCTGGGCGGTCTGTGCCATATTTCTCCATAACCTCTTTATAAGTCAGACGAGGAAAAGGTATTTGCTGTATTTTTTTCTCAGGGTAAAACTTTTGCACTATATCTATGAGCAATTTTTCATTTACAGCCATCACATCTTCACGTTTTACAAAAGACATCTCCATATCGAGCTGAGTAAATTCTGGCTGCCTGTCTCCTCTGCCGTCTTCATCACGCATACATTTTGCAATTTGAAAATATCTCTCTATACCTCCAGCCATGAGGAGCTGCTTGTATTGCTGAGGAGATTGAGGAAGAGCATAAAATGTTCCAGACCAGAGCCTAGAAGGCACCACATAATCACGGGCACCCTCTGGTGTAGACTTTGTTAAAATCGGAGTCTCAACTTCGGTAAAATATTCATTATCAAGAAAATCACGGATATACTTTACCACCTTGTGTCTATTGCGAATATTTTTTTGCATTCTCGCTCGGCGTAAATCCAAATATCTATATTTCAATCTGTGCTCTTCACCCACCTCGTGGCCATCAGTAGTGATTTCAAAAGGAGGAGTCTCTGCTTTATTCAGTACCTCTATACCTAGGACTTCGAGCTCAACACTATTATTTTCAGTAGCACCTTTGTCTGTGCGCTTTTTTACGAGTCCTGTCACTGCAATCACCCATTCTGGGCGAATTTCTTTTGCTTTTGCTATAGCCGCCTCATGCATAGGTAAAGTCACGCATTGCACACGACCGGTCATATCCCTCATATCAAAGAAAACCATCTTGCCTTGGTCACGACGCACATCCACCCAGCCAGCGATGACAACCTCTCCTCCGACATTATTTTTTAAATCTTTGATATAAGTTCTATTTTTCATTTTATTTTTATAAATTAATAATAAAAAAATCGCCTCTACAAATTACCTTTGGTAATTTTGCAGGGGCGATTTTTCTCGCGGTGCCACCCTACTT
>CAZFKY010000043.1:3603-4803 GCA_964519485.1 uncultured Candidatus Saccharibacteria bacterium | reverse complement strand
TATGGTCATGGTCTTTGCCTTATCGACCCTCACGGTGATGTGATCGATGCGATGCTAGACTATATACCAAAGGAGCGCATCGAAGATGTGTGTATCATTGACCCTGCAGATATTGATTTCCCAGCATCTTTCAATCCACTAGCCAATGTGGATCCAATGTTTAAATTCCAATTGACCCAAGGATTGATCGAAGTTTTCCAAAAGCAATTCGGTGCGAACTGGACACCTCGTCTCGAGCACGTGTTTCGTTTTACTTGTTTGGCCCTACTAGACTATCCGCATGCTACTATGCGCGGTATGATATCCATGCTGACAGATAGAAATTACCGTCAGAAAGTGGTGGAGTATATCACAGATGATATGGTGAAAAGATTCTTCGCTATCGAATTCGCGGATTGGTCTGAAAAATTCGATACTGATGCTATCATCCCACTCGTAAACAAGCTCGGTCAATTCCTCTCTGATCCACTCCTTCGCAATATTTTCGGCCAGAAAGAAAACAAGATTGATATCTCGAAGCTGATGAATACTCAAAAGATAATCTTTATCAATCTTTCCAAGGGTCGCCTAGGTGAAGAAAATTCTTCTTTCCTCGGTTCGATGTTCTTGACCAAGATCAAGCAGGCAGGTATGGAGCGCGCTGGTATGCCAGAGCGAGAGAGAAAAGATTTTTATATTTATGTGGATGAGTTTCAAAACGTGGTGACTCAAACATTTGAAAACATTCTTTCGGAGGCCCGCAAATACGGACTCAATCTCACCATGGCTCACCAGTACGTGGGGCAGATCATCACCAAAGTGCACCAAGCCGTGCTGGGTAATTGCGGAAGTATCATCACTTTCCGTATTGGTGGTGAAGATGCGGTGAAGATGAAACCAGAATTCTCTCCGCTTTTCGATGTGAAAGATATGATCAACCTCGCTGTCACCGAATTTTATATAAAAATGACTATCGATGGAGAGTCTTACGATCCATTTTCTGCAGAGACTTTGAGGGTCTTGCCACCAACGCACCCATCTTATAGGCAAGAGATAATAGATGCTTCTAGGAGGAAATACTCTATCTCTAAAGATGCAGCCCAGAAGCTCATCGCAGAAGAAGAGGCTACTATCATTCGTAGTGCGGAAGAGAAAGCTATAATCGAAGGAAAAGGTAAAGGGGAGGAAAAAGCAAAAGTAGAAGCCGAGCCGATGATCTAA
>CAZFKY010000043.1:0-3503 GCA_964519485.1 uncultured Candidatus Saccharibacteria bacterium | reverse complement strand
TTTATTTTTGCAAAAATCTGCTAATATATACCCTATGAGTAAGGATTATTACGCTATTTTGGGTGTAAATAAGGGCGCTTCTAAAGAGGAAATCAAGAAAGCCTTTTACAAATTGGCGCACAAATATCACCCAGATAAAAAAGACGGAAATGAAGCCAAATTCAAAGAGGTAAATGAAGCTTACCAGGTTCTTTCTGATGACGGAAAGCGTTCTAAATATGATCAATTTGGATCTGGTTTTGAAAATATGGGTAGTGGTGGCTATAACCCTGGCGCAGGTGGCTTTGAAGGTTTTGACATCAATGATATTTTCAGTAATTTCTCTGGTGGTTTTCAAGGTGGTGGCATGGAGTTTGATTTGAATGATTTATTTAGCGGAGGTGGAGGTCGCTCACAGCCTAGACGAGGTAGAGATATCTCTACAGAGCTAGAAATATCTTTCTCAGAAGCTGTATTGGGTGTAGATAGAAAAATTTTGATAACTAAAATGTCTTCTTGTCTTACTTGTAAGGGTTCTGGTGCAAAAGTGGGTACCAAGATGGATAAATGTAAGACTTGCAATGGTCAAGGTAAAATCCAAGAAACTCGAAGGACAATTTTTGGAAATATTTCAAATACTAGAATGTGTGAAATATGTTTTGGTTCTGGTGAAGTGTCAAAGGAGCACTGCGACACATGTAAAGGTAAAGGAGTACTCCGAAGAGAAGAAGAAATAACTCTAAAAATACCAGCAGGTGTGACCAATGGTGAGAGTATGCGTGTGTCTGGCCATGGCGAGGCTGTTTTCAAGGGTACCACTGGAGATCTGTATATTAAAATCAAGATAAAAATACCACACAAAATTTCAAAGAAAGCTCGTGAGCTATTAGAGCAATTAAAAACTGAAGGAATATAAACTCAAATGAAAATATTTGATTTAACTCATAAATTAGAACCCGAGGTACCATCTTGGGATGGCAATATTGGTTTTGAGCTTTCTGCTGTAGTGGATTACAAAGACTGTACTCCACCTGATTTGTTCCGTATCCAAAAAATAAAATGTGGTCTTAGTATGGGTACCCATATGGATGCACCAGCACATGTAATACCCGATGGACGCACTATTGATAAGTTAAAAATAGAAGAGTTGGTTGCAGATTGTCTGGTGATTGACGTAAGCAAAGACTCTAATTCTAGTTATATGGTTATGCCTAGTGTTATAAATGAATTTGAATCAAAACACGGCAAGATAAAACCCAATGATTTTGTCCTATTTTATACAGGCTGGAGTGAAAAGTGGAGTCAGAGAGATAAATATCACAATGGTCATAAATTTCCTAGTGTCCACAAAGATACAGCAAAATTATTAGTCGAGAGAAATATCTCTGGCTTAGGAATAGATACATTTTCTACAGATACAGGCGTGGATGGTTTTCCTGTGCATAATGTTATTTTGGGTGCAGATAAATATTTAGTTGAGAATGTGGCTAATGCAAAAGATTTACCAGCTACTGGTGCTAAGATTTATATTCTACCGATGAAAATAAAAGATGCCACCGAAGCACCTATCAGACTAATAGCAAAAATATAATGCTACCTCAAAATATTATATTTATAACAATATTAGTAAGCCTTACTGGTTGTTATTCTTATATTAAAGAAATTTTTGCTGGTAGAACAAAGCCTAATTTAGTGTCTTGGTTTTTTTGGGGGCTAGCTCCTATTATTGGTGGTTTTTTGCAATTAAAAGCAGGTGCAACATTAACTACGATCCCTGTTTTTCTATCGGGGTTTATTTCTGTTGCTGTTATTATTACTTCCTTTATTAGACGTAACGGATATTGGAAAATTTCTATTTTTGATATTTATTGCGGATTTTTTGCTTTAATATCTTTGATACTTTGGCTTATCACGAAAGATACAAATATTTCTATATTGTTTGCTATTATTGCTGATATTTTTGCTTCTATACCCACAGTAAAAAAAGCATGGAAATTTCCAGATACAGAAAGCATTGGGGGGTACATGCCTGGTATTGTGAATCACAGTATTAATTTATTTATTCTAACAGAGTGGACCTTCTCTTTTTACTCTTTTAGTGTGTATATGATATTAAACTGTGCATTAGTAATATCTTTAATTTATCGCAAGAGAATATTAAAGTTATTTAAATCTTGAGTTGAATTTGTGGGCGAGCATATTGTATGCCAATTGGGCTGCGCCGTATTCGGTGATGACGGTGTGAGGCTCAGGGGAGACTTCCACTATATCTGCACCGATAAGTTCGTGTTCTTTTATAGCTCTCTCGATAAGATCTAGGCCATAGTACCAGCTGAGGCCTCCTGGTACAGGTGTGCCGGTGCCTGGCATGACACTAGGATCAAAACCATCCACGTCGATACTAATGTAAATATTTTTAGTTTTTATTGCTTGTAGTATTTCTTCTATGCTTGGTGTATCCTTGGTCCATTCGAAAGCTGTAATATTATTTTTAGGATCAGTAAAAAAATCACGTTCTTCTTTGGAGAAGCTTCGCAAACCCACTTGAACCAATTTATAACCCATACCACTAGCCCAATGCATGACAGTAGAGTGTGCAAATTCTGATGGAGTATCATTGTAATCTGAGTCATCTTTTCGTAGATCACAATGAGCATCGATGTGGAGTATGGTCACATCTTCAGCTTTGTATTTATCTTTCAAGGCTTCGAGATTTCCGATACTGACAGCATGCTCGCCACCCAAGAGGAATATAAATTTATCTTGAGCTACTAACTTTTGAGAATTTGTTTTTATAGCTTCGTAAGCGTGCTTTGGAGAAAGTTCTTCTATTTGAGATAGGTTTATATGTGCAGATTTTACAAAATCATTCACTTCGACTTTGTAGGTACGGTCAAAAAATTCAATTTGAGTGTTTAAGAAATTAATCACAGCTGCTGGACCTCTGGCTGTGCCTTTATGACTAGATGCTGTCTTTTCATACGGGGCAGAAACGAAGACCACATCTGCATCTTGTACGTTTTCTGTATTTATTATTGTTTTTATCATATATTAAAGAGTATCATTTTATATTTTATATGCAAAGTGCTATACTCTAATCTATATATGACAAAGACAGCTGAATTTGTGAGCCCAGGGCACCCGGACAAGATCTGTGATTTTATAGCGGATTCCATATTGGATGCTTATTTGGCAGGAGATAAAGATAGCCGAGTGGCTGTGGAGGTGATGGGTGGGCACAAGCTCATCACTATAAATGGCGAGGTTACTAGTAAAGCAAACCCAGATTTAGAGACCATAGTAAAAAATATAGTAGGTGCAGATTACAAAGTGATAATAAATCTATCTCAACAAAGTCCTAGTATTGCCTCGGGTGTAGACATAGGTGGAGCTGGAGACCAAGGCATAATGAAAGGCTATGCTACATCTGCAACTACAAACTTTATGCCACTCGAATATGAGCTCGCTCGTAATCTGTGTATGAAGGTTTATGAAAAGTATCCTTATGATGGCAAGGTGCAAGT
>CAZFKY010000042.1:2321-5018 GCA_964519485.1 uncultured Candidatus Saccharibacteria bacterium | reverse complement strand
AAATTCTGGTGAATTTTTCGCTCGGACTACGGCGCGTCCGCCTGCGTAAGGTTTTCTAAATACAAAACCTTTTAAAGCCAAAACTTACCTACACGTCGCACAATATTTGCTATAATAAACACGTGGCTACAGAAATAGACAATATAAAAAGACAATTTTTGGAATATTTGGAAATTGAAAAAGGTTCAAGTTTAAAAACTGTAGAAAACTACGAACGCTACCTTACCCGTTTTTTTGAATTTGGAAAAATAAAAAGTGTCAAAGATATCACCGACGACAATATCCGTGAATTCCGCCTCTTTCTCAACCGCCAAGCAGGAGTAAAAGTTCGTGGCCAGATGAGTGCCACTATGAAAAAAAATACTCAGAATTATTACCTCATTGCCTTGCGGGTGTTTTTGAAATATCTGATGAAGCGTGATATCAAAGCCCTCTCCCCCGAGAGGATCGAGCTCGCCAAAATAAAAGAGCGTAGCCTCGACCTCATCAGCAATGAAGAATTAGAGAGAATGATGAAGGGTGCAGAAAAAAATCTACGTGACCGTGCTATTTTAGAATTATTTTTCTCTACTGGGCTCCGTGTGTCCGAGCTTGCCTCACTCAACCGAGATTTAGATTTATCTAAAGACGAATTCTCAATCCGCGGAAAAGGAGAAAAAATCCGAGTAGTCTTCCTTTCCGACAATGCCAAGGAGGCTGTGCGATCTTATTTAAAAAATCGCAAAGATATGGAAGAAGCGATGTTTATCCGAGAAGTAAACTTTGGTGATAAAAAGAAAAAATCTGTTACTCTCAACCGATTAACTACCAGAAGCATAGAAAGACTTGTAAAACACTACGCTATAAAGGCCGGCATATCAAAAAAGGTCACTCCCCATGTTATTCGCCACTCTTTTGCTACTGACTTACTGAGTAACGGCGCCGATATAAGGAGTGTGCAGATGATGCTAGGACACTCCAACATCGCCACCACACAGATATATACCCACGTCACCGACAAACAACTGCGCGAAGTCCACAAAAAGTTTCACAGTAGAAAATAGAGATTATATGATTTTAGAGGGTTACGAAGGCCGACGGGCCGAAGTCCTAGCAAAAATTCAGTAGAATTTTATCGCGTGTTTTATAGAATGTATTTTCTCTGGAGCATGGTATTATAAACCTATGAACCACGCCAAAGGACGGATAAAAATAATTTCTTGGAATACAAATGGTTTGCGTTCTACTGCGAAACAAGGCTTCTTCACCCCTCTATTTAAAAAATACAAGCCAGACATACTCTGCCTCCAAGAGACCAAGTCTGAGCCAGATCAACTCCCCGAAGATGTGCGCAATGTCCCTGGCTACTATTCTTATTTCAACTCTTCCCAGGAGCGCAAAGGCTACAGCGGGGTGGCAATTTATACAAAAGAAAAACCTCTCGAGGTTTTCTACGGCATGGGGGTAAAAGAGCTAGACACCGAGGGTAGATTGATCGGTGTTAAATTTAAAAATTTTACCCTCATCAATGGCTACTATCCAAATGGTGGCCAAGGCCCGCACCGCCTAGAATACAAATTGAAATTCTACGAAGCCTTTTTGAAATTTATTTTGAAGCTCCGCAAAAATGGCGAGAATGTAATTTTTTGTGGAGATGTAAACACAGCGCACAAAGCCATCGATTTGGCTCGACCAAAAGCAAACGAAGAAAATACTGGCTTCCTCCCTATCGAGCGTGCTTGGATTACGAAAGTCATACAAAATGATTTCCTAGATATTTGGCGTGAAAAAAATCCAAATAAAAAAGATGTGTACACATACTGGGATATCAAGACAGGTGCAAGACAAAGGAACGTCGGCTGGCGTATAGACTACTTTTTCGTAGACAAAAAATTAGAGAAAAAAGTAAAAGATGTCGGCACCATCCAAAACTACATGGGTAGCGACCACTGTCCACTCACCTTAGAGCTCAACTAATTTTATTTTCAAACTTCCAAACCATTTTTTTGATAATTTTGTAACATTCTCGGTGACATCTGTCACCAATATGTTCGCGGTTTTATTTTTGCTTAAAGTTCTCTCTATCTCTTTGTGTCGAGCTAGATAGTCTTTCAATTTCTTTGGCACTATCTCATCCTGAGAAATTATTTTTATATTTTTGCCAGCTATTTCCTTTATCTCTTTCTTAAGTATTGGGTAGTGCGTACAGCCCAAGATAAGTGCATTTATGTTTTTCTTTAGTAGTGGCTCAAGATACTCCACGAGGAATGGCTTTACGTTCTTCTCCCCCGCCTCAATGAGTGGCACTAGCATGGGTGCAGGATTTTGAAAAACTTTTACACGACCATTTAATTTATTTATCTCTTTGATAAACGTACCAGAAGCCACAGTGCCCTCTGTAGCGAGCACTCCTACTTTTCCAAAATTCACAGCCTCTTCTGCTGCTGGTATGAGCACACCCAATATCTTTTTGTCTTTGTACTCCCTCTGTATTTCACGCAAGGCTCTAGCCGAAGCAGTATTGCAAGCTATTATGACAAGTCCGCAATTCTCTTTATTAAATAAGTGCTCCACCCCCTCGCGGGTAAATTGGTGTACAACTTCATGGGACCTATTACCATATGGCACCCTCTTGGTATCCCCTAAATACACATAATCATATTGTGGTAAGGCCGCTCTTATAGCCTTGGTTATTATTAGTCCACCCAGACCTGAATC
>CAZFKY010000042.1:0-2221 GCA_964519485.1 uncultured Candidatus Saccharibacteria bacterium | reverse complement strand
GTGGTAAGGCCGCTCTTATAGCCTTGGTTATTATTAGTCCACCCAGACCTGAATCAAAAATACCTATTTTTGTGCCACCTTTCATACCTTGATATTACCATGTTAATCTTGTTTGGGAATTATGCTAGACTAAAGTAGTTGAAAGTTATCAGGTTCATAAAGTTCTTAAAGTAAATACCTTTATTTAACTTTATAACTTTCTACTTTATAAACTTTAAAAACTAAACTCATGAAATCACAAAGACTAGAGCAATTATCAGATGGCATCTTTGCAATAGTGATGACCATCCTCGTATTTGAATTAAAAATACCAGCTATAGCCAGCCTCGCATCGAACGAAGAATTAAAAATGGCTCTAGTAAACATGTCCCCAATCTTCCTCAGCTACATCTTGGCTTTCTCTACCCTATTCACTTATTGGCGTGCTCACCATTTCTTTATATCTGTGTATGCAAAAAATGTAGACCTGACTCTCACAAATATAAATGCTCTATTTTTTATGCTCGTATCCCTCATTCCTTTTTCTGCTTCACTCTTGGGTAGTAAATCAGATCTAGAACTCCCTATAATCTTGTTCTCAATCAATGTCATCTTTATTGGTCTCATGCTGTTTATAATGAGAAATTACGTTTTCCGTTCACCGCATATAAAAAATATTGAGGTTAGTAATGCAGAGATCACCCGCGGTACTATCCGCATGATGGTGCCAGTAGTCTTTGCTATTATTGCAATCCCTCTTTGCTTCTTTTCAAAAATAGGTGCACTCACTTTGCTCACTGTAGCAATCTTGTTTAACTTCTCTCGATTCACCACTCACCTATTCAGTAAGTTTATAAACTAGGTTTTGTATTTCTAATCTCTTTATCCAGTCTTCTGGCCTCGCTCCAAGAGAGCTCGAACATTTTTTTCATTGCATCTGCAATCTCATGGCTCTCGATGATAATACCGAGCTTTTCTTTCCATGAAGCTATCATTACCTTATCATCATATATGTTTATCTCAGGTGAAAAATAGTATTCATCTGACGGCACCATGGCTGTCTTTCTCTTTTGAACTTCATCATCCCTACTCAAATCCAATCCAGCTTGAGTGAAAGGAAAGATCGCACGTATAGGTATATTTTTCTTTGCTCGACGAAAAAAGTATTCTGGGAAATAGCCTGGGAGTGTCGCTTGCATATCATCATAAGTGGCATAAGCGCGAATTTCTTCATGAGAAGTGAGAGTATCTTCATATACATCTTTTAATCCTTGCACACCTTCATAAAATCTTACCTTCGGCCTACCTGCCACGTTATGAAGTGATTTTATTTCTGGCATTATACTTTTTATTTTTTTTAATTGCTCAGTTTTTTCACTCATTTCTTTTTCTAAAAGAAAAATTATTTTATCTGGCGACTCAGCAATATATTCCTGCTTTGGCTCTTTACCAGAAATACTAGCCAAACCTTTGGTAACCAAGTTGTCTAAAATATCGTAGCCTGTAGTTCTGTTTAATCCTGCTTTTCTAGTAATTTGAGTCACGCTTCCACGCCCCAATTGAAGCAAAACCAAAAACACTTTTGCTTCGTTTTCTGAAAGGCCAATTTTGGTAAGTATTTCTTGTATTTTCCCCTCATCTAAAATAGCTGTATTGTCCATTTCTACATTATATTCCTTACCTATTTTTGTGTCAAGACTCTTCCACACTCTTTATTTTAACCTTGTTTTACAAGCTATTTTTGTATTTTTTGCTTGACAAATACTTTTAAAATGCTATACTACCCTTATGAATAAAAATTGCAAAACTTGTGGTAAGGATTTCGAAATAAGAAAAGAAGATTCTATTTTTTACGAGCAAGTAAAGACGATGCCCCCTGTCGACTGCCCAGATTGCCGTGCGATGAAGCGCCTAGCTTTTCGCAACGAAAGAACTTTCTATAAAAGAAATTGCGACATGTGTAAGAAAGATATGGTGTCTCTCTATTCAAAAGATAGCCCATACACAGTCTATTGTAATGAGTGCTGGTGGAGTGATAAATGGGATCCCAAAGATTTTGCACAAAATTATGATTCCAATAAAACTTTTTTTGAACAATACAAAGAACTCCAAAAGAAAGTGCCTAGATTGTCTCTCATGAACCTCAACGCTGTGCGCACAGAGTATGCCAATGGAGCTTCAGATAATAAAGATTCTTATTTAATTTTTGCTGCAGAATACAATGAGGATTGTATGTACAGCC
>CAZFKY010000041.1:0-5072 GCA_964519485.1 uncultured Candidatus Saccharibacteria bacterium | reverse complement strand
TCAGCTGATTTAGTCCTGCTCGATGACAATTTTTCTACTATTAGTTTGGCTATAGATGAAGGAAGAAAAATTTTGGCGAATATTCGTAAAACTGTAGTTTATCTTATGTCTAATTCACTTGATGAGGTGTTTGTTATTGGCGGGTCTTTGATTTTTGCATTACCTTTGCCCCTTACTGCTCTTCAGATAATTTGGGTAAATTTATTTACAGGGTCATTACCTGCACTCGCTTTTGCTTTTGATCAAGACATGGATCATGAGAGAAATATTGGGAAAGATTTACAATTAATTTTTACCAAAGAGGTAAAAATGCTTACTTTTGGTATTGGGGTTTTGAGTTCTGTTTTGCTTTTTGTTTTATATTACTTCCTTTTAAAAATCGGTCTTAACCTAGAGATAGCTCGATCCATTTTTTTTGTTTGCTTCTCTTCTTATATTTTAGTTATAGCTTTTTCATTTAGAAGTTTAAGACTACCACTTTTTTCTTATAGAATTTTTTCTAATAAAAAATTAAATTGGAGTATTTTTATTGGTGTTATGTTGCTTTTAGTTACAATGCTTACGCCTTTTATGAGAGAAATCTTTATTTTAGCTCCACTACCTATGTACTCCATTCCTTTTATTGTTTTCTGGCTTATACTAAATGTCTTTTTAGTTGAAGGTGCAAAATATGTTTTACGCCACAGAAAAAAGGTTAATAGGTAGCATTTATGTGTTTTTTTTGCTAAAGTAGCAAAACATGGTGCCTATGGTGTAATGGTTAGCACCAGAGCTTGTGGAGCTCTTAGTCAGGGTTCGAATCCCTGTAGGCACCCAATTTATAAAATTGGGATGCTTAAATATGCAAAAAATTTTGCATATGTCAGGGATTCGAAGAGCTTTTCGTTATGAATTTATAATTTATTATAAATTCATCGAAAAGGTGTACTGCCCCTGTAAGGGGAGAAATTCCCTGTAGGCACCCATTATTTTTTGTGCATGTCTTCTTCGAGGTGAGAGACTTGTTTTTCAACTCTGTCTATAGAGTCTGTTAGTCTTTGGATTTGCATTTCTTCGGTTTCTATTTCCGCCTCTTCTTTTTCAGAGAGCTTCTTTTCTCCCGATAAGCCAGATATGATGAGTCTATTTCCTATAAAAGCAGATACAAAAACCCCAGTCATGAGCAGTATTATTCCTCCTATTACAATGGAAGCTACAGAACCCAAACTCAAATCATCGGCAATGTGCCAGACACCTCTCCAAAACATGACCACACCTATGCCTCCAAAAAAAGCATATAAAATAGGGTAATGACTTAATTTACCCCTAACTTTATCTTCTAATTTGTCGAAAAATTTAACTATTTTCTTGATTAGCATGGTTTTTTGGTTCAAATAAACTTATACTTGTAATAATACAACAAATTGAGTATTTTTACTATATATGAATAATGTTTGGACTAATCAAAAATTGATAGAGGTTTTACAAAAGGGTGGGGTGGTGGTAATGCCTACAGATACTATTTATGGTATTGTCGGTCAAGCCCTAAACAAAGAGACTGTAGAAAAAATTTATGATCTAAAACATCGTGCACCTCTAAAACCTTGTATTGTATTAGTGAGTGATATAAGTGACTTAAATAAATTTTCAGTAAATTTATCTATCGAGCAACATAATATCTTGAAAGATTATTGGCCTGGACCGGTGTCGGTGATAGTAGATTGTGCAAACGATGATTTATTTTATTTACATAGAGGCACAAATACTCTAGCTTTTCGTTTACCAAAGGATGAGAATTTAAGATTTCTAATTTCAATTTCAGGACCACTTATTGCTCCATCTGCAAACATCGAAGGCCAACCTTTTTCAGAAAATATACAAAAAGCTCAGGAATATTTTGGTGATGGGGTAGATTTTTATACTGATGGTGGTTTTATCTCCGGCAAAGCATCAAAGTTGTTACGTTTAAATAAAGATTGCAGTATAGATATTTTGCGTCCTTAGGAAAGTCCATTAAATATGGCATAATTAATTTATGAAGAGAAGCCTATTAGAAAAAATAATCAGTGCTCCAGCGGAAATTTTAGAAAAAGGGGTAGAAGTCTCAAGCGGTATTGAAGAGAGTTTGGAAGAGACTCGTCCATATAAAGCAGCTAAGAGTTATTGGAAAATTTTAGGACCTGGTTTGATTACTGGCGCTGCAGACGATGACCCCTCTGGTATAGCCACATATTCTCAAGCGGGGGCATCTACTGGTTTTAGTCTTTTATGGCTCTCTCTCTTTTCTTTTCCACTCATGGGTATAGTCCAAGAGATGTGTGCTCGTATCGGTATGGTCACAGGCGTAGGCTTGGCTGCTAATATAAAGAAATTTTATTCTAAAAAAGTACTTTATATTTGTACTACGCTTTTGCTTTTTGCAAATGTATTTAACATCGGAGCAGATTTGGGTGCAATGGCTAAAGGTGTGCAGCTTATATTACCCCAAATGCCTTTCGTCTTTTTGATTTTTGTTTTTGCTATTTTTTCTCTCATACTTCAAATTTTTGTTTCTTATAAAGATTATGCTAAATATTTGAAATATCTTACTTTTATTTTATTTTCTTATGTGGTGTCTGCTTTATCGGTGAGTGTAAATTGGAGTGAAGTCTTTCATAGTACTGTAATACCACAGCTGCACTTTTCTAAAGATATGCTTATCCTTGTCTGTGCTATTTTAGGTACCACCATTTCTCCATACTTATTTTTTTGGCAATCTTCTCAAGAAGTAGAAGAGCAAATTTTGCATGGTGAAAAGACAGTGGAGGAAAGACGAAATAATATTAGTCTTCAAGATATAAAAAATATGCGTATTGATGTATGGTCTGGCATGTTTGTGTCTAATTTGATTATGTTTTTTATCATCGTGGCTTGTGCGGCGACTTTGTTTTCAAATGGAATCACAAACATAAATTCTGCTTCAGATGCTGCTATTGCGCTGCGACCTTTTGCAGGTAATTTTGCTTTTTTTCTTTTTGCTTTAGGGATTTTGGGTACAGGGCTTTTAGCTATACCAGTATTGGCTGGTTCAGCTTCTTATGCTTTATCAGAAGCTTTTGGCTGGAAGACTGGTTTATATAGGAAATTGAAAAATGCTACTTCTTTTTACGGTGTCATTATTTTGGCTGTTGTTCTCGGTATAGTTTTGAATTTTGTCGGCTTGGATCCTATTCAAATGCTAATCTATTCTGCAGTCTTGAATGGAATAATTTCTCCAGTAATGATTTTCTTTATTTTACAGTTGAGTGGCAATGAAGGTGTGATGGGTAATTTTAAAAATAGAAGACTCGGCAATACCTTGGGTTGGGCCACTTTTATACTTATCAGTGTTGTCGGGGTGGGCACCATCATAGCTCTACTTATATGATAATACAAGAGAATTTCAACTTAAAACCACTAAATACTTTTGGTATTAATGCCAATGCTAAGTTTTTTGTGGAAATAAGTACCGAAGAAGAGCTAGCTGAGCTTTTACACAATTCAATCTTTAAAGAAAATAAGAAATTTTTCTTAGGTGGTGGTAGTAATGTTTTATTCACTAAAGATTTTGATGGTATTGTGGTTTTAAATAAAATGAAGGGTATTACTCTCTTAAAAGAAGAAGGGGATGATGTTTATTTGAGATCTATGGGGGGTGAGATTTGGCACGATTTAGTTTTATTCGCTGTAGATCGCAATTATTCAGGTTTTGAAAACCTTTCTCTTATTCCGGGTACGGTAGGTGCCGCACCTATGCAAAATATCGGTGCGTATGGAGCGGAGATAAAAGATACAGTCTATCAAGTTGAAGTTTTTGATATTTCTACTGGAGAAAAAAAAGTTTTCTTTAACTCTGAGTGTAATTTTGGTTACCGTGAAAGTATTTTTAAAAATGTAGCCAAAGATAAGTATTTTATTTCAGCAGTCGTCTTTAAGCTTAGTAAAAATTTTAATAAAAATACTGATTATAAGGTTTTAAGAGAATATCTTGAAAAAAATAATATTGAGGTCAAAGGTCCAAAAGATATCAGTGAGGCAGTTTCGGCTATCAGGCGTAGCAAGCTACCAGATCCTAAGGTGATAGGCAATGCAGGTTCATTTTTTAAAAATGTTTTTTTGGATAAAGAAAAATTCGAAGAATTATTGAAAATTTACCCTGATATGCCAAATTTTGAAGAAGATGGTTTAATCAAAGTACCAGCTGCTTGGCTGATTGAGATGTGTGGCTGGAAGGGGAAAAGACTGGGCAATATCGGCGTGCATGACAAGCAGGCTTTAGTCTTGGTAAATCATGGTGGTGGGAGAGGAGAGGAGATATATACTCTGGCTCAAAATATCATCCAATCTGTTTTTGAAAAATTCGGTATTAAAATATCTCCAGAGGTTAATTTGATTTAATTTTTTGGCAGTGTAAAATGAGTTTATTAACAGTAATTCCCTTTGGGAGAATAAAATATGGATAATGTAACAAAAGATAAATCAAATTTAATGAAAGCAGGAGGAATGCTCCTCATCATCCTTTCAGTATATTTCTTGATTAAAGTAGTTTCTGAATTTAGAAATTTTGGAGTAGTTAATAATAATACTGCAAATATAATCACTATTTCTGGTCATGGCGAGGTTCAAGCTGTGCCAGATATAGCAAATGTTTACTTTAATATTTCAAAAGAAGCCAAGACTGTAAAAGAAGCTCAAGAGATGGTAGCCAAGGTTGAAAAAGACGCGCTCGCTTCTCTAAAGACCAACGGTGTGGCTGATAAAGATATCAAGACCCAGAATGCGTCTTTTTCTCCAAAATATGAATGGAGATACTCTTCTAGTATGATCCCTTGTACCGTAGAATATTGCCCACCACAAAATGGCAAGAGTGTGATCACTGGCTATGCCGCTAGTGAGGGTATCACTGTAAAGGTACGCAATACTGATGATGTAGGTAAGATCATGCAAGCATTAGGTACCCTAGGTGTCTCTGATTTGAGTGGTCCAAATTTCGCTATTGATAATGAGGATTCACTAAAAGCAGAAGCTAGAAAGGAAGCTATCAATGATGCCAGACAAAAGGCTAAAGTGCTAGC
>CAZFKY010000040.1:0-5262 GCA_964519485.1 uncultured Candidatus Saccharibacteria bacterium | reverse complement strand
TATATGAGTTTAGTCGCGAAGTTTCTGCCTTATACGCAGATTATTCTATCAGTAATATTGGTTCTCTCTATTATGCTTCAGCAATCAGGTGCAGGGGCAGGTGGAGCGCTAGGTAGTAGTGATACTGCTAGTTTTCACAGTACTCGCCGTGGTTTTGAGAAGTTTCTTTTTTACTTGTCTATAATTTGTGCAATTCTTTTTGCTTTATCTGCCCTATTGGCTATAATTATAAAATAGTCTCCAGGCTAGAAAATTCTAGTATTGCATTTTGTTAGATTTTTTATATGGAAATATTTAAACGTATACGCCAGTCTAAAATTACTGGCAAGTTGCCATCCAAAACACAAATCAATTTAGTCTTATCATCCTTCTCTAAAGCAGAATGGATTTTCTTCTTATCTTTCTTGGGTGTTTTTATAATCAGCACCCTCCTCATCTTGGAAAGAATAAATACTTCTTTTATGGTCAATGTACCTATGCGTGGTGGGCAGATATCTGAAGGCATAGTCGGCTCCCCTCGCTTTGTAAATCCAGTCTTAGCTTTTTCAGATACTGATAAAGATCTAGTAAACCTCGTCTACTCTGGTTTGATGCGTAAAGACAAAGATGGCTCCCTAGTACCAGACCTAGCAGAGAAATATGAAATGTCTAAAGATGGACTCACTTATACTTTCACCTTAAAAGATGACCTGTATTTTCATGATGGCAAGACTCTCACTGCTGACGATGTAGTATTCACAATCGAAAAGACCAAGGATCCTATTATCAAAAGCCCTCGTAAAGGAAATTTTGATGGCGTTTCTGTAGAAAAAATAGATAATAAAACGATAAAATTCACCCTAAAGCAACCTTATGCTTCTTTCCTAGAAAATACCACTATTGGTATCTTGCCAAAAAATATTTGGGATCACTCTCCTCTTGAGCTCAATGAAGCCAATACCAACCCAGTAGGCTCAGGTCCATATATGATAGAAAGTGTTAGCAAGCAATCTTCTGGAATTATAAATTCTTATGCTTTAATAAATTTTAAAAAGTTTACTCTAGGTAATCCTTATATAAAAAATATAAACTTTTACTTCTATTCTAATGAAGATGACATGATATCTTCTCTCAAGAACGGCACCGTAGATCAAATTAGCTCTATTATGCCAGAAAATGCAGAGATGTTAAAGGCTGATGGTTATCGTGTGGAGTCTTCAGTATTACCTAGAGTGTTCGGTTTATTTTTTAATCAAAACCAAAATCACCTTTTTACAAATAAGACTGTAGTAAAAGCCATAAATGATGCCATAGATAAAGATAGGATAGTTCGTCAGGTTCTTTACGGTTATGGTGTAGCTATCGATGATCCGATCCCGCCAAATATGATTGCTTATCAAAAATTAAACAATGATAACAACACATCTCGCGAAGATATAATCAAAAAAGTAGTAGCTTCTTTAGCTAAAGATGGCTGGAAGATAGGACCTAGTGGATTCTTAGAAAAAACTACTACTGAAAAGAAGAAAAAGACCACCACCATCTTAGAATTTTCTATAGCTACTGGTAATGCACCAGAATTAGAAAAATCAGCAGAGTTAATCAAACAAGATTTGAGCGCATTAGGTATGAAAGTAGACGTAAAAACTTTCGAAGTCGGTAATCTAAACCAAAATGTAATCCGCCCTCGTAAATACGATGCTCTCCTCTTTGGTCAAATCATAAATAATGAGGGAGATCTGATCGCTTTCTGGCACTCCTCTCAACGTAAAGACCCAGGATTAAATGTATCTATGTATGCAAACCCAAAGGTAGATAAAATATTAGAAGATGCTTTTATCACTGTCGATGAAAATGCACGCATTAAAAAATACGCACAATTTGAGGCCGAAATAGCTAAAGATATGCCAGCTGTATTTTTGTATAGTCCAAAATTTATATATGTAGTTGGTCAAGATCTAAAAGGATTATTTATGGATCACATAAATAATCCTGGTGATCGCTTCTCCAATCTGTACTCTTGGTATACAGAGACAGACAATGTTTGGAAAATATTTGCAAGATAAAATTAAAATTATAAAAATAAATGAATAAAAAAAATAGAATATCTTTTTCTTCTCTTAGTATTGGAGATGAAAAAGAAAACAAGATAGAAAATACTACTCACGCTCCTCACAAAAAGACTGTGCACCATACACACAACGAGGAGCACAAAACACTTCAGAAAAAGAAGGTTAATAAAAGTTCTTCTTATCAGTACGCTAAAAAAAGATTTGGTGGTAGAAGCCACTCTCGCCCTATGCCAGGTGGTGAGGGTGAAATAAAAAAGAACAACAGTGTAAAAATACCTCCACCAGCACCTGGAGTGGTGCGTATTATTCCTCTCGGTGGTGTAGAAGAAATCGGCAAAAACATGACTGCGATCGAAATCGGTGATGATATCATCGTGATTGATGCAGGTATGCACTTCTCTACTGAGGCTACCCCAGGAGTAGATTATGTTATTCCAAATACCACTTATCTAGAAGAAAGAAAGGATAAAATCCGAGCACTATTCGTCACCCATGGTCACTTAGACCATATCGGTGGTGTTCCTTTGGTTTTGTCTCGTATTGGTAATCCACCAGTGTATTCTCGTAATCTTTCAATCTTGATGATGAGAAAGAGACAAGCCGAATTCCCTCACCTACCTGCGATGAAAGAAAACATTGTCGAAAAAGATAGTGTAGTTACCCTAGGTGGGATGAAGATCAGATTCTTTGGTGTCACTCATACCATACCAGACTCCATGGGAATAATAGTAGAGACTCCAAATGGCTGGGTTGTAACTCCTGGAGATTATAAATTGGACCAAGTAGATGGTGTAGTGAGCGACCAAGAAGAGCGTGAGTACTCTATTTTTGATAAAGCAAAAGTATTGCTTCTCCTTACTGACTCTACGAATATCGAAAACGAAGGCTACTCTTTACCAGAAGAAAAAGTTTATAAAGGTTTAGAAAATCTATTATCAAAGATCTCAGGCAGAATCATCATTGCCGCTTTCGCTTCTCACATCACTCGCCTCGCTCATGTAGTGAAGACTGCAGAAGCATTGGGTAAAAAGGTTGCCCTAGATGGACGCTCCATGAAGACCAATATAGATGTAGCTATCGAAGCTGGCTTCTTTGCACCTAAAAAAGGCACCATCATCCCTATCGAAGAAGCAGCATCTTATCCTCCAAATAAAGTGGTCATCTTGATGACAGGTGCTCAAGGAGAAGAGTTTGCTTCTTTAAATAGAGCTGCAAATAAAACTCACACCAAATTCTCCCTACACAAAGGAGACACTATTATTCTCTCTGCATCTATTGTGCCTGGTAATGAACTCCAAGTTCAAAAAATGAAAGACAGTCTCACTAGACAAGGTGTACGTATTATCACCTACCGTACTGCAGGTGAAGATTTTGTCCACGCTACTGGTCACGGTAACCAAGAAGATATAAAATGGCTCCACAGAAAAACTCATCCTAAATTCTTTATACCTATTCATGGTTGGCATTCAATGCTAGTGCGCCACAAAGAATTGGCAGTTGAGTTAGGTCAACCAGAAGAAAATGTAATAGTACCTGACAATGGTTCTATTATAGAAATCTCGCCAGATGGAGAAAAAATTACACTCCGAAAAGAAAAAGCTCCAAGTGGACCGATGATGGTGGACGGTACTTCTATCAGTGATACTCAAGATGTGGTAATCCGTGATCGCCAAATGCTATCCCAAGATGGTATGTTTGTGATTATTGCACTAGTTGATGAAAAGACAGGTAAACTTAAAAAATCTCCTGATCTTATCTCTCGTGGTTTCGTTTACTTGAAAGAAAATCAGGAACTCCTTCGCCAAGTACGTATAATGATTAAAAAATCAGTAGAGGATCGGGCTGGTCACAAAACAAGTGCGGACCACTACGATGCTATCAAAGCTGACCTAGGTGATACAGTCTCTAAATTCCTTTACCAAAAAACCGGTAAAAGGCCTCTTATTATTCCAGTTATTTTAACTGTCTAAATTGACCCGTTGGATAAAACTCAGGGTCATGGTGATATAATAGAACCATGACCCATAATAGAAAAATAATATATTTAGCTGGTTTTCTGTTCGCAATGCCTATTGCCCTAGCTGCATATATAAATTCTAGTTTTATAGCCAGTTTTATAGGAGAACAATTCTCAGGTGTTATCTATATAATAGGATCAATATTCTCGGTCTTAGGATTAATCTATGGACCTAGAATCTTTAAAAATTTAGGTGGATATAAATTTATACTATACGCGACATTCTTAGATGCCCTTTCCTTTCTTGTTTTAGCTTCAACCAATAATAAAATTGCAATAATTTTAGCTTTCATTTTTGGTTTTTGTTTAAACACCCTTATATCTTTTGCGTTAGATGAAATCCTGAAAATATTCTCAGTGGACGGCTCAACTGGAAAAATAAGAGGTGTGTATATAGCTACTACCAACCTGGCCTGGATATTGGCACAAGTGGGTAGAGGTTCTATTTTGGGGTCTTACTCATTTTCTACAATCTATTTAATATCATTCTTTATAATGATCTTATTTTTTATTGTATTAGCTTTCAATCTTTATAAGATTACTGAACCTAAATATGACAGCATTAAAAACCTTCTTTATATAAAGAAATTTTTTAAAAACAGAAATCTTTTTAGAGCTTACAGCTTAACTTTCCTACTACAAATTTTTTACTGTTGGATGGTTATCTACACACCGATATATCTATCAGCTCATCTGGGTTTTTCTTGGAAAGATATTGGGGTCATTTTCGCAACGATGTTGCTGCCATTTTCTTTTATTCCTTTTCACGTTGGAAAATTATCAGACAAAGTTGGTGAAAGGAAGATACTAATGTTTGGCTTTTTTATCACAGCTTTTTCTACTATTTCCTTGTTTTTAATAAAGGACAATATTCTACTCATTTGGGCTTTCTTGCTTTTCACAACTAGAATCGGAGCTGCTACAGTAGAAACCATGAGTGATTCTTATTTTTTTAAACATATCAAGCCAGAAAACGAAGAATATATAGGTGTCTACCGTAGTGCCTCCCCTGTAGCTTATATAATAGGACCTATGGTTGCTATGCTATTTTTCTCAATAGTACCATCTTTTAATTTTATATACCTAATCCTTGGCAGCTTGATGCTCTTTGGTATTTATATAGCATCTACAATTTCCAAGAGAGATATTTAATTATCTTTTGCGGCCTCAAGCATCACAGATACGTATTTATCT
>CAZFKY010000039.1:1967-5438 GCA_964519485.1 uncultured Candidatus Saccharibacteria bacterium | reverse complement strand
CACCGTGCTGGTGTTGGTCCTGCTCTCCCTGGTCGGCTGGGGGACCGGCGTGCTCCCCAAAGCGATCGACTGGGCCAGCCATTTCTTCGGGGGCTAGCCGTGCGGATGAAACCGTTCCAGGTGAGATGGGAGCGTCCGCATATCTCGCGCGGTCGCAAACTCCTCATCAGTGTCGCCGTCGCGGTGGCACTGAACTGGTCGGTTCTCTCGACCAGGCTGCACGGTGTGTAATCAACGGGCGATTTGTACGAGGTTTCATCCCTCTACAAATCGCCCGAAGTTCGTTTAAGAGGAATATTTTTGATATAATAATACTTATGATAATTTGGATTAGTTTGGCAGCATTAGTAGCCACATTCCTAGGAGGAATGTTTGCTCTACGTTTTAAAGATAAGCTTCACTTAATATTAGGTTTCTCTGCAGGCGCTATCATTGGCGTCGCTTTTTTTGATTTATTACCAGAGGCCATCGACTTGGCTAGTCCTCAATACAGCATTTCATACATCACCTCTGTAGTAGCCATAGGTTTTGTCGGCTACACTATTTTAGATAGATTCATCTTCTTACATTCTCATGGCAGGGAAGAGCTACACAATCACGATGAAAAACCCCACACTAGCAAGAGGGGTATTTTGGGTGCAGGCAGTCTTTCAGTGCATAGTTTTCTCGATGGTGCTGCTATAGGTCTCGCTTTCCAAGTGTCCGAAGCCATCGGTGTCATCATAGCTATCGCTGTCTTGGTGCATGATTTCTCAGATGGTATTAACACTGTAAATATGATCATTAAAAACTCTGGTAGCAAGAATGAGGCTTTCAAGTGGCTACTCGTAGACTCTATCGCTCCAGTCTTGGGTGTAATCTCTACTATTTTTTATTCTCTACCAAATAGCACCCTCGGCATAGTGCTCGCAGTATTTGCGGGTTTCTTTTTATATATAGGAGCTTCAGATTTATTGCCAGAGAGTCACCACAGTCATCCTACTATCTGGACTACAGTGGCTACCATCTTGGGTGTAGTGGTCATGTACGGAGCGATAAGATTCGCTTCACTATAGCTAATTGATCTCAATATCCACGTAAGTAATCTCTGGAAATTTTTTCACAATATTTTTTTCTATAACATCAATATGATTACCTACCAGTCTAGGAATTCTGTCTGTCGTCTTGAACATCAATTTTGCAAACTCTTTAAAATCGTTTTTGATATTATCAAACTCTTCTTTTAAATCTCCAGCGTCATAAATCTCTTCGTAAAGAGGGGAGCCATTCCACTCTACGGTCGCAAAAATTCTATACTTGCCTATATCGACAGCAGTAGATTTAAACTCCACCACATGCTCTATGCAAGGGTCCTTTAAAAGCTCCTCAATGATTTCTTCTGTTCGATCTTTAGAGAGGGGTTTACCTATAATGTATTGGTGGTTTTTTATAATAAGTACAATAGCTAAAATACCCAAAATAATACCGACCATAACTCCACCCAAAGCATCATAGACTATATCACCTGTAAGGTAGGTGAGGCCTTGAGCAATAAGAGCTATAAATACACCGAGTACAGCTGCTCCATCTTCATAGATAATAGCGAGTAATATCGGATCTGCATCTTCAAAAATATCAAGGGAAAGTTTTCTATTTTTCTTTAGCTCTTTCAAGGCCATATAGAGGGTGATACCTTCCACTACGAGTGCTACGAGAAGAACAAACAAACTGATAATACTAAAATTATTTAAATCCGCAGTATTTTTGTGTACAAAAGAATCGAGTGAGTGGTAAATGGTAATACCAGAACCGATAAAAAGAATGCCACAAGCCGAAACCAAGGACCAAAAAAATCTCTCGATACCATAACCATAACCATGAAAAGTATCCGCCGGTTTTTTAGAACGCTGTAAACCTACCAAAAGGAGAGATTGATTGAGAGTGTCCGCAAAGCTGTGCACTGCCTCCGCAAACATACTAGTACCACCGGTAATAAAAAATACTATGGTTTTAATAATAGTTACAAAACTATTGCCTAAAAGTGCAGCAGTGACTGATTTTTTACCTTCGGTATGTTTTACCATTTATATAATTTAAAAAAGATCACGAGCTAGTTGTTGGCCCAAGACCAATCTGAGCCAGGATTTTTAGCATTGAATACTTCAAAATGAATATGAGGTCCAGTAGATTTTCCAGTATTACCTACATAACCAATAACTTGACCTTGAGAGACTTGGACACCTGAAGTAGTAGCCACTTTGGACATATGGGCATACAAAGTCTTAGTACCATTTGGGTGTTGAACTATTACCATGTTTCCATAACCTCCACCACATCTACGTTGGCCAACCTTACATCCTGTCTTAATTGCTAAAACAGTGCCGGGTGCAGAAGCATATATATTAGTACCAGTAGGAGCACCGATATCTATACCGCGATGTCCAGGGCCATGCAAACCTTGGGTTTTATGACCAGTAGGTACGGGATTTATAAAGTAACCTAAAAGATTTTGGAGAGGATGAGTGATATAGTAATTTTTATCTTTAGCCACAGATGCACCGAGGTTTGGAGCTGGCTTGTCTCCACCTTCGTCCGCCATATCATCACCACCAGGGATGAGGAGCTTGTCTCCCACAGATAGCTTTACATCTTCAGGCAAACCATTGTAAGCCAAGATATCTGCTGGATCTGCTTTGTAAAGCTTTGCTATACCTTTGATGGTCTGACCTTTGGTGACTGTATGCTCTACACCTGAAATAGGTAAAATTAAAAGCACGTCGCCTTCGACGAGCTTTTGACCTTTTTTCATATCGTTTGCTAAAAGAATAGTATTTACTGAAACATTAAACATATCGGCAATCTGAGCCAAAGAGTCACCTTTGTGGACTACGTACACACTAGCCTCATCATCAGTAGAATCTGTAGTACCATCGGTACCATCTGTCACCCCGACAGGACTAGTAGCTGGCTGGAGGGCATTGTCAGAAGAAATGTTGGTATTACCATTATCATTTATAGCCACTTCTTTGTTTTTAGCATCTTTTCCTGCCTTTTTATCCTTTAAAATAGGGATAGTAGGTGCATTTACTTGCAAAAGGGTCATGTTTTGAGAGTTGTCTAGAGATGAATTATCGCCAGCAGCTACAGCCTCATTACCAAAGAAAGAAGCCAAAAGCCCTGCCTCAGAGTGAAGAGGAGCTAAAAACAGGCCAACCATGAGTTGGATCGTCAAAAGACTATTTATTAGTTTATATTGCGGTTTTATAAAACAAAATCGTATCGCAAGATTTCCTTTCTACCCAAATAATGTTGTAAAATAAGGGTAAAATAGAGGACGACCTATTTAGTACTCTAAAACAAAGGTTCTCACGATGGTTACTATCTGTCTGCTTTCGGTCGGGTCTTTCGGGCTTCTGTGCGGGGGTATATATAAAGGGTAGCACACGAGGGGGGTATGTCAACCTTGGCTATCCCCACTGTGGAAAACTCTGG
>CAZFKY010000039.1:0-1867 GCA_964519485.1 uncultured Candidatus Saccharibacteria bacterium | reverse complement strand
CTCTAAAGAGAAAAAGTATTTTAGGGTTAGAAGATACTGACTTTAAAAAAATAAAGGAAGCTGGAGATACATCTACAGCTAAAGAAGCGACACCAGTAGACGAACCTGACACAGAAGAAAGTAAGGGAGCAAAATTAAAAAGATTTTTAGGAAAAGCTTTTGAAAAAGGTAAGACCTTGGCTGTGGGTGGTTTTGAAATGGTATCGAACGCGGTAATGGAGAGTGATATGGTGCGAAAGATGGAAATGGCAGGTAATCAAAGACGCATAGACCAAGAAGAGGCAAAGATCCAAGAGATAAATACTAAAATAACTGAGGTAGATGCAGAAATAGCAAAACTAGAAAAAACAAAAGTGGACTTAGAGGCTGTCATGGCAAACCTAGCAGGCCAAGTTTCTCCTGCTGATTTAGATGCAAAACTAAAAGTTCTAGACCTAAAAATAGAAGAATCTAAAAAGAAAAAAGCTGCACTGGAAAAGAACTTAGAGGTAGCAAAAAAATCTCAAGAATCTTTCATGGCAAAAAGAAATGCTATAGCAGAAAAATTCATAAAAGAATACGAAGCCAAGCTAAAACCCATGGAAGATGAGCTAGCAAAGCTTGATGCAAGCCTAGAAGACGTAAACATGCTCGAAGCTGGTCAAGAGGTGAGACATGCTGAAGAATTAGAAAAAATTACAAATCTAGAACAACAAATAGCGGCTATAAAAGAGATCAATACTGCTATGGGTATGAGTGAGCGCCAAAATAACAGAGATAAAACTATAAAAGAAATCGAGAAAAATATCGCTCTAGCCAAAGCTAAAATGGAAAGGGAGAAAGAAGAACTAGCCGAGAGGAAAACAAAAATAGAAGAAAAAATAACAAAGACCAAAGAAAAAGCACTACCTTTCCAAGAAAAGAAGCAAATATTTATAGATGTGAAAGAAAATAAGCCTGCTAGTATGAATCCACCGGCTCCAGCTCAGACACCAGCCACACCAGCCAGCGCAGCACCTGCTACTCCTACAGGAGCACCAGCTACACCAGCATCAACAACACCGGATAACGGCGGAGGAGCGGAAACACAAAAAAACAAACTTTCAGACCTAATAAGGAACTTCAACATTTATTTAAAAGGTAAAAATACTATTGATGGTGAACTAATAGACTCTAAAGATTTTGCCAGAAGATTTGGATTTACAGAAAATCAAAAATTAAACGCGAAAAACTTTAAAGATCTATTAAAAAGATACTACGAAAAGAAAAGACTTCCTATAAAAACATACGATACAGCAATGAAAGAAATAAAAATGTTTAAAAACATAAATTAAAATATGACCACAGATGAAAATACAAACAATTTAATAAATGCAGAAAATATCGACGAGAGACTCGAGGCACTTTTAAAAGATGTCGAGTTTTTTAATACTGAGCTAGACCAAAACAAAATAGAGCTAGAAAAAAGCCTCGCAGGTATAGAAAGTAATGTAGATAATTCTGTAAAAAATCTGGATCAAATTTTTTCTGATCTAGAAAAAATTGAAGAAGAAGCAGTCACAGAATTTGAAGCACTAGAAAAAGAACAAGGTTAAAATATTTGTGCTATATTTCATAAGTGACTACAGGAGTGGAACATTTGAAAGGACTAAATGACAAACAAAAAGAAGCGGCCATTCATAAAGATGGTCCTCTTTTGATTGTGGCAGGGGCAGGGGCAGGCAAGACCAAGACCATCACTCATAGGATAGTGAACCTGATACAAAATGGCATAGCTCCTGAAAAAATACTAGCTGTAACTTTTACCAATAAAGCTGCAAAAGAAATGATGGACAGAGTTCTAGCTGAAATAGAAAAAAACGCCAAAGGCCAAGACACCATACCTTTT
>CAZFKY010000038.1:0-5533 GCA_964519485.1 uncultured Candidatus Saccharibacteria bacterium | reverse complement strand
TAGCATAAAATTTTATTTCCCACTTTTTCCCACTTCGTATACATTATAAACCACTTGTTCCCACCACGCCAAACCCTCCCCTGTGGATAACTCCATAGATAAGGTTTATTGATAAATACCTTGTTCTAAGTCTATGTATTTTGTAATTTTTGCAATATAGATCTATAATATATGTATTAAAATTTAACTTAAAAATTATGTCACTAGAAGGATTTGATGATGCGCCAAGACAAATAAGTGATGCAGAGCGTCTTAAGCGTAAAGAAGAAGCTTTAGAAAAAGCAAAAACACCTGAAGGTATTTTTAGAAAAGACGTAGCGGAGATTACAAGGCTCGGCTTAGATGCCTTGGATGGTAATAACCCAGAAGAATTGGTAAAGAAATTAAGAGAAATGGCTGATTCTTTTGAAAAAAACTTCTCGAAATAAAAAAATCCCCTTAAGGGGATTTTTTTATTCTTCTTTAGGTTTGATTAGTGGGAAGGTCTGAAGATCACGAAGCGGTTTGTCTACCAAAATAGCAAACATTCTCTCTCCAAAACCAAAACCACAAGTAGGTGGCATGCCGTGCTCGAGCATTTCAACGAATTCAAAATCTGCCATCATAGCCTCAGTATCCCCTTTGTCGATCAATTTTTGCTGTACTTCAAATCTTGCACGCTGATCTATAGGGTCATTGAGCTCAGAGTAGCCATTGCCCACCTCACTACCTGCAAATATCGGCTGGAATCTCTGCACAGTCTTACCATCAGCATTACTCTTGGCGAGTGGTGCCACCAAGGTCGGATGATTTATCAAAAATGCTGGACCGGCAATATTCTTTCGGCAATACTTCCAGAGAGTATCCATGAGTCTCTCTTTGTTCTCACCGTCATAAACCACCTTGAGCTCACTCAATTTCGCCATCATTTCTTTTTCAGTATTCTTATGTATGTCTATACCAGTCTGCTTTTTTATTTCTTCAGCATAATCTATCTTTGGCCATTCATCTGCCAGATCAAAAGTATAACCACGTGAAGTAAACTTTGTCGTACCAAAAACTTTATTTGCTATATCTATATACATCTCTCGCACCAGAGCCATGCCATCATTGTAATTTGCAAAAGCCCAGTAGAATTCCATATTGGTAAATTCTTGAGCATGCTCAGGGCTAGTACCCTCATTTCTATAAGCACGGCCTATCTCAAAAGTTTTTTGGAAACCTCCTGCCATCATCCTCTTTTGCCAAAGCTCACCGATAGAAATACGGAGGTATACATCTAAATCATAATCATTGTGATGAGTCTTGAATGGTGTAGCTTCTGCACCACCAGTAGTGGTCTCCAATGTTGGGGTCTCCACCTCGAGGAAGCCTTTACTCTTCATGAATTCACGGGTAGCATCCCAAAATTTTGATTTCTTGATTATCAAATCTCGGATTTCCGCATTCATCACAACATCTAAGTATCTCTTTCGAAATCTCTCTTCTACATCTAGCAAGCCATGCCACTTTTCAGGTAGTGGGCGCAAGCTCTTCCCGAGCATACGCCAATCTACAGCTTCTACAGTCTTTTCACCTCTCTGAGTAGTGAAAAATTTACCTTGTAATTCTACAAAGTCTCCTATATCTACAGTCTCACCCCAGAGGGCAAGCTTGTCTTCACCTATCACGTCTTTCTTTAGTAATCCTTGAAAAGATGCAGTGCCGTCAAAAATAGTAGTGAAAATTATCGCACCCTGACCACGGAGAGACATCACCCGACCAGAGACCCACTTTATCTCCCCACTCTTTTCTAATTCTTCAAAATTATCAATAGCTTCTTTGAGATATAGCTCCCTCTTGGAGACAGCTGGATAAGGATCAATGCCTCGCTCTTTTAAGAGCTCTAATTTTTTTATTCTTATTTCTCGAATCTCATCAATAGATGACATTTTAATTTAATTAGGACACGCTAATTATTTTATAATTTACCACACCACCTGGAGTTTGAAATGATGCTGTCTCACCTTTTTTCTTGCCGAATATAGCAGAGCCAAATGGAGAACGATTAGAGATTTTACCTTCTGCCATAGAAGCCTCCTCAGAGCCCACAATCACATAAGTCTTTTCTTCTTTTGTGCCTTCTTTTTGAACCACAACCTTAGAGCCCACTTGGACCACATCGCCACCAGTATTGGTGATGACTTGTGAAGATTGCAAAATTTGCTCTATTTTAGAAATACGCTCCTCTAATTTACCCTGATCTTCTCTAGCTTGATGATACTCAGCATTTTCAGACAAATCACCCAATGATTTCGCGTACTCCAAAGTCGCCAAAATTTCTTTTCTTTTAGGTCCTTTTAGGTCAACAAGCTCTAACTCGAGTGCCTTTTTCTTTTCTTCAGTTATATAATTTCCTGTCTTATCCATAATGCTAATGTTAGCTTTTTTTAGCCTTGTAGTCAATAAAAATAAGGGGGCTTGCTATAAATTTTTTTTATGATAATCTTATACACATGGCTAGAACAGTAATAGAAGTAAAGAAAAATTCAAATGAGAACAACGCGAGCATCTTGCGTCGTTTTTCTCGTCGCGTCCAAGAATCTGGAATCATCCACAAGGTCAAGGGTGGTCGCTACAATGAGCGCAAGGAATCCAAGCTAAAAGTAAAGAAAAGTGCTTTGAAGAGAATGCAGAAGAGAAAGGAAATAGAAGTACTCAAGAAACTAGGCAAGATCTCAAGCACCAATAGATAATAAGATGGAGAATTTCTCTCTCACAAACAAGACTGGCATGCGGATCCCCCGCTTGCCTTTTTTGTTGATAAAAAATGATATTTTAGGTAAAAACTATGATTTATCTATAGCTTTTGTGGGTGAAAAAGAATCTCACAAGATAAACAAGAATTACCGCCAAAAAGATAAACCTACCAATATCCTGTCTTTTACTATTTCTAAAAATTCTGGTGAGCTCATCCTCTGCCCGAGTCTGATAAAAAAAGAAAGTGCTGACCCTGAAAAAAATTTTGGTAAAAATTTTTCTAAACTCCTTGGTTTTTTAGTTATCCACGGCATGCTGCATTTGAAAGGATACGAACATGGAGGTATAATGGAATTACAAGAAAAAAAATATGATCAGAAATATTTCTATCGGGATAGACGTGGGCTCGATGACGACCAGAGTCGTAGTAGGAGAATTTCTAAAAGGAGAAAAAAATCCTAAGATTATTGGTATTGGCGAAGCACCTACTTTAGGTATGCGCCATGGTTATGTAGTAAATATCGAAGAAGCTGCGAGCTCTATAAAAAGTGCTGTCCTGCAAGCCGAGAAAAATAGTAATATAAAAATCAAACGTGCTTTTGTTTCTCTTTCTGGCACAACCTTAAAAAGTGAGATAGCCACTGGTATATCTATCATCACCAAAGCAGATGGTGAAGTCACCAACCTAGATGTAAACAAAGCCTTAGAAGAATGCGAGGATAACTTAAATTTAAATAATAAAAAAGTCATCCAAGTTGTACCCCTATCCTACCGCCTAGATGGTAAAGAAGTAGAAGGTCGCCTAGAAGGTATGCGTGGAAATAAGCTTGAAGTTAAAGCTCTTTTTGTGACCCACTCCAAACAACACCTAGAAGACCTACTAGCAGTATTGGCTGAAGCTGGAGTAGAGACTATAGATGTCTTGCCTGCCCCCATCGCTAGTAGCCATATAGCCTTATCTGAAAAGCAAAAGATCGTGGGTAGTGCCATAGTGGACATAGGAGCAGAAAAAGTATCTATTGCTATTTTTGAAAATAATTTACTCGCTGGGCTCCACACTTTTTCTATCGGTGGCTCTGATATTACAAATGATATAGCTCTCGGTATGCGAATACCGATCGAGACTGCTGAGAGTCTAAAGCTAGGAAATCTAATCGAAGAATATTCTCAGAAAAAATTAAACGAAATAATAGAAGCTAGACTCACAGATATTTTTGAATTGATCGAAACTTATTTGAAAAAAATAAAAAGATCAGAACTCTTGCCAGCTGGTATAGTCTTTGTCGGTGGTGGTGCAAATATTCCCGACCTTGCTCTCCTATCTAAAGAAGAGCTTCGCTTGCCTTCCAAAATAGGAAATACTGAAATATTTGGCAATGCCAAGACCAAACTAAGGGACCCAGCTTGGTTCACCGCTTTGGGCCTGATCATCGCTATTGAAAACGAAGAAAGCTATAGCGGAGGTACTCTGCCCCAGTTTTGGAAAGATGTCAAAAAGGCTCTAAAATCAAGCGTAAAACAACTAATGCCGTAGGAATAACCTACGGCATTTAGTTTTCATTTTTTAATAATTAACATAAATTTGCTTTTTTAAGAGGCTGGTATTATATTGTCTATATTAAAAGATACGAATTTTTATTAAAATAACCTTTAAAAATATGCCTAAAGTAAATCAAGAAATCGAGAGTTTCGCACGCATCATGGTAATCGGAGTCGGTGGTTCTGGAAAAAATGCTATCAACCACATGATAAATTCTAAAGTAAAAGGTGTGTCTTTTATTTGTATGAATACAGATACTCAAGATTTGCATCACTCCCTCGCTGAGAAAAAAATTCACATTGGAAAAAATTTAACCAAAGGCCTAGGTGCTGGAATGAATCCTGAAATCGGACGCAAGGCAGCCGAAGAAACCAAAGCAGAAATCCAAGACGTGATCAAAGGTGCAGATATGATCTTCATCGCTTGTGGTATGGGTGGTGGTACTGGTACAGGTGCAGCACCTATCGTGGCTCGTGCTGCTCGTGAGCAAGGCATACTCACTATCGGTGTGACTACCAAACCTTTCTTCTTTGAAGGTAATCACCGCATGAAAATCGCTGAAAAAGGTATCGAAGACTTGTCCAAAGAGGTAGATGCTATCATCACCATTCCAAACGATAAATTGCTCCAATTGGCTGATAAAAACACCAATTTTAAAGACGCTTTCGCTCAATGTGACGACGTCCTAAGGCAGGCTGTAGAAGGTATTTCTGACCTTATTACCACTCCTGGAGTGATAAACGTGGACTTTGCAGATATTCGCGCTATTATGGCGGACGCTGGCTCTGCTCTTATGGGTATCGGTATGGCTTCAGGTGAAAAGCGTGCAGAAAAAGCAGCCCTCCAAGCTATAAACTCCCCTCTACTCGAAGTATCTATCAATGGTGCAAAGGGTGTGCTCTTTGCTATCTCAGGTGGTGATGATGTCACTATCCATGAAATCCAAGATGCTGCAAAGATCATCACCGAATCTATCGACAAAGATGCAAAAGTTATCTTTGGTACTATTCGTGATGAAAAGCTAAAGAAAGGAGAACTCAAGGTCACTGTGATCGCTACATCTTTCTCTAGTGAGACTCCAAGAAAAAATCTTTTCTCTAATACCAACACTGGTCCCCTCGTAAAAGATGAAGCTCCAGCTGTAGTAAAAAAAGAGATACACAACAGTATATCAAATGGCACCATGGCCACCTCAAATGATTTCCTAAAAAAGCCTGAGCCTAGAAAGACTGAAGTAGAAGAAATAATCATCGAAGATGATGGAGATGACTGGAG
>CAZFKY010000037.1:0-5801 GCA_964519485.1 uncultured Candidatus Saccharibacteria bacterium | reverse complement strand
ATACAAAAAGACCCATCTAAGGACATTTTACCTTCTCTGATACTTTTAACCTCCATCCCCAAAAGCTCAATCCCAACCTCGTATTTATCCAAAATTTCATAATCAAAACGAGCTTTTCTATTTTCAGCATAATTTGCCATATTTATATACTAACACCTAGAATAAACAATCTCAAAAATGTCTATTTTTTAAAGATATACCTCATTTGACTTTAGGGCCTAAATAAGCTATTATTATTGGTAATCTTGAGTTAAATTAGGATTACTTCGAAACACTTGCGAGAAAGAATAAACAATCAAATAAGGGCTAAAGAACTTCGTGTCATCGACAGTGAAAACCAAAATCTTGGAATTTTAAGCATAAAAGATGCTTTAGAAATGGCCCAAGCTAGAGGTATGGATCTGATTGAGATATCTCCAAACGCCATTCCCCCTGTTGGGAAGATAATGGATTTTGGTAAATATCAGTATGAGATAAACAAGAAGATGAAAAAAGCCAAAGCGGGCGCCAAAGCTACCGAAACTAAATCCATCCAAGTCAAAATAGGCACTGGAGACCATGATTTAGAATTAAAAGCTAAAACAGCTTCTAAGTGGCTAAAAGAAGGTCACCGCATTAAGATTGAACTCTTTCTTTCAGGACGTGCCAAGTTTATGGACGAAAAGTTTTTAAAAGAACGTATGGATAGATTGCTTCATTTAATAACTGAAGAATATAAAATATCTGATCCGTATAAAAGAGGTCCAAAAGGTTTGATTACAACAATAGAAAAAGCAAAATAATATGAAAACAAATAAATCATTTAGTAAAAGATTAAAGGTTACAAAGAATGGCAAGATTCTTTCACGCAAGCCTGGCTTCAACCACTTTAATGCAAAGCAATCTCGCACTACCCAGCTAGCTGGACGCAAGGGTGCAAACTTTGTAATCAAAAATAAGCCAAAAAGCCATTTGATGCCGTTTTCATAATTTATTAAATTTTAATTAAAACAACATGACAAGAGTAAAAAAGGGAGTACATGCATTAAAAAGACGAAGGAGTGTCCTAAAACAGACCAAAGGTTTCCGCCATGGTCGTGGTTCTAAAGAGCGCCAAGCAAAAGATGCTCTCCTACACGCTGGAGCTTATGCTTTTGCTCATCGCCGTGATAAGAAATCTCACAACCGCAAGCTTTGGAACATTAAAATCAATGCAGGTGCTCGCGAGCTAGGCATGTCTTACTCTAAAATGATTGGTGCTCTTAAGAAGAAGAATATCGTACTAGATCGAAAGATATTGGCTGACCTAGCACAAAATAGTCCTAAAACTTTTGCAAAAGTCCTAGAAGCTATAAAATAAACTTTAAAAAATAAAACCCCTCATATGAGGGGTTTTATTTTTTATTCTATTGATGGTCAGGTATAGCCGAAGACGAGAGTTTGTAATCAGCCATTTTATCTTTCTTAACCATGGTGATAATGTCAGCCACGATTTTCTTTGGATCAGTACCTGAGGTTATTTTAGCGTTTGGACGATGACCTTTTTCTAAAATTTCTTTCAATTCTGCACCCATCTCCCAAGGTCCTTCATAAATACCGATAGGCTTCGCATCTTCAAAAGCAATAGTAAACTCATGAATAGTGCCCACCCTACCACAGCCACACACCACCGCATCTGAAGATCGAGTGAGGAGTAAATCACGTCCAGGATAACCAAAGCCTGTATAAATTATCAAATCCATATAATCTAGTGGGAGCTTGTATACTTCTACATGCTCTTTCTCAGATGAAGCTGGAGAAAGTCCCACAGAGATACCACCTTCTTCTTTTGCGCCCATAGCAGCCCACATCGGGAAACCAGTGGTTGCTCCGGTCACCACTACTGCACCCTGGCGAGCTATCTCTCTTCCTAGTTCTTTAGCTTTTTCAAAAGCATCTACTCCGCAATGACCAGTATCAGCGGCACCAGAAACACATATTTTTATTTGATTATGACCATGATGATTGTGATTATTTAATTTATTTTCCATATTCTTATATTAATATATTAAAATTCTAAAGTCACACTATCTCCCTGCTCTGGCGCTGATGCATTCACTCCTAAATTATCTTTCAATTTTTGAACCAGAAACATTGCACTCTTTGGTTCACCCATAACTACAAAAACTTTTTTTACTTTATCTTTCATTTCTGCCACAAAGTTTACTAAGCCATCCGAATCTTTATGTCCTGAATATCCATAGATAGTAGTGATATGCGCACGGACAGTGACATATTCCCCTGCTATTTTTACTGTCTTCACACCCTCCTCGATCAAACGCCCTGGGGAGCCTACAGCCTGATAACCGATCAAAAGTAAGGTGTTGTTTGCATCAGGTAAATATTGTTTTTCATGATGCACAATACGCCCACCAGAAGACATACCAGAACCAGCAATAATTACTTTTGGGTTTGGTACTTCTAGAATTTTTCTAGACTCTTCGGTATGTAAGGTGGAGTGAAGACCTGGAAAATCAAAGATATACTTATCGTGTGACATTGCTTTTTGGGCATTATCATTTAAATATTCCTTATACTGCTTAAAAACCTCAGTGAGGCGAATGGCAAGTGGTGAATCTAAAAATATAGGCATCACTGGAATCTTTTTTTCGTCCACCAAAGTATTTAATTCAAACAAAAGCTCTTGGGAGCGCTCTAGTGAGAATGTAGGTATAATGAGTGTACCCTTATTTTTATAATTCTCTTGTACAGCCAAAGCCAGATTGCTCTGTCTTTTATCTCGAGATTCGTGATTTCTATCTCCATACACAGACTCCATAATCAAATAATCCACATCTTCTATCTTGTCTGTATCTGGTAAAAGCGGAGACGGGCTATTGCCTAAATCACCAGTGAATAACAATTTTTTACCGTTATAAACAAATTCAATCATCGCTGAACCCAAGATATGCCCTGCGTTAAATAGATATACATCTAAATCTGGAGTGATAGAGATTTTTTCACGATAATCAAAACCCTGCCAAACATCCATAGATTTTTTCAAATTCTCTTCACTGAAAATTTTATCTAAATCAAAATCTTCATTCTTACTCAAGATGCCTGCTGTATCTTCGAGCATTGGTAAGGCCAAAGATCTGGTAGGCTTTGTGGAATAAATCTTGCCTTGAAAACCATCATGGATTAACTTTGGTATCCTACCCACATGATCCACATGAGCATGGGTAACAAAAAGGATATCGATAGACTTTACATCATAAGGGAATGGATCCCAATTTATATCATCTGCCAATTTTACACCCTGAGTAAGGCCACAATCTACCAATATTTTCTTACCATCAATCTCTAATAAAAAATTTGCCCCTGTGACTGAGCCTGTGCCTCCAAAGAATGTAACTTTAGCTTGTTTAGTCATTGTAATATTTTAACTTATTTTGACTTGATAACATAATAAATTTTGAAAAATAGAAAAAAGCAATACTAGAACCCAAAACATCGTTGAACAAGTCCGCCACAGTATCTACAGAATCAAAAGGTATCTGACTAAGATATTGGTATAAATAAAATTCATAAACTTCCCACAAAAGACCGATGGCTAGAGTCGCAAAAAATACTTTCAGAAACATGGCTACATCAAGGGGTCTAGATTCTTTTCGCTCAAATACATACAAAAAGAACATGCCCACCCACAGACCACTCAAGATATGCATAATAATATCAAAATACCATATCAGAGAATACCAATTTAGCTTTATAGCCACAGTATTGGCTAAAAAAAGAAAAAACATCAGGAATACTAGATGTTTTAAAAGTCGTTTTCGATCCATATTTATATTTTAGCACAAATTATCACAAATAAACCACAAATAAGCTGTCTGGGTAAGAAAAAATCCACCCAAAAAACACAAGTGGTGGAGTTCTTCTTAGGGCTATTTCCAATATATTACTGTAGCTTGAAGCCACGTGGGTGAGAGACGTTTGTGACCAAGGTCACACCCGATCGACTCTCCCATAAAATAGTGTTCTAAGTAATAATTGGAAATAACCCTACCCTAACTATACACCTTGCAGCATTTTCTGCAACATAGACGAGTATCTTTTTTTGTTTTCGAATTATTTTAACTAAAAATAACCAAATTCCTCTAAAAAATCTTCCAAAATTTTTATAGGCACACCTCTTACTGTATTTATGTGCCCATCAAGCCTCTTGGCATAGTTAAAAAATGCTCTAGATATAAAACCTGCGCCTTTATATGTAACCGGATCATCAGCCATCTCTTTTATGACTCGTTCTGGTATTACATCCCATTTTATTTTTGCTGTATCCACAGCTTTCAATGTCTTATTTAATCCAATATGGTGCACGACAATTGAACAATAAATCTTAGTAGTACCTTTAGGATACTCTCTGTGCCAAGCAAAAACTTCTTTTTTTGAAACAGGCTTTTCTCTTAATTCTCCATTATGAGAAGCTGCCAAATCTGAGGTAATTATAATAGTGTTTGGATCAAATTCATTCTTCTCTAATATCGCATCTAGTTTGGCAATACCGAGAGCTAGCACTAATTTCTTAAAATCTTTAAAACGTATTTTCTTTTCGTCTATATCTGCAGTTTTTATATCAAAAACAAGTCCCAATTCTTCTAGGACTTGTTTTCGAAACGGAGAAGATGAGCCTAAGATTAATTTAATTTTATTTTTCTTAGGCATAACTTTTACTTATTTCTAGTTTGAGTAAACTTTTCGTGAGCAGCTTGATAGTCAAACAATTCTTCTCCAGAGAACCAGTGTGTAATTTCTTTTTCTGCTTCTACAGGATCACCAGAAGCATGAAGTATGTTAGGTAAACCAATTCCTTGTTCGTCTGCGTGGGCATAACTCATATGAGAATAATCTCCTCTAATTGTTCCAGGTAATGCACTTTTTGATTCAGTAGCACCTACCATCTTACGAACTACAGCCACAACATCAACACCTTCTAAAACTACCGCTATAACAGGACCATTTTGCATCATAGCTACAGTAGTATCAAAAATCTTTTGACCATGACGAGTAATCATTGTACCTATGGTCTCATAATGATGATGGAAGAAAGGAGTATCAGGTTGTAGCATTTTTACACCTACAATCTTGATACCAGCTTTTTCAAATCTAGAAAGTATTTCACCCACAATACCTCTTTGTACTGAATCAGGCTTAAATATAATAAGAGTTCTTTGAAGTTGTTTCATATTTTAATAAATTAAAACCGACTTTCGTCGGGTCTTTGTAATAAACCTATAATAGCAGATTATGATAAAAACTCAAACTATTCGATAGATTGATATCTAGCCATGATTTCAGCCTCTACCTCCTCCCTCTCCCGCCCATATTTCATATAAGAAAGCTCTTTGAGCGAATCCACAATATCAGGATTGCCTTTTTCTGGGGCTAGTGTTTTTATGTTGAATGGTTTAGTCGGCTGACCTTTTACTAGCATACTCATATAAGCATTATAGTTGTCTAGCTTGGCAATCTCTTGAGCAGAGAAAATCGGTTTAAATTTCTCTTCCAAGAATTTCGCATCTTCTGTGCCTACACGGAACACAGCCATAGAGCCCACGTTACCAAAAACAGAATTTTTAATTTTCTCATCTAGCTGAGATATATACTGGTGAGCTATGTTGAGTGAGAGTCTATATTTTCTAGCTTCAGAAAGAATGGAGGAAATAGAATCAGTAGTGACATTTTGGAACTCATCTATATATAGATAAAAGTCATTCATCGGTTTACCGAACATGTCTACACGTGAGAGGGCGGCCATCTGAATCTTGCCCACAAGGACT
>CAZFKY010000036.1:0-5950 GCA_964519485.1 uncultured Candidatus Saccharibacteria bacterium | reverse complement strand
TTACTGATAGAATAATCTGCGTATAAGGCAGAAACTTCGCGACTAAACTCATATAGGGCTATTATTGCATATTTAAGCCTAAAAAGCAAACCTTTAAACATTGCGTTTTTGAGGAGTTTTTCTATATAATATACAAATGAACAATATTTCGATTTTGGACTTGATGGGCAAGCTTTACCATAATTTTAATGCTCGCTCTATGAAAGACGCCACTATTGCCTTTAAGAAGCACCTAGACGATGGGGGTAAAATGCTAGTAGCTATGGGTGGTGCGATGTCTTCTGCTCAGATGGGGGTGACCTTGGCGCCTATGATCAAAGAGGGTAAGATCCATGCTATCTCTTGCACTGGGGCAAACTTGGAGGAATCTGTATTTAGACTCGTAGCTCATACTCATTATAAAGATTACCCAGATTATAGGTACTTTACTAAAGAAGATGATGAGAAGATATTAGAGCGAGGTGAAAGAAGAGTGACTGATACTTCTATTCCCGAAGAAGAGGCTTTTCGAGTGGTGGAGCCGATGATACTCAAACTCTGGAAAGATGCAGAGGCAAAAGGTGAGAGGTATTTCCCGCACGAATATTTTTACAAACTTTTACTATCTGGTGATTTAGCTGGAAAGTATGAAGGCAACCCAGATCATTGCTGGCTACTAGAAGCAGCTAAAAAGAATTTGCCTATCGTAGTGCCAGGTTGGGAGGATTCTACTCTGGGAAATATTTTTGCTGGTTATTGCAAGAGCGGGGAGGTAAAGGCGACAGTGATGAAGAGCGGCATAGAGTACATGACACAGCTTTATGATTGGTATCAAGATCTATCTAGTGGTGGCCCTGGTCTTGGATTTTTCCAGATTGGTGGAGGTATCTCGGGAGATTTCCCTATCTGTGTAGTTCCTAGTATTAAATATGATTTGAAAAAAGAGGTTCGCCCTTGGGGATATTTCTGTCAGATCTCAGATTCCACTACTTCATATGGTTCTTATTCTGGAGCTACTCCAAATGAAAAAATAACTTGGGATAAATTGACCAAGCATACGCCGATGTTTGTGATCGAGAGTGATGCTACTATCGTAGCCCCTATAATGTTTGAAGCTATTTTAGATCGTTATACTTTAAATCAAAAATAAGATGTCTTTTATTGAATGGGTCACATTAGTTTTTCAACAACATGAGTCCATCCAATATATAATAGTATTTCTCGCTGCAGCTTTTGGAGGAGAAATAGCTATGATCTCCATGTCTTTTCTTTTGGCGCAAGGTTTTTTCTCTTTCTATCCATTCGTCACTATTTCTTATATAGGTACTTATTCTTCCGACATAATGTGGTTTTGGTTAGGTAAGAGCAAGATGGTGAGTAAATTGTTTACTCACAGGCACACATCTAAAACTATTCATGTGATCGTAGAAGCCATGCACAAGATGAGTAAAGGTAGTGATTTCATGGCTTTGTTTCTAGCGAATTTTATGCCGGCTAGTCGGGTCATCCTTATTATGTATGTCAGTAGAAAAAATTTGGAATTTGTAAAGTTTTTGTATTATGAAGCAGTGGCATTGTTTTGGTGGACGGTGGCTGTGGTA
Source organism: uncultured Candidatus Saccharibacteria bacterium (assembly GCA_964519485.1). GTDB lineage: Bacteria > Patescibacteriota > Minisyncoccia > Phycocordibacterales > UBA9973 > UBA9973. Next base: position 4,370 of record CAZFKY010000036.1, on the reverse strand, counting down.
GCTATCGGCTACACTGCAGGTATTGGCTACACTTATTTATCTAATGTTTTAAACAGTATTTACTCTGGAGTGGGATTTGTCTTAGTGTTTTTATTTATCATCATCTTAGTGCAAGTCTGGTTTAAGCATAAAGTAGAAGAGAAAAGTGAAGAAATTTTGGCAGAAAAGTAATAGGGTGTATAATATAAGTACTTGTCCCGTAGTAAATTTTTGATTACGGGCATAAGGATAGAATATTATTATTTAAAATTTTACTACTGGGATGCAAATAAATCTACAAAGTAAAAATATGGAGCTTACTGACGCCATACATGACTATGTCGTCAAAAGAGTTACCAATTTAGAAAAGTTAATTTACCGTATTGAAGAGGGCGGAGGTAGGGTCATGGTGAATTTTGAAGTTTCAAAATCTACCAATCATCATAATAAGGGCGAAGTTTTCCATGCTGATTGTTTGATCAAGATCGATGGAGCTGAATTTTATGCTTCTAGTGATACAGAAGATCTATATGCTTCGATTGATGCAGTGAAAGACACTCTTTTCCACGATATAAATAAAAGTAAAGACAGACGCCAGACATTGTTTCACCGTGGTGCTCGCAGTATAAAAAAGATGATGAAAGGTTTATCAAAAAGAAATCCTTTTACCTCTAAATATTAATTTCTATATTCTGTTTCCTTGCCGCCTTCGGGGATGATTTTTTCTATTATGAAAGAGTTGTTTTCAAATTTAGCTTTGGTGATGATCATTCTTTTGCCGTCTTTAAAGAAAAAAGTACGAGGCCAGCCTTGGTAGGCTCTGTATTTACGGTAGTTTATTTCTCCGGAATCATTTAAGTCTATTAGGCCGTCTTCTTTAGTTATTTTTTTACAGAAGGTAGCTTTGGAGTGATCTTGTTCTTGTAATTTTATATTTCCATTCATGTATTCTGGTAAAACTTTTGCTAAAAGTTCACCGCCAATATCCGCTAGAGTTTTTTCCAAGTCTTCTACCATTTCTGTACCAGATAATTTTATTTTTTCTTGAGCGAGGATTGGGCCGTGATCCATCTCTTCATCTATTTTTATAATACTTACCCCAGTTTCACTATCTCCATTTAAAATAGCAGATACGATAGGTGAAGGTCCACGGTATAGAGGCAAGAGAGAAGGGTGAATATTTATCAAACCCATACCAAACATATCCACAACATTCTTAGGAATTATTTTTCCATAAGCTACTACGATAGCTAAATCGCAATTTAATCCTTTTAGTTTGGATGCAAAATCATTATCTAGTTTTTCTGGTTGAAGATAGGGTATATTGTGCTCCATTGCCCAGAGTTTGGTGGGTGGAGGAGTAATTTCTAAATTTCTGCCTGCTGGTTTGTCAGGATTGCAGATTATAACTTTGGGTTTTAGCCCTTTTTCATATAGTTTATTTAGAGTGGGCACCGCTAACGGCTCGCCACCAAAAAATACAAATTCTTTTTGCATTAAGGTAATTTTTCTTCTTTTAAATCTTTAGCATGGTCGATAAATAGTATGCCATTTAGGTGATCAGTCTCATGTTGGAATATTTGAGCGAGGAGGCCAGCAGCGCCACGAGTGAATTTTTTACCATTTTCATCATAAGCGGTGACGAGAGCTTTCTTTGAGCGCCAAGTTTTACCATATATAGGGCGCACAGAAAGACAACCTTCAGGCATCCAATCTTTATCTCGAGAAAGTTTTGATATTTTAGGGTTAATAAAAACCATGTCTTTTTCTACCACTGGTCGGTTGTCTTTACCTGCTACTTGATTCAATAAGTTTTCTTCTATTCTATTTATTTTTTCTTCTCGTAATTCAGCAAAACCATCGCTGAAAACCTTTCCAGCCACTACGAATATACGAAGTGAGTAGCCTATCTGAGGGGCAGCAATAGCCACACCATCATCTTGGCTTTTTAGAGATAGTGACATTTCTTTGAGGATTTTCTGTATTTTAGGTGTCTTTATATCTTTTACGGGTATTTCTTTGGCTACTTTTCGGAGCACTTTCTCTTCTTTTTGTAATATTGGTTTTGGCATTTTAAAAAATCTACTTTATTTCTTTTAAGTATTCCAATAGTTTATTTATTTTTACTGTTTCTTGAGAGCGGTTACCCATATCTCTCACGATGACTGTGTTGTCCAATGCTTCTTTGACGCCGAAAATTATTGCATAAGGTATGCCTAATCTTTCTGCGATAGCGAGCTGACTACCTAGAGAATCTTTAGATAGTGCTTGGGCTATAGGTATATGTGCCTTGCGGAGTATTTCGATAATATTAAGACTCTTCAATTTTGCCTCTGCGCCAAGTTGAATAAAATATATTTTTGGCTTCTTTAATATTCTCGGTGCGAGTTTTTTATACCAAGGAGCAGATACAATACGATCCACACCTACAGAAAAACCAACTGCTGGTATATCCTTTTTACCACCGATATGTTTGCCTAGGTAATCGTAGCGTCCACCACCAGCTAGCGCGAGTGGTGTACCATCTTCGCCACCTTTTTCTTCGATTATTTCAAATACGGTACGAGTGTAATAAGAAAGACCACGTACGAGGTTTTTGTTTATAGTGTAGTTTATACCCATTTCTTCTAAATATTCCAAAACCTCCTTAAAGTGTTTTTTGCAAGAAGCACAAAGGAAAGAAATAGAATCAGGAGCATTTAAATTGAGTTCAATGGTCTTTTCTTCTTTAGAATCTAGGATGCGAAGGGGATTGGTCTTGAGGCGTGCGCGATCTATTGCACCGAGGCTACTCATGTTTTTCTTGTAATAATTTGTGAGCTCACGGATGTAGCCATTTCTGCACTCTTTATCTCCAATAGAGTTTATATCTACAGAGAGATTTTGAGCACCAGCTTCCTCGAGAATGTTCATACCTACCTTGATCACGAGAGCATCCATGATACTTTTATCAGAACCAAGAGAATCTAAATCAAATTGCCAAAATTGGCGGTAGCGTCCGCGTTGAGGTTTGTCATGTCTAAAGACTGGACCGTATTGGTAAAACATTACTGGTTGAGGCATGTTTTGCATACCGTGCTCTATATATGCACGCATGAGGGCACCAGTGTGCTCAGGGCGCAAAGCTAGGTGATCACCACCCTTAGTGCGGAGAGTATACATCTCTTTATCTACGATGTCAGTGCCTTCTCCTATACCAGAAGTAAATACTTCCTCTTGCTCCATGATCGGAGTCTCGATCGGCTTGAAGCCATAGTATACTGCAACTTCTTGAGCTTTTTCGAAGAAGCCTTGGAAGTTGTAATACTCTTCATTCATTATGTCGCGCATACCTTTTGGGGTAGCGAGCTCTCTAACTTTTTTACTTTCTTTTTTTGTTTTTTTCATTTTATTTATTTTTGTTGATAATAGCCCGGTAAGAAATCCATGTTTTTGAAAGGGTATAACCTCAAGAATGCTCTGCCGATGATTAAATTTTTTGTTACTGGACCCCAGTATCTAGAGTCAGAGGAAGAACCACGATTATCACCCATCACAAAATATTCACCATCTTTGAGTACCGCATGTATGTAATCATTGGACTCGTTTTGCACATAAGGTTGCTCCAGAGTAAAACCAGTAGGATGCTCGCTGTTGGTGATTTTTACTGAGTTACCATTTATGTCTACAGTTTCACCTGGTAAGCCAATAATTCTTTTTATAAAGTATTTAGTCTTATCATTTGGATAGTGAAACACTATGACATCAAACCTTTCTGGGTTTTTAAAGTGATAAGATGCTTCATCTATGATCAGATAATCGCTATTTTTAAAAGTAGGGAACATAGAGCTGCCAGAAACTACGAAAGGCTGAGCTATGAATATGCGTATCGGTAAGACTATGAGCATAGCAATGAGTCCAAAGCGTACTAGGTCCCAAACGGACTCTTTTTTGTTTTGTTCTTCCATGGCCATAATATACCATAAAAGTTTATTGACATCTTGTCTACTTTTATTGCCTAATGTTTATTTGCTACAAATACGGGCGCAGTGTATTATTAGAGTATGAAATTAGTTGTAGGTTTGGGAAATCCTGGTGCTGAATATGAGAAGACTCGCCATAACACAGGGCGTATTTTGGTGAATATGATAGAGAGTAAGCTAGAAGATAGTAAAATAAAATTTATCACCCCAGATACTTTTATGAATAATTCTGGTAAAGAAGTTGCCAAATTTGTGAAGTCTAAAAAAGATCTGAGCTCATTAGTGGTGATCTATGATGATATTGACCTGCCTCTAGGTAAAATAAAAATCTCTTGGAATAGGTCTTCAGGAGGGCACAATGGCCTCGGCTCTATTATTAAAAGCTTGAAGTCTGAAGAATTTTTGAGAATTAAAATCTGGATAACTCCA
>CAZFKY010000035.1:2074-6104 GCA_964519485.1 uncultured Candidatus Saccharibacteria bacterium | reverse complement strand
ATAGCGTATCTCTGCTGCAAGTGCTAAATCTGCACGCATTTCTGCATTCTCTGCATCCACACGCAATGTATCTAAATCTTTTTTAATAGCTCTTATTTCAACGACAGTATTTTTCTCATTCTGCCATTTTAGCTCGAGCTCTTTGGTCTTTTCTTTCAAGTTTGCAATCTCCTTATCGATATCCTTCAAGCGAGATTTGATTTCTTTATTTTTATTCTTATCACCATGAAGCATAGCCACCTCTTTCTTGAGAGCCTCTTTCTCTATCTCAAGACGCATGATTTTACCGTGGGCATCTTCGAGTAAGGTCGGCTTATTCTCTAGCATTATTTTAAGTGAAGAAGAAGCTTCGTCAACCAAATCCACAGCTTTATCTGGTAAAAATCTATTTGTGATATAACGTGCAGACAAATTTACCGCACCTACGATAGCGTCATCGGTAATGCGTACACCGTGAAAAAGCTCATAGCGTTCCTTGAGTCCACGCAATATTGCTATCGCATCTTCTACACTAGGCTCATCTATATATACAGGCTGAAAACGACGAGCGAGAGCTGGATCTTTTTCAATGTGTTTCTGGTATTCACGCAAAGTGGTAGCTCCGATAGCTCGAAGCTCTCCGCGAGAAAGTGCGGGCTTGAGCATATTAGAAGCATCAAGGGTGCCCTCCGCACCACCAGCACCTACTATGGTGTGAATCTCATCTATAAAAAGAATGATCTTGCCATCTCCTCGCTCAATTTCTTTCATGATACCTTTCAATCTCTCTTCAAACTCACCACGATATTTTGTACCGGCGATGAGAGAGCCAAGGTCAAGAGATACTAGCTCTTTATCTTTCAAAGATTCTGGTACATTGCCTTTGGCTATACGTGTAGCCAAACCTTCCACTACTGCAGTCTTACCTGTGCCTGCCTCACCTATCAAAATAGGATTGTTCTTCGTACGACGAGAAAGTATTTGCATTATACGAGTAATCTCTGTATCACGACCAATCACTGGGTCGAGCTTGTCTTCCCGAGCGAGCTTGGTCAAATTACGAGTATATTTCATGAGCATTTTAAATTTCTTTGGTTCAGAAACATCAGTAATATTTTGACTGCGAAGCTCTTCCACTATTTTTAAGACTTGCTCTTTATTTATTCTAAAGCGAGATAAAATTTCTTTAGCTTCACTGACCACATCTAAAATAGCCATGAATAAATGCTCTGTAGAGACAAAATCATCTTTCATGTTTTCAGCAAGTTTGGCAGATTGCTCTATAACCTGAGCCAAATCCGGATTGAGATAAATCTGATATGCAGGAGATAAGGTACTGCGATTTTCTGGAACCTCTATAGCCTCGAGCACAGAATCTGTGAGAAGCATAGTGTCGATCTCCATTTTATCTAAAATAGAATTCACCATAGACTCTTCTTGGAGGAGTAAAGCAGAAAGTAAGTGCACAGAAGAAACGTGGTTTACTCCACGCTCAATAGCAAGCTCGTGAGCCCTCTTGATTGCATCTTTGGCTTTAGTTGTGAATTTATTTAATGGTGGCATAAAATTTAAGGTGTTTTAGGAGTCTCAGCTTGTGTGGTGCTGACTTTTGTCTTTAGAGCATCGGTGATTATATTTATCGGTATAAAAGAAGTAATATCTCCACTGACTGCCATACCGAGAAGCTCACCATCGAGATTGAGGACCATGCCTCCGGCACTACCTTTTGTCACACTCAGACGAAGATCTTTGTTCCCATCAAAAACTACAGAAGAAATACTACTACCTAATACGATAATCTTCTGACCAGCCTTCATAGTAGATATATCTCCAAATACTGGCAAGGTCGCAGTAAATTTACTTTTATCATCAAGCGGTGCACCTACTTTCAAAAAAGAAAAACCACTCTTATCTGTACCTAAGAAATCTGCTTTGAATTTTCCGCTATCATTTTTAATATAATATAAACCTAAATCAGAAACTACATTTGCATCCGCTACTATCATGCCATCAGTAGAAGCAGTGAAACCACGCCCCACTCCAACTTCAACCAATTTACCATCCTCACCTGCGACACTCTTGGTGATAGCCACCATCGCTCCCTGATTCTTGGCAATTGCATCCACTACAAGATCTTCTTCCTTTACTACTACGGTCTGGGTCACGGTCTTACCTTCGACTTGCTCTATCTTCTCTATGGTCTGCTTGACTACACGATTGATAGGCACAGTCACCGAAGGAGGTGCTTGTTGCATCAGAGTTATGGTGGTTATACTCGTAGCGATCGAGGTGACAAAAGACAAAAGGAGTCCTAAGAGAATAAGCTGTGGTTTGTTCAAATCTTTGATATCCATACCCCTAGTATAGCATAGCTGTCAAGATTTTCTGCAATGCTATATGTACCACCTTTCAAGCTTACTAAAAATATCTTTCAATGCTTTTAGAATAAAAGAAATATCTTCCTTGGTAGTATCTCTACCGAAAGAAAAACGAATTGACCCATCTTCTTCTGTAGAAGACTTTTTTGAATCTGACTGACGAATAGCTTCGATCACATAAGAAGCCTTGCCATCACCGCTCTTGCAAGCACTCTTGCTGGAAGCCATTATACCCCTAGCTGAAAGTTCTATCACCAATAAATCGCTAGGAATTTTAGGTATAGTTATGTTTACATTGTTTGGCAATCTATTTTCTAAACTGCCGTTAATAGTAAACTTCGCTTCATTAATATTTTTTCTCGTTCCTCGCGCAATCACCGCCTTGTCACTCGAAAAAATATTATGTAGCTCCGTCAAAAAATAATCTTTTAACTTACATACTCTTAAGGCTTCTTTATTTTTAATTTTATCACTCTCGAGAAAAGCATCTCTGAATTTTAAAATGGCTTCCAGATTTTCTGTGCCAGGACGTAGACCCATCTCTTGATCACCTCCACCAAAGACCGGCGAGATTGGTACATAACTTTTCTTATAAAGTATTCCTACCCTACCCGCACCTTCGATCTTGGTACCAGAAAGAGTGAGCAGATCCACACCTAAGCGTTCTACATTTAAATCCAAGTAATTTACTGCTTGCACAGCATCAGTATGGAAAAATGGGTAAGATTGAGCAATATCTTCTCGAGATAAAATCTCTCCTTTGGTAGAATTTATTTTCTTAAAATGACGAATCTCTTTTGCAATCTCTCTAAGAGGTTGAATGGTGCCTATTTCATTATTCGCATACATCACTGAGACCAATACTGTGTTTTTCTTTAGAGCTTTGCGAATTTTTTTAGGATCCACTATGCCATCTGCTTCTACTCCCACTATAGTAACTTCTGCTAAATTTCTTTTTTCTAAAAGTTTAAAAGTTTCCAAGACAGAAGAATGCTCTATGTTGGTAGTGATTATGTGGGGTAATGGAACTTTTATATTTTTTTTATCCGCGAGGGTCCCGCTCGGTACTCCGAGAAGGGCGCAGTGGGAAAAAAAATATGAAAGTGTAATGCCTTGAATAGCCAGATTATTGCCTTCGGTGCCTCCACTCGTAAATATGACTTCACTTGGCCTACAAGCTAAAACACTAGCCACATCCTTGCGGGCAGATTCTAGATTTTTCTTAGCTTTGACCCCCTCCTCGTGGATAGAGCTCGGGTTTGGCATGGCGCCAGAAGCATAATCTACATATATTTTCTTTGATTTTTTGGTTGATTTTGCCATAAAAATAGTATATATTGAAAATCTATGAATACAAAGCTGGAAATAACTTTTTTCGCAATCACTCTACTCTTTACCCTGATCTATGGTTTTTGGATGTGGAACACTGAAAAGCGCCTAAAAAGATTTTTTATCGGTAAAAAAGCTAAAGATTTGGAAGATACTTTGATAAATCTAACCGAAGATATTGAGAAATTAAAGAAAGCAAAAGAAAATACTGAAAAAGAATTGATGATCGTAAATAGCAAGCTCCGAAAAAGTATTCGTGGCCTAGAGACTATCCGCTTCAATCCTTTCCCAGACCAAGGCTCTAACCAGAGTTTTGCTATCGGTATGCTAAATGAAGATGGTGA
>CAZFKY010000035.1:0-1974 GCA_964519485.1 uncultured Candidatus Saccharibacteria bacterium | reverse complement strand
ATGGAAAAAGAAAATAAACAAAACAATATGGTGGTGCGACCACCGATCGTAGTAGTCATGGGTCATATTGACCACGGTAAATCTACCCTGCTCGACTACATCAGAAAGACTAATGTGGTAGAAAAAGAAGCAGGTGGTATCACCCAGCACATCTCAGCATACGAAGTAGTACACAAAGATGAGCACGGTAAAGATCAAAAAATTACCTTCCTCGATACTCCAGGCCATGAAGCCTTTTCAAAAATGCGCGAGCGTGGAGCTAAAATTGCTGACATTGCTATTTTAGTAGTATCAGCAGAAGATGGAGTAAAACCTCAAACCAAAGAAGCTTATAAGACTATAATGGATAGTAAACTCCCATATATAGTAGCAATAAATAAAATAGATAAGCCAGGCGCAAATATAGAAAAAACTAAAATGGAATTAGCAGAAAATGAAATCTACCTCGAAGGCTATGGAGGCAAGATACCTTTCGTGCCTATTTCAGCAAAAGTAGGTACAGGTGTGGATGAATTACTCTCTCTTATTTTAATCTTAGCCGAAGTTGAAAACTTTACTGCAAATCCTAAAAATCCTGCTTCGGGTTTTGTGATCGAAGCACATATGGACTCCAAGCGTGGCATAGAGGCTACCCTCATCATCAAAGACGGCACTATAAAAAAAGGTATGACTGCAGTAGTAGAAGATAGTCTCTGCTCTACTAGAATAATAGAAAACTTTATGGGTAAGATGATAGATAGTGCTACTTTCTCTTCCCCTATCCGCCTAGTGGGATTTAATAAAATGCCTCAAATCGGTGGAGAGTTTTTAGTGTTTGATAAAAAATCTGAAGCAGAAGATTATGCAAAAGATGCAAATAATAAAACTAAGGGTGGTGCAAATAATTCAAATATAGATACTGGCAAAAAGATAATCCCTCTCGTAATAAAAGCTGATGTAGCTGGAAGCTTGGAAGCTATCGAAAAAGAAATACATAAAATAAAGAGCGAGAATGCAGAATTCAAAATATTGATCAAAGGTGCTGGCCCTATATCTGAAGGAGACATCAAAGGAGTTGTAAGTGATGCCATCATCATAGGCTTCAATGTCAAAGCTGATAAAAATGCGACCGAGCTCGCGATCAACCGCAACATTGAGATAAATTATTTCGACATCATTTACAAAATGACCGAGTGGCTGACAGAACAAATGGAAAATCGCCGGCCTAGGATAGAAAGCATCGAAACTACTGGTAAAGCTAAAATATTGAAAACCTTTATCCGTACCAAAGAAAGACAAGTGATCGGTGGTAAGGTCATAGAAGGTGCTATCAATCTAGATAGTGTGGTAAAAATAATGCGACGAGATTTTGAAATTGGTAAAGGCAGGATAGTAAATCTTGAGAAGAATAAAGTGAAGACCAGTATGGTAGAAGAAGGATCTGAATTCGGCATGATGATCGAATCTAAAATAGAAGTAGTGGCTGGAGATGTAATCGAAGCATTTACTACTGTCCAAAAATAATATGGAAAGACCAGAAAAAGTAGCCAATATGATAAAAGAAAGGACTGCGGAATACCTAAACCGTGAAAATAATGGCGCTTCACTCATCACCGTGACTAGTGCAAATTGCTCCCCTGATCTAAAAAAAGCTACTATCTTTATCACCGTATTGCCAGAAGACAAAGAAGAGACTGCTCTCCTTTTTGCAAAAAGAAAAAGACCAGAAATCAGAGATTACTTGAAAGAACACATGCTGACCAAGGTGGTGCCATTTATAGATATAGAAATTGATCGTGGAGAAAAAAATCGCCAAAAAATTGACGAACTCCTCCGTACAAAGTAAATCTGAGGCCTAGGCCGGAATCGAACCGGCGTATAAAGATTTTGCAGATCTTTGCCTTACCACTTGGCGACTAGGCCATAATAAAACTGTGGGCAAGGAGGGACTCGAACCCTCAAGCCTTGCGGCATTAGTTCCTAAGACTAACGCGT
>CAZFKY010000034.1:0-6127 GCA_964519485.1 uncultured Candidatus Saccharibacteria bacterium | reverse complement strand
TTATCTTGCTTAAACATATCAAGGGTGCGAATACGCTCACGAGATCTTTTGTCTCCATGAATACAGCCTACCTTAAATCCTGCATGAGCGAGTTCTTTGGTGAGGGTGTCTACTGCATGCTTCATCTCTCGGAAAATTAAAACTTTATCTGAACCATCATTTTTCAAAACTTCATGAAGCTTAGCTATTTGGTCCTCCTTGCCACTGTAGCGCACTACATTTTGATCAATACTCTTTGCTGTCTCGCCAGAAATCACAGATATAAATACTGGATCTTTTAAATATTCAGAAGTCATCTTTTTAATTTCAGGAGAAAGAGTGGCGGAGAAGAAAAGAGTCTGTCTCTCAGTGCTACATTTTCCTAAAATAAATTTCATATCATCACGGAAACCCATATCTAGCATACGATCTGCTTCATCGAGGACCACAGAGTGACAAGTAGAAAGATCCAATACTTTTTGTTCTATGAGGTCACGTAGGCGTCCTGGAGTACCGATCACAAAAGACACACCGAGCTTTATCTCGCGAATTTGTTTATTTATCGGCAAGCCTCCCACACAAGCCACAGAAAACATACCAAAACCAAAAGCCAATTTTCTAAACTCTTCTTCTATTTGGATAGCGAGCTCGCGAGTAGGCGCCATGATGAGGACAAGCTCTCTCTTGCCCATACCCTTTGTCTTAGAAATTTTTTCAATCAAAGGAAGGAGGAAGGCTGCAGTCTTACCTGTACCTGTGTTTGCCATACCAAACACATCGCCACCCTTTAATAGGGTTGGTATAGCCTGATCTTGGATCGGGCGTGGAGATATATAGCCCGCACGAGCAATATTTTTATGAAGCTGAGGATTAAAAGGAAAGTCTATGAAATTATGCTTTGCTACATAAGGCTTTTCTTCTACATGCTCCCCTTTCTTTATAAATCTAGAATAGTCTATCCTCTCGCCACCGAATCTTTTCTTTTTACCTCCGAAACCGCCTCTCTTGAAAGGACGGCGACCGGAAAAACCACCACCCCCGAAGCGAGATTTTGCTCTAAAAGATGATGCATGGCCAAATTTCTTTGGTCCTGTAGATTTTTTTTGATACATACATTGGGTCACTCCCAATATATTTAGATGAGAATGATGTTTTTAGAATAGCATTTATACATAAAAATGTCAATGTTTCGTAAAATTGAAAATAAAAGTTATACTAAAGATATGCAAGCTAAACATGTTGATGAATCATATCTAGATCTCCTAGAACACATCTTAAAAAATGGAAAGAAGAAGACGGATCGTACTGGCACCGGTACTGTGAGCCTCCTAGGACACCAAATGCGCTTCAATCTCGAAGATGGCTTCCCTCTCCTTACAACAAAGAAGGTGCCTATCAAAGCCATAATCCATGAATTACTCTGGTTTATGCGTGGAGACACAAATTTGAAATATTTAGCAGACAACAATGTACACATCTGGGATGAGTGGCCATACAAAGCATATTTAAAAAGAAACAATTTACCTATACCTGCTACGGGAAGTGAAGAATGGAATACTGGTATCAAAGAATTCGTAGAGAAAATAAAAAACGATGAAAAATTTTGCAAAGATTATGGAAATCTAGGACCTATCTATGGCTATCAATGGCGTAGCTGGCCAGCGCCAAATGGAAAACACATAGACCAGCTCGCAGGGGTGATTGAACAAATAAAAAGTAATCCTGATTCTCGCAGACTCATCGTCTCTGCTTGGAATGTGGCTGATATAGAAGAGATGGCAAAGGCAGGTCTTCCCCCTTGCCACTGTTTCTTTCAATTTTATGTAGTGGATGGCAAGCTCTCATGCCAGCTATATCAAAGATCTTGCGACACTTTCCTGGGAGTACCATTCAACATTGCATCATATTCTATCTTTACTATGATCATCGCCCAAATTTGCGGACTACAGCCAGGAGAATTTGTCTGGACTGGAGGAGATGTGCATTTATATTCAAACCATATCGAGCAAGCCAAACTTCAGCTATCTCGCCGTGGTGATATTCGCCCAATGCCAAAAATGAAAATCAATCCTAATAAAAATAAAATCGAAGATTTCACTATAGATGATTTTGAACTTGTAGATTACAACCCTCACGAAGCCATCAAGGCTCCTATCGCTGTCTAATATGATTTCACTTATTGCCGCTATTGGTAAAAATAATGAACTCGGCCAGAGCAATACCCTCCTCTGGAATATGCCAGCAGATATGAAGCATTTCCGCGAGACTACAAAGGGCCACACTGTCATCATGGGTCAAAAAACCTTTGAATCCATTGGTCACCCACTCCCAAATAGAAAAAACATAGTGGTGACCAGAAATACCGACTTTAAAGCTGAAAGTATAGAGATATCTTATTCACTTGAAGACACCTTAAAGCAATACAAAAATACACCAGAAGAAGTCTTTGTCATCGGTGGTGGCCAAATATATAAACAAAGTATGGATCTAGGAGACAAGCTCTACATCACCCATGTAGATGCATCTTTCCCAAATGCTGATACATTTTTTCCTGCAATCTCAAAAGAATCTTGGAAAGAAATAAAAAACGAAACACACCAAAAAGACGCTGAAAATCCATACGATTACACTTTTTCTATTTACGAGAAAATATCCTAAGGGTCTAATGGTGTCTTGATACGAATAAAGATATCCTTACCATCTGGGGATTTGGATTTTTTATATTGTCTATTTTTATTTTTCTCTATTTTAGCTACCAATTCTTTTTCTAAATCAAAACCCATAGTCTCACACATACCTAAAATAAATATCATCACATCTGCAAACTCCTCTGCTACCCCAGCCTCACCTTTATTATATTTTGAAAATGCTTCTGAGAGCTCTTCGTGAGCACGACAAAACTCCAAAGCTGTGTCGGTCATATTAAAACCTTTCTCTTTTTTATTTCTCACCACTTCTTCTTGTAAACTTTTTAGGTCAACCATCCCAGTATCAAAATTTAATTAATAATCTATATCATTATACCCCGTAATCAAAAATTTGATACGGGACAAGTAAAATTATTGATCTTTATATTGCTCAACTTTTTTATTAATAATTTCCAATTTTACTCCTGCTTTTTTAAAAAGTTGCTTTGTTTCTTTAGTGGCATGGTAGTCATTTATAGCTACAAATCTCTTTATACCAGCATTCACCACCACTTTAGCACAAGCATAACAAGCCACCATCTTTGAGTACATGGTAGCCCCATCTATAGCCACTCCGAAACGTGCGGCATTGGCTATGGCATTGGTCTCAGAGTGTGTGGTGCGAATACAGTGACGAGAAATAGATCCATCGGGATGAGTAACAGTGTGCATCTCATGACCCACCTCATCACAATGAGGCAAACCTATCGGAGATCCTGCATAGCCAGTAGCCAAAAGACGCTTATCTTTCACAATGACAGTACCAGCGTGACCACGATCACAGGTACCACGAGATCCTACAAGCTCAGCCATAGATATAAAATATTCATCCCAGGAAGGTCTTTTGTGTTTAGTTGTTTTAGCAACCTTTTTCATAAGTTAAATATACTCTCGTTAGTCTTTTTTTCCAAGTGCTTTAAGCACTTCCAAATACATATCTTCTACTCTCTTCCTCTGCTTGGGCCCTGTGGTCACATAGTGATCCAAGCCTGGAGCAGCGTTTATTTCAATAATAAAATACTTAGTATTTTTAGGATCCATGGTTATATCCCCTTTTGTCACCATTATATCTACACCACAAATACGTAAGCCCATGTCATGAGTTAGCTTGATAGCCAATTTTTTAAAATTTGGATGAATAGCATTGGTGACATCAAAAGAATCTCCACCAGTAGAAAGATTTGCATTGTCGAGTAAATAAACTTTCTCACCTTTTGAGAGCACGCTCTTGAAAGAAAGTTTATCTTTTTTTAATTTCATTAAAATTCTTGGGTCAGAAAAATTTATTTTTGTATCTCTACCACTTTTTTCAAACAATTTTTGTTTTTGAGTAAGCAATTTCAATATTGAGCTCTTGCCATCCCCCGTCACCGAGAGCTGTATACGCTCATACGCAGAGATTATTTCTTTATCGAGCACCACTACCCTATAATCCCTACCTGGTTTGTATTTTTCTACTATAGCCACCTTGTCATTCTTAAAAATTTGTTTAAGTGAGAAAATTAAATCCTTTTTATTCCAAGCCAAACACACACCAGACCCCTGGCTACTGCTATTTGGTTTTACAATCACAGGATAGCCTAGTGAGGTAGTATATTTTGGTGCAGCTAAAATAGTACGATTGCTCTTTACAGCCTTCGCCCATGAATCTTTGAAAAAAGTCTGGCCTTCCGCCACAGGATAACCTTTTTTCTCCATAAAGAATTTCGCATAGTCTTTATCCTTAGCAATATCAGCAGAAGCTATATGATTCAAATCTAAAGACATATAGCGTAATGACCTCACTACACCATTTTTATAAATAATCTGCGCAGCTATACCCCCCTCTGGCTCCACCACCACCCTCGCCCCAATCTTGGGTGCGAGCTTCACTACTAGATCAGTAAGATATGGTAATTTTCTTTTTATATTTTTCATGAGTGAAAAACAAAAAACGGCTCGCGCCGTTTTATGTTTTTATTTTAAATTAACCTTTAACTTCGATAGCCATAGAGCGAGCAGATCCGGCTACGATAGCGATAGCTCCTTCATCATCCTTTGCATTAAGATCAGCTCTCTTCTTATTTGCGATTTCTAGAGCTTGTGCACGAGTGATCTTGCCTACTTTTGAAGAATTCGGCTTTCCAGAACCACTCTCTACGCCAGCTGCCTTTAAGATAAGACCAGTTACTGGTGGAGTCTTGATTATAAAATCATAAGTGCGATCTTCGTAAACTGAAATAAGAACTGAAACCTTGTCTCCTGCCATCTTTTGGGTAGCTGCATTAAACTTGGTAACGAAATCACCAATGTTTATACCGGCCTGACCGAGCGCAGGTCCTAGTGGTGGTGCTGGGGTAGCTTTCGCTGCCTGTATCTGTAATTTAATTTTCTTTGTTATTTTCTTTGCCATAAATTTATATTATTTGTATACCTTATCTCAAATCTGCTTAACTTGCAAGAAGTCGAGCTCGACTGGTGTCTCACGACCGAACATTGAGACCAGTACCTTTACCTTACCTCTCTCATTGTCGACTGAATTCACCTTACCTTCTAAATCTTTAAATGGGCCGTCTACAATTCTCACGATCTCTCCAGAAGCTAGATTGATGTTGTGTTTTGCTGTGGCACCCTCCATTTTACTAAATAAATAGTCGACTTCTTCTTTTCGAAGAGGCACTGGGTTTACCCCTGCCCCGACGAAACCAGTGACGCGTGGAGTGTTGCGAACAACATACCAAGAGTCATCAGTCACTATCATATCTACGAGCACATAACCAGGATAAATCTTTTCTTCTACCTCTGTTCTCTTGCCAGCTTTTATTTTTATCTTTTTCTCTACAGGCACGATCACGTTGAAAATCTTGTCATTCATACCGAGAGAATCAATGCGCTGTTTTAAATTACGAAGCACAACATTTTCATAACCTGCATAGGTATGAATAGCGTACCAACTTCGAATTCCTTGATTTTCTTGTTTAGACATAAAAAATAAATTAGAAACCTAAGATTTTTTCTAAACCTCGACTAAATATAAAGTCAAAAATACCCAAGAAATATGCGAGCAGTACTGAAAGCACGATCACCATCAAAGTGTAGTAAAAAGCCTGATTGCGAGTAGGCCAAATCACGTGTTTTAATTCGCTTTTTGTCTCTTTTATGTATTCAGAAATTTTTGACATATGTTATAAAAAGTTAAATCCTCTTAAAAAAGCCCCTCTCAGGGCTTTTTTAATATTACTCTTTTTTTGTAATTTAGTCAATTAGACAACACTTTAACGGATTTCGTAAGAGATGGTGACGTCTGAGGTTATAGTGTTCTCTCCTTTTGGTATTTGAGCTGGAGCTGGGGCAGAAACAGCATAAGAATCCATAGCTGCGGTCTTACCATACATCATAGGGTAAGCATAGTTACCACTCTCAGAAAAACTAATCACACTACCCAAAGACACACCCAAGTCTTTTGCTAGCACTTTAGCCTT
>CAZFKY010000033.1:0-6403 GCA_964519485.1 uncultured Candidatus Saccharibacteria bacterium | reverse complement strand
CACCCACCAAACCGGCGGAATCAATGGTTATACGCACAGCGCTATTAGTAAACAGTTGCGTAGCATAAGCTCCGGAAGTTCCAAGGATAGCAGCATACCCCGTCGAACCAGTAGCAGCGTCTCCGCCAGCGCTTCTCTCGGCACCCACATAAACTCGCCCTCCAGTGTTTCGGAAAGTTGCATAGGTGGCATTGGTTCCAGTTGTAGCGGTAAATCTAGCGTCCACTGAACTACTTTGAACATCAAAGATTGATCCCGGATTAGTGGTACCAATACCGACGTTACCCCCATTAAAATACGACGGCACAGCAGTTCCTCCGTTTAGCTTAATACCAATCGCACCAGTCGAATCGTAGACCGCCAAAGTACCTTCATTGGCTGTAGTGTAAAACTGCAACGTCTTACGATTAGAATTGTCAGTATTGTAAAAAGCAGCAGCATTTGTAGTTCCAGCGGCGGTATAGATTGAAAGTTTTTCAGCTGGATTTGTTGTCCCAATACCCACGTTGCCAGTAGTATCAAGCGTCATGACTGTCAGAGCAGAAGATGTAATACCAAACCTGATTGCTCTATTATAGCTATTAAAATAAGAATAGCTCGAAGCCGAAGAGTAACCGATGCTTACGTTAGAAGAAGCTATATCTATAGCTGAGTTAGATCCTGGATCTGCACCACTTGTTAATTGTAATTTGTTGATGTTACTAAGAGTAGATGAGTCTGCTACGCCAGTACTATTGGACAACTTCATGCTTATGACACCATTTACACTCCATCCAATATCATTTCCACCAACAGAATACATACCTTGATTTGTATTTCCGCTAAAACTATATGATGGCGAAGCTGCCGTGCCAGCCGGAACTTGAATCTGACCGGATCCAATTTGTAAAGCACTTGCCGGATTTGTGGTCCCGATACCGACGTTGCCAGTCGATAGGATGGTCATAGCTGGTGTTGGGGCAGTAGTATAATCACTTCTATTTGTTACAGAAAATTGCAAACTTCCTGCGTAAGCATTGTTATCATTCGCTGCCCAAGATATTATCGCTGGTGGCACTGGTGAACCTGATGTGTTCTTATAACCTAAGCCGATCTGAGCGAGCTTATTTATACCATTACCTCCAGATACCCAAACTGCTGGGTTGCTACCTAGCGTGCTTCCTTCTGTTTGTGTCTGTACACCAAGTACTGCAATAGGGTTAGTAGTACCAACACCCACCAAACCAGCAGAAGATACATAGAATTTGGTAGTTGGTACATCGGTTGCTGTGGTTGTGTCACGAGTAGCAATAAAGAAATCTCCTTTGGTGCCAGCTGTGGATGAGGTTGTCTGTGATCCGATAACTACAGGGTATACAGAACTTGCCACAAGAGCATCAGCATAACCGAAACCGATCTGGTTGTATGTGCCGACATTACCATTGTTTATCAAACTAATATTTGGGTTTGTGCCTAGTGCAGAACCATTGTTTGCAATACCTATTTCGAGGTAGCCTGTAGGTTTACCAACTCTTCCCGCACCAGAGCCTCCGGTGATTTGAACTTTACCATTGTTTGCTACGCGCATAGCTTCTGTTGCGCCCGCTGTACCTGTCTGGAACACGATGTCTGCTCCTGTTGTGCCAGATATGCCGTTGCCATCTGCTCCAGCACCACTAGTGCTCCTCAATGTGAGTTGAGAAGTTGTACTACTACCTCCGATCAGCAACGGGTCTATAATGCTTGTACCAAAATATCCTGTCCTTGGTCTCGTAGCTCCACTCGCACCGATGTCATAAGTGTTGTCGGTGCCGGCAATGATGTTGCCACGGAAAGTGGTGACACCGTTTATATCTAATAGAGTAGAAGGATTCGTCGTACCTATACCCACTCTGTTAGTAGTACTTTCAATAAATAAAGTATCAGAATCAAAATTTAAATAATTTGGTATAGTCACCCCTGTGCCATTGATGGTCAAGATATCAGTAGAAGAGTCTCCTAGATTTGTGTTGTCTTGCACAGATAGATCACCTGCTATGTTTGTGGCACCAGAAGATGTAGAACCGGTCAAAATCAAATTTGTTCCATAGATATCTCCTTCCGCATCTACGATAAATTTCGCTGTGCCATTCACTGCAGCACCGATCAGATTACCATCGGCCACACTAGAAGCTGGGTTTACATACAAAGAAGAGTTTGCGACATTAGAAGTGCCACCTGGCCAAGGAGAAAATGAGTGGGCTAAAGTAGGTACGCTGGTGAGTGTGGTGATCCCACTCACATTGAGAGTATTGTTTACAGCCACTGCTCCATCTAGGGTTAGAGCACCAGAAATTATAGCATCACCTAACACGTCTAGGGTTTTAGATGGTGTGTTAGTACCTATACCGAGCTTGTTATTTGTATCATCCCAAAATAGCTTCGTATTATCTTCAGTGAGACCATCGGCACCTTGGAAATACAAAGATCCAGTGGTTAGAGATGGATTTAATTTACCAGTAATATTTACATTACCAGTAAAAGTAGAATTCCCGGTGATAGATAGTGTGCCATTGCCTGTGATGTTTTTTAAACTAGTATCACCAGTCACATTTATCCCACCACTTAGAGTTGAGCCATTTGTGACAGTTAGATTTTTTACATTTAAATCTTGCACACCAAGATTAGCAAAACCTCCCATCACTCCCACAGGTCCTGGATTACTTTGAATTGGTGCTGGTGATGGACTGAAGGTGTAGCCAGTGACTCCGGATGGTCCTTGCGCACCTGTATCACCCTTTGGACCGACTTCACCTTGAGGTCCCACAGGTCCGCGAAGTTTCAACACTAAATCATTTGGTAAACCTTTTACCACTAACTTTCTAAAAGCATTCAAGACCGCTTCTTCGCTGACAGAGAGATTACTCTTTTGTATAGTCACAGCTTTTGTATTCGTGGTGGGTGTAGGAGTAGTGACTACTTTTTTAGGAGATACATAAGAAGTCCAAATATCAGATAAATCTGATGGGGAAATTTTAGTATTGTTATTTTGAGGTGTATTATTTTTTTGATATACAGCCACCAGAGAGTTCACTCCTTCTTGTGTAGCAGTATTATTAGCAAAAGTGCCACTCAAAGATTGAGCTGGAAGAAAATCACCCAAAGTTCCCGCCAAGTTCTGGTAAAGAGGTTTCAATCCGAAATCTTTAATAAGAAAAATAGTCACAATAGATACAAAACCGAAACTGAGAAAAATAATTTTTTTAAATACAAAAGATTGAGGTTTCAGATTAGAAAATTTTCTGTGTTCTGGTAACTTTTGAAGAGTCTCAATGGGTTGATTTATATTTAAAATGGGAACCTCTTTTTTTACTTGATGTAAAGGCTCTGATATTTCCGGTATCGTCGCTCCTGAGAATTTTTCATAATTCAATATAGATTCTTCGCACACATACCAAGCCCTACCCACCCTGCGAGATTCGATTTTATTACCTCTAGCAAGCTGGCCTATATAATCTTTAGAGTAGCCAGTAAGAGCGCTAGCTTCTTTGGCTGAGATATATTTTTTATTTTCCAGAAAAAATTCCTGACTCATTGAGCTAATTATATACTTTGCAACTTTATTAAAATAGTAAAATATGTGGAAAACAAAAAGTTTCTCGGCAAGTCTCGGTAAAACGAAATAGACAAATTATAATTTAAATATTTTTTAAAATTTTATTTTTTAATCTTAAATTTTTGAAATTTTACAACTTTATAAACCAAATAGTGGATCTAAAACGAAGGTAAATGATTTTTATGTCGAAATTTTATATTAAAATACCCTTATTTTACATACTTATGATAATATTTATATTCTTAACAAGAATTACCTATTCTTAAAAAGAAATCAAATCTTAAATTACCTTGTAAATAAAAGATATCTCGGCTAATCTCTGTAATTCACGGTGAATAAAATAGGAAGTTAATCTTAAGAATTTTTTTTAAACAAAATAAAAAAATTCTAATAGAGAAAATTGCATCTAAAAATTAGAATTTATAGATAGATACAGAGAGCTGTAGATTTATTTAAGAATCTTGCTAAACCTTACTAAACTTTATATAATTCTCTACACATGTTTAGTAAGGTTTATAAAAGTTAATATATGTTCGAACAATATATTACAATAAAAGAAGCAGCTAAAATTTTAAGGGTTTCTCCCCTTACTTTAAGAAATTGGGATAAAAGCGGTAAGCTAAAAGCTTACCGCCACCCCATGAATAACTACCGAGTTTATAAAATGGATGACTTAAAAAGTGTCTTGGAGGGCATCCAAACTGGAGCTAATTTTAGAAAAAATCCAAAAAGAGAATTCAAAAAAGTGCTCGTCAGGCACCTTTCAGAATAAACAATACGATACAAAATTTTTAAAAGGTCAATACCTTTTTTAGAATTTTTTACTCCTTATTTAGAGCTTCGATTGGATTTAATTTCGAAGCATTGCGTGCAGGAAAAACTCCAAAGATGATACCGATTAGCATTGAGATCGAAACAGATAAAATTATTCCGTAGATTGGTACAGAAAATGGCCAAGCAAAACCCAAACTCTGTGCTAATTTCGCTATCACAAAAGCAAAGACTGATCCACCTAAAATACCCACTACTCCACCGATAATGGTGAGCATCACTGCCTCAATTAAAAATTCATAAAGTATATCTTTATTACGAGCACCGAGAGCTTTCTTTAATCCAATCTCTCCTATCCTCTCTGTCACCACTACATACATGATATTCATCACACCCACACCACCCACAATGAGAGAGATGAGGGCGATAGCAATCAATAGAAAAGTCACACCACTTAATATGGTGTTAAAAGTGGAAAGATTTTGTTCTTGAGTATTTACTAAAAAGTCATCTTTGAGTGGATCTGTGATTTGATGATTGCTACGCAAAATATCACCCACATCGAGCGCTGTGGCCTCCCCTATATTTGGATCTACTAACTCAGCTACACCATATAGCAAATAATCTGTACCTAACAATTTTTTCTGCAGAGTAGTGATAGGTATGAAGACTTGCTCATCATCATTTGATGGACCGAAGCTACCCCGAGCTTCATATATACCGATGACTTCAAAATTATATGAACCCACGCGGATTAATTTTCCTAAATTATTCTCACTAGTATCACCAAATAAGTCTACGGCAATATCATGACCTAATACTGCTACTTGAGCGAGTGATCTATCTTCTTCAGTAGAATAAGGTCTACCTACATCTATCACTCCTTTATCTATATCAAAACGTGAAGCTGTAGCTCCAAAGATAAAAGCATTTTTTGAGACATTTTTATAAGAAACAACTTCTTGGCCGAGAGCTGCACCATAAGCATTTTTAATATTAGG
The DNA here is from genome assembly GCA_964519485.1 of uncultured Candidatus Saccharibacteria bacterium. GTDB lineage: Bacteria > Patescibacteriota > Minisyncoccia > Phycocordibacterales > UBA9973 > UBA9973. Next base: position 1,057 of record CAZFKY010000033.1, on the reverse strand, counting down.
AATCTGCTTTATGTCTTCGATATCTTTATTCTTAAAAGTGGTGACCTGCACAGCATTCATTGCAGTATTGGTGTCATTTTTAGCTCCATTATCTCTGTTTTTAGTAGATACTGGTATAGCTGTCTGTATAGTAAGCGTATTTGAGCCAAACATCTCAACCTGAGCGTTTATATAGCCTCTAAAGCCATCTCCTGCGGCTAATACCAATACCACAGTACCTATACCTATCATAATACCCAAGGTGGTGAGTAGAGTCCTACTCTTACTCCTAGTGATACCTCTATATGATTGTATAAAATAGTTTTTCATTTATTTATTATTCGTATCTCAAAGCATTAATAGGATCTAGTTTAGAAGCTTTTAAGGCTGGGAAAAGGCCGAAGATAATACCAGTCAGGGCTGATACACCTACAGCCAATACAACCGCACTGATAGAAATAACAAAAGCCCAATCGTAGCCAGCATACCTAGCCCCGAGCGCTATCAAATAAGAAATGAGTACTCCGATCAATATACCTACGATTCCACCCACCCCTGTCAAAAGTACAGCTTCGATTAAAAATTGATCCCTAATTTGTCTAGGTGTAGCACCGAGAGCTTTTCGGAGGCCGATCTCTCTAGTACGCTCTGACACAGTCACTAGCATTATATTCATAATACCTATACCACCCACTACTAGTGATATACCTGCCATCAAACCCAAAAACATGCGGAGTGCATCTGTGATACTAGTCAAAATTTTTATAGCATCTGCTAAATCACGCACAGAAAAATCATCATTTTCTATATCAGTGATATGATGTTGCTCCCTTAGCACGGTCTTCACATCCTCCATTGTACTTTTTACATTGTCCCCGATATCTACTTTTATACGTATGAATTGAATATAATTTATACCTAAGATTTGTCTCTGGCCTATCACAAAAGGAATGAAGACTTGATCATCTTGATTTTGAAAAGCTACTGTACCTAAATGTTGTTGGACACCTATGACTCTAAAAGGTACTGATACTTCATTGGTGCCATTACTTTTTACTTTCACAATTTGACCGATATC
>CAZFKY010000032.1:0-6495 GCA_964519485.1 uncultured Candidatus Saccharibacteria bacterium | reverse complement strand
ATAACTACATACCAAAACAGCTATGGGTACGTAAGCTTGATAATATAAGAAATATGCTTAAAAATCAAGACCAAGCCTATTTTTTACTATAGTTAATAAGCCTTTTAGGGCATCTCGAAACTTTATTTTCTTTCCTTCTTTTTTGTTGCGAGGGTTATAGCTTATATTGGTTTCAACTATTTTTCCTTTGTTTTTTAATATTTTACAAGTTACTTCTGCTTCAAATTCAAATCCAGAGGATGTCAGATTTTGCAGGTTTACTTTTTCTAAGTTGAAAAGTTTATAGCCTGTGTAGACGTCTTTCAGTTTTGTTTTAAATAGTATATTGATTAGGGTAGTAAGCATTTTTGCACCCAAGATGTAATGATAGCCTTTTTTAGGCCATTTTTTTATACCCCTATTACCATAAACTGCGGAAGTATTTTTATCTATTTTACCTAAGAGTTTTGGTATGTCTATAGGATCATACTCCAGGTCGGCGTCTTGGATTAATAAATAATTTCCAGTAATTTCTTTCAGACCACTTTTGATGGCATGGCCTTTACCTTGGTTTTTTTCTAGGTTTATAAGTTTAAAGTTATAAATACTTTTTAATTCTTCTAATATTTTAAAAGTTTTATCTGTCGAGCCATCATTTACTATTACTATTTCTTTTTCTACAGGTAATAAAACCTTAGAAATTTTTTCTATTGTTTGGGCTACACACTTTTCTTCGTTATTTACAGGAATTATTATTGAGAGTTTCATCTTTTACTTTGTAAATAGCTTTGTATAATTGCGTCTGCTATTTTTTCATCATCGGCATATATAAACTTTAGCCACCATCTAGCCTGATCTATTTTGTTTTCTGTGAGAAATAATAAGACCAAGTTGTCTAAAGCTCCCGAGTAGGGGAAGTCTTGCTTTAGTGCTAGGTAGTACATTTCTTTTGCTTTTTCATAATCTCCTTTTTTGTAATAAACTAAACCTAAATTATTTATACCTTTAGAGTATATTGGTTTTATGTCCATAGATTCTTTTAGTTTTTTTTCTGCATTATCGAGATCACCCTTCAACAAATACATCGCACCGTAGTTTGAAAGTGAAAGTACACTTTTCGGTGCACACATAGCCCCTGAGGTAAATAAATTTTCTTCAGTCAGCCAAGCTTTTTGTCTGTTTAGACTAATTAGAGAATAGATAATTGTTATTATTAGTATTATATATATAGGTATTTTTCTATTTTGTTTTATTTTGTAAATAAAATAAGCAATTATCATTATTATTCCTAAAGAAGGGAAGAAGAACAATCTTTCTCCGGCTATAGTCCCGATCGGGAAGAATATATTTGATATTGGCAAAAAAGAAAAAAAGAAAATAACAGAACCTAGGGTAATTATTTTATTTTGCTTTAAGTATTTAAAAAATAAAAACACAGGTAAGGTTAGGATCAGTAAACCCAAGATCACCTCTAGATTTAAAAAATTATGAATAACTGGAATTTGGTTATAAGAATAATCAGAACAAAGGTTTGTCGGCCAAAAGCTTTTATAGAAATACATCCAAAGTATTTTTAAAGCTGTAAAAATACGAGAAGGTGTATCAGCAAACATTAGGGGGTTTTCTATGAGACTTGTGTTTATGTTTAAGAATTTTGGTACACTCAAGACTAAAAATCTCAAAGTAAAGTATAGGAGAACACCTAGGGTAATAGCGCTAATTTCTCTGAAATATTTTTTTATTATATCTATGTTTAAATTTTCTTCTTTATAATAAAAAAGCATTGCCAATACTGGTATTAGTGCCAAACCCGTTTCCTTACTGCCTATAGATAAGAGTGTCCATAAAAACAAAAGATAAGGATTTATTTTATCTTTTGCAGATTCCAGTATTGCTAGTAGCGCAAAGAATAAACAAAGCAACTCACTCCTGCCAGTGATGTTTGCCACTACTTCAGTGTGAATAGGTAAAACTAAAAATAATAAAGAAGTAATAAAAGCTAAAATTGAATCAGAAAATAATTTTTTTATTAATAAATAGATAAAAAAACAAATGAATATATATAAAGCCAAGTTTATTAAGTGAAAGGAAAAAGGATCTTTACCAAAAATAATCAAATTAAAACTATAGCTGAGGAGTGTAGTAGGACGATATAAGCCAGCACCTAAATCCCAATACGGGTGCATGGCCACTTTACCTAAATTGTCTACATTGGATAGGGTTTCGACATGTTCCATTATTCCTCGATCATCGAAAACAAAATCTCCTAGCAGTGATTGGCCGTAAATAAATAAAATTAAAAAACAAAAAATACCCAAAACCACCTTATTTTTATTTGTGAAATTTAAATTAATCACCTTTTTATAATACCATTATCTGTGGTATAAATGACATATCATCCATATATGAATAAAGGTCAAATTTTTAAATTGAAGGGTAATTTCAAACCCGCTGGAGATCAACCAGAGGCTATTTCTTCTTTATTAAATGGGTTAAATAAAGGTTTTAAAAAGCAAACCCTCCTCGGGGCTACAGGCACTGGCAAGACCTTTAGCATGGCCAATGTCATAGCTTCTTTTAATAAACCTACTTTAGTTATTGCTCACAACAAAACCTTGGCTGCTCAGCTTGCTCAAGAGTTTCGTGAATTTTTTCCAGATGCTGCTGTGCACTATTTCGTGTCTTACTACGATTATTATCAACCAGAGGCTTATATGCCAGCTTCAGATACTTATATAGAAAAAGATGCCCAGATAAATAAAGAGATTGATCGTTTGCGCCATGCCTCTACCCAAGCTCTCCTTACTAGGAATGATGTGATCATAGTAGCTTCGGTGTCTTGTATTTATGGCTTAGGTAGCCCAGAAGAATACCAAAAAGTAAATGTGAAATTGGAGGTTGGTATGAAGATGGATCGTATGTCTTTGATGAAAAAGTTGATTGAGATCCATTTTGAACGTACTAATGCAGATTTAAACCCTGCACAGTTTAGATCTATTGGATCTAGGGTAGAGTTTATGCCAGTTTCAGAGACTTTTATGTATCAGGTGGAATTTGTGGGTGGAAAAATATCTAGCATTTTGAAAGTTGATCCTATAACTTCTGCAATTTTAAATGAAGAAAAAAACATTTTTATTTTTCCAGCGAAGCATTTTATCACTGAAGATGATAAAAAAGAAAAAGCTTTAAAGGAAATTAAAAAAGAGTTGGCAGTTCAACTCAAACATTTTGAAAAAGAAGGAAAACTTTTAGAAGCCGAGAGAATAAAACGTCGTACAAATTATGATTTAGCTATGATTAAAGAGGTGGGTTATTGTAATGGTATAGAAAATTATTCTAGACATTTGTCTGGCAAAGGAGCAGGTGAACCCCCAGAAACTTTATTGTCATACTTTCCTCACCAGGCTGATGGTGTTTCTGATTTTCTTACTATTATAGATGAATCTCATGTGACCTTACCGCAACTGCACGGCATGTATGCTGGTGATCAAGCTCGTAAAAATACCCTTGTAGAATATGGCTTTCGTCTACCTTCCGCTAAAGATAATAGACCTTTAAAATACGATGAATTTGAGAAAAGGATAGGCCAAGTCATCTATACTTCTGCTACTCCAGGGTCATTTGAGAGGGAGGAGAGTAACCAGATAATTGAACAAATTATTCGCCCTACTGGTCTTGTGGATCCGGAAACCATAGTTCGACCTGTCAGCGTCAAAGGTTCTTATAAAGGCCAAATTGTAGATTTTATTGAAGAAACCGATAAAACCGTAAAGAAAGGTTTTAGAGTCTTGGCGACCACGCTCACCAAAAAAATGGCAGAAGATCTTACTCTGTATTTGAAAGATAAAAAAATAAAAGCAGAGTATTTGCATAGTGATATTAAGACCATAGAGAGAATCCAAATTCTTACAAAATTTCGTAAAGGAGATTTTGATGTTTTAGTGGGTGTGAATTTGCTTCGTGAAGGACTTGATTTGCCCGAGGTTGCGCTCATCGGTATTTTAGATGCTGACAAAGCTGGATTTTTACGCTCCGAGACATCACTTATTCAGACTATTGGTCGTGCAGCTAGAAATAGTGAGGGTAAGGTCGTGCTTTATGCTGATATCATGACCGATGCTATGGATTATGCACTAAAGGAAACTGCTCGTCGTAGAGAAATACAATTATCTTACAATAAAAAACACGGCATCACCCCTAAGACAATAATGAAAAAGATAAAAGATATCACTGAAGAGTTAGAGAGTGAGCATGGTAAGGTGGTGAATGCAGAACTAAAAATGGATTTAGAATTATTCAAGAAAGCTTTTGCGAAAGATAAAAATAATAAAGGTAAGACAGAATCACAAGCTATAAAAAATCTACAAATGAGTGATGAGGAGAGAGAAGTAGCAGTGTATGAAAAGATCATAAATATAAAAGAAAAAGAAATGAATAAAGCAGTAAAAGAGCTAGATTTTGAAACAGCTGCTATCTTACGTGATGAAATAATTGTCTTAAAAACAAAACTAGAAAAATAGATTTTTTCTGGTATACTATGAATAATTAAATACAGATATACACCCCCATAGAGTTTGGTCGGGTGTGTTGGGTGTTTAATAGAAATATGAAAAATAATCAACAAAATATAGATAAAATAGTGGTAAAGGGGGCTAGGACCCATAACTTGAAGAATATAAATGTAGAAATGCCACGTAATAAAATGGTAGTCATTACTGGTGTATCTGGTTCTGGTAAATCATCTCTTGCCTTCGATACAATTTTTGCCGAAGGTCAGAGAAGATATGTGGAATCTTTGTCTTCTTATGCTCGTCAATTTTTAAATCAAATGCCAAAACCAGATGTGGACGAAATCACAGGTCTTTCACCTGCAATATCCATAGACCAAAAATCTAGATCAAACAATCCACGTTCTACTGTAGCTACAATTACTGAAATTTACGATTATCTTCGTGTGATGTATGCTCGTATTGGTCATCCACATTGCCCACAGTGTGGTGAAGAGATTAAAAAACTCTCAAATGAAGAGATTTTAAATTTTATTTTAGATAAGGTGAAGAGTTTCGATAAAGCCAATAAAAAAGTAATGGGTGTAGAGTGGAATAATACAGAGATAAGTATTTTTTCTCCAATAGTACGTGGTAGAAAAGGAGAATACTATCAACTCCTCTATGATTTACTTGGTAAAGGTTTTGCTGAGGTGCGTCTCGATGGTAACATGAAAAAACTCCGTGAATCTATCACTCTTTCTAAAAATAAGGCCCATAATATAGATATTTTAGTAGATCATTTTGCAGTGCATGAATTTAAAGATGATAAAGAAGGTTCACGTATGCGCTTGGCAGAGGCTCTAGAGCGTGCTCTTATAGAATCTGATGGCTTGGTCACCATTAAAATAGGTGAAGAGGAATTTATAATGTCTGCAAAGTTTGCCTGCAAGAACGACGGTTTTTCTTTCCCAGAAGTAGAGCCAAGACTCTTTTCTTTCAACTCTCCTTATGGTGCATGTCCTTCTTGTAATGGACTCGGCACAAAATATTTTGGTGGAGAAGAATTGTGTGATGATTGTAAAGGCGCACGTCTTCGCACCGAAGCGCTTCATGTATTTTTAGAGGCTGGTGTGGTAAATCAAAAAGGCAAGACTGTAAAAAATAAAGTAAATATTTTAGATTTAGCAGAGCTCTCTATTGCTGACGCTCATGAATTTTTCAAAAATTTAAAACTCTCAGATCAAGAAAAAGAAATTTCTGTGCCAGTAGTGCGAGAGATTGAGTCTCGCCTTCAATTCATGCTCGATGTTGGCTTGGATTACTTACAACTTTCTCGCAAAGCCAACACTCTTTCAGGTGGAGAAGCACAGAGAATCCGCCTTGCTTCACAACTAGGCTCACGACTGGTGGGTGCTCTTTATGTGCTCGATGAGCCTACCATTGGTTTACACCAACGTGATAATGATAGACTCATAAAAACCTTATTAAATCTACGTGATTTAGGGAATACCATCCTCGTAGTGGAGCACGATGAGGACACTATTTATGCCTCGGACTATATCGTAGATATAGGCCCAAAGGCTGGTGTGCATGGTGGAAATGTAATTGCAGCTGGCTATTTAGAAGATTTACTGACTGCAAAAAAGAATACAAATAATTCTAGAACTTTAGCTTATTTGCGCGAAGAAGCCAAAATTAAAGTACCAGAAAAAAGACGCGAGAGTAAAGGTGTTCTTCGCATCGCTGGAGGAAAGGTTTTTAATATTAATAATTTAAATGTAGAATTACCTATCGGTGTCATGACTTCTATTACAGGTGTGTCTGGATCAGGCAAAAGTTCTTTTATGTATGAAATTTTACACAAAAATCTTCAAGCCAGACTAGAATACAAATATCGTACTGCCAAGATTTTCAATTGCTCATCTTTTTCTGGGACCGAATATCTTTCACGTGTAATCTTGATTGATCAATCACCGATAGGGCGCACCCCTCGTAGTAATATAGCGACTTACACTGGCACTTTTAC
>CAZFKY010000031.1:0-7161 GCA_964519485.1 uncultured Candidatus Saccharibacteria bacterium | reverse complement strand
ACTACCCTTACCTCCACAACAATTTCCTTTACACATATATTTTATTTTAGCTCAATTTCTGAGCATTTATTAATAATAAAAGACCTTTAACATATCTATTATACCATGACAATAAAAAATGCTATACTATACCCATATTAATAAGTAAACAAAAATATGGAAAATAACGGACAAAAACAAATAGCCAGTGCTATTATTATCGCAGGTTTCTTGATTGCAGGTGCAGTTTTATTAAAAGGAAATATGGATACCAGCAACCCTGCAAAAGGAGGTGCTAGAAAATTGAACCCTTCGACTGCAAAAACCATAGGCCTAAATGTGAAAGATTTCGCATCTTGTTTAGCTAGTGGGAAATTTAAGGATAAAGTGCAAGCAGATATAGATGATGGATCAAAGATAGGAGTAAATGGTACCCCTAGTTCATTTATCTTGAATAATGGTAAAGTGGTAGATGTAATAAAAGGCGCCCAACCACTAGAACAAGTACGATCTCAACTAACTCAAGCGAAAAATAAAACAAAGTCTCTTGGAATAAATCTAAAGCCAGTATCTTTAGATGAACACATTACTGGAAATCCAAATGCAAAAATAGTAGTCGTGGAATACTCAGACTTAGAATGTCCTTTCTGTAAGATGTTCCAAAATACAATGCAGCAGATCATAGGCGAAAATCCTGATGTGGCTTGGGTTTACAGGCATTACCCTATCCCCCAGCTTCACCCAAAGGCTTTTCATGAATCGGAAGCTTCTGAATGTGCTTGGGAGCAAGGTGGCAATGATGCTTTCTGGAAATACATAGATCATATTCACCAAATCACTCCATCAAACAACGGCCTCGATGTAAAAGAATTATAATAATACAAAATAAAAACACCCCGTAATACGGGGTGTTTTTATTTTAATCGAAGTAGTTCTTAAGTCTTGAAATCTTGTCATGCTGGCGGAGTTTTTCGTGTACCTTGGCTTCAATCTGACGAATACGCTCACGAGTGACACCAAACTCCTCACCCACCCTCTCAAGAGTGTGTTGTATACCATCGAGTAGTCCATAACGCATCTCAAGTATCTTTCTCTCTTTTGGATTTAATTCATCTAGAACCTCTTTAATCTGATCAGAAAGTATTCTGCGTGAAGATTCTTGGTCTGGGCGCAAAATTTTATCATCTGGAATAAAGTTCTCGAGAGTTGATTTATCATCATCATCTCCGATAGGTTGCTCGAGAGATACCGTCTCTTGGGAGATATTTTCAATCACATGGATTTTATCTACTGGTATACCCATCTCAGTAGCTATCTCTTCTGCTAAAGGTTCACGGCCTAAATCTTGAGAAAGCTTACGATGAATTTGCTTATATTTAGATATAGTTTCCACCATGTGCACCGGAATACGAATAGTACGAGATTGATCAGCGAGTGCACGAGTGATAGATTGACGAATCCACCAAGTAGCATAAGTAGAAAATTTATAACCCTTAGTCCAATCGAATTTTTCTACTGCCTTAAACAAACCCAGATTTCCTTCTTGAATAAGGTCTAGGAGTGTAAGATTTGCACTACGGCCTACATATTTCTTAGCGATAGATACCACCAAGCGGAGGTTTGCACGAGCTAGTAAATTCTTTGCTTCAATATCTCCTTTTTCGATTCTTTTTGCCAAATCCTTTTCTTCACTAGCATGGATGAGTGGATACTGACCTATTTCTTTCAAATACATCTGAATGGAGTCATACATGCCTGACTTATTCAAATCTTTATCATTCAAATCATTATCTAGATTTAACAAGTTGCCTCCCTCAAGCACATCGATACCAGCTACGCCAAATTTCTCATAAAGCTCATCTAAAAAAAGAATATTATTTTCAATATCTGGAAAAGTCTTTAGAATTTCATCATAAGTGATAAAGCCACGCTTGCGTCCCTTTTCAATAATTTCATTTGATAGGCGCTCTAACATCTCTGCCTTTTTCTCATTAGCATTCAATTTTTTAGGAACTTTTGCTTTAGGTTCTTTAACCTTTTTTGTTTTCTTTACTTTTTTTACTACCTTTTTAACAGCTTTTTTTACTTTCTTTATTTTAGCCTTTGTTTTAGGCTTACTTTTGACCTTTTTTATTTTTTTGTTTTTTACTTTTTTCTTCATAAATTTTTATCCTTTGATTAGCCTCGGGATATTCTATTTCTTAAAACGACCATTTTTAATATCTTGTATTTTTTTATTTATCTCACTAATCTCTATTAAAATCTTTGTAGACTTATCTTGATCTTTTTCACTTTCTGCTTTATGTAATTCTCTCATTTTTTTATTTAAATCTTCTTTCAAGACTTCTTCTCTTAAATTAAAAAGCAATTCCCCCACATCTCGCTCAAACGATAAACCACTATAAAATACTTCCGCTTCAAAAATCAAATCTTCTTTTCTGTATTTTGTATTTTCCAATATTTCTTTTTTGTCTTTCTTTAATATTTCTGCTAATTCATCTAAAATATAATTTGTATCTATATTTTTATCTTTCAGACCCTCTTGCCAAAATATAACTCCGAGCAATCTACGCTCGATATAATCCCTTCGATACATTGTATTAGGATTCTCACTCAATTTCTCTATTTCTTGTCTTTCTTGTTTTTGTTCTAGGGCAATCTTTTTGAGATCATCTTCTAAAGCTGAAAGCGGTATCGAGGTCCTATCACTGATCTTCTTTAAGAAATGAGATTTTTCTATTGCACTCTCTAAAGCTTCTACATAAGGCAACACCTTTTCTTTTACTTCTCTACCTATCTTACGATTATCACCATCAAAATTCTGTAGTACTTTGTCGAGCAAAAATTCAATGATGTGCTTAGAATTCTTAATAGCCAATTTCCAAGCCTCACTGCCCTCTTTAGAGATAAGATCAGCCGGATCTACTCCTAGGGGTAAATTAGCGACCTTAACATCCATACCAAGAGATAATGCTATCTTACCAGCTCTACTAGTAGCTGAAATACCAGCCTTATCCCCATCAAAAGCCAATACTAAATTGTTTGATAGACGCTTAACTAAGCCAAGATTTGAGACCACATTTTCCCTACTAACTTCTGAATCCGATAAAGCAGTACCAGATGTAGCAATAGTATTTCTATAATTCGCCTGATGAGACAATATTAAGTCCATCTGGCCCTCAACTAGTATAGAAAAATTATTTTTTCTTATTGAATCTTTAGCTTTATCAAGTCCATAAAGTACAGCGGATTTACTAAAGATAGGTGTATCTGGACTATTTAAATATTTTGCAGATTTTCCATCATCCACAAAAATTCTTCCAGAAAACGCTATGACTCGGCCACTAGAATCAGAAATAGGAAACATTATTCTATTTCTAAAACGATCATAATAACCCTTTTCAGATTTTTTAGCCAAGCCTGCTTTCTCTATCTCTATATCTGTAAAACCTTTATTTTTTAAAAAGTTATACAGTAATCGCCAATCTTCTTTAATAAAACCCAATCTAAAATCTTTGATTGATCTATCATCCAAACCACGATTTTTCAAATAACTTAGCACCTCAGTATTGCCTTCTAAATTAGAAATAAAAAACTTAGTAGACTCCTCCATGGCTTTATAGAGTCTTTCTTTTTCATCCCCTTCTTCTTTAGAGTATCCTCGTAATTCCACACCTGCACGCTCAGCTAAAAGCTTGAGTGCGCCTTTAAAATCCAAACCTTCGAATTGTTCGACAAAAGAAAATATGTCTCCCGACGCACCACAACCGAAGCAGTAATATGTGCCTCGGTCAGGTGATAAAAAGAAAGACGGGGTCTTCTCGTTATGAAAAGGACATCTAGCCTTTAAATTTGAGCCGACTTTATCTAACTTTATATAAGAAGAGACTACTTCTTCAATCCCCAGCCTCTCCTTAATCTGTGTTACGGGAGAGTTCATGATTTTCTTTATTCTACAACTTCGTCTGAAATATTTCTATTTCTAAAACCAGTTCCAGCAGGAATAAGTCTACCGATGATAACATTCTCTTTGAGTCCACGGAGTGAATCCACACCACCTTTGACTGCATTTTCGATAAGCACACGATTTGTGTTTTGGAATGATGCAGCAGATAACCAAGACTTTGTACGTAGTGATACTTCAGTAATACCTAAAACCACTGTCTCACCCTTAGCCTCTTTTAGACCCAATTTTTCTACACGCATATTTTCTTCAATGAAAGCTGTATTTTCTACAATATCTCCACTTGAGAAATTTGTCTCACCAGCATCCTTGATCTTGCGACGTGAGAACATTTGACGAATAATTATCTCAGTGTGTTTTCTAGAAATAGAAGCACTTTGAAGTTCATAAACTTTGTTGATTTCACGAATAATGTATTCTTCCACAATATCCTTGCCTCCGTATTTGAAGATTTCTGCAATATCTGCTGATCCATCTGTGAGAATTTCACCCTTCTTCACTCTGTCACCTACTTTTACGATAGGCACACGGCGGAAAGGAGCTATATACTCGATTTCATTACTCTTACCATCTACCTTAGTATCAGATAGGACCTTGATGATTTTTTCTTTACCATCTTTATCTTTTATTTCAAAGACTTCACCATCTGTCTGAGACACTACAGCTGGATTCTTTGGAATTCGGCGCTCGAAGATTTCTTCGACACGAGGAAGACCAGTGGTGATATCTGTACCTGCCACACCTCCAGCGTGGAATGTACGAAGAGTAAGCTGAGTTCCAGGTTCACCGATAGCTTGCGCAGCGATAATACCTACTGCTTCACCTTTTGCTACCAAATTATTTCTACCCAAATCTAGACCATAACACATCTGACATAGACCGTGAATTGTCTTACAAGTAAGCGGAGAACGTACAAATACCTCTGTAAAGCCTGCGCCTTCGATATTGTAAGCTTCCTCCTTGGTAACAAGGAATCCTCTCTTATAAGCAACCTTGCCATCTTTGTCCTTCAAATCTGCTGCAAGGACACGTCCACGAATATTCTTTGAAAGAGGAATTTCAATACCAGAGATATTTTCTTTTGAAACCATCTTGCCTTCTTTTGTGCCACAATCTTCTTCAGTGATAACCACATCTTGAGACACATCCACCAATCTACGAGTAAGGTAACCCGCTTTCGCTGTGTTAAGCGCAGTATCAGATGCACCTTTACGAGCTCCGTGAGTAATGACGAAGTATTCAATCGGAGAAAGACCTTCGTTATAACAAGGAATAATTGGGAATTCCAAAGTCTTACCTTGGTTGTTTTGGATAAGACCAATCATACCGGTCATCTGAGAAAGTGAAGACATGGTACCACGGGCCTTTGATGTGAATAGGTCATAAGTAGAGCTATTCTTATCGATTGTACTTGGAAGAACTTTTTCCATCTCCTTCTTTGTACGTGTCCAGATTTCAATAATCTTTTGATATTTTTCTTCTTCAGAAAGCAAACCTTCACTCCATTGTGAAATAATTTGCTCTTCTAGTTTTTTACCTTCAGAAATAATTCTAGGTTTTTCTGGAGAAACTTTGACGTTATCCAAACCCCAAGTAGTACCAGAAACAGTAGAATATTTAAAGCCGAAAGCTTTAATCTTATCCAAGATTGCTGGAGTAGCATCTACACCATAGTGGAGAATGAGCTCATCTACCAATGCAGAGATTCTATCTTGAGTCATTTCATCATTCACATAAGAGAAATCATTTGGCAAAATACTGTTGAATAGCAATTTACCTACAGTAGTATCAAAGATACTACCATCAAATTTCTTATATTTAGGTGTGTCAGTAGCAAGAACTTTTACTTTTGCACGAAGAGTGATAACACCGTATTCATAAGCTGTAATAGCTGCATTTGGACTAGAGAAATACTTTCCTTCGCCAGTCTCCCCATCCATATTCTTAGTCATCCAGTAAGCACCGAGCACCATATCCATACGAGGGTGCACTATTGGATCACCATTTTGAGGCTTGAGAAGGTTTTTATTTGCAGCCATCAAATCACGAGCTTCAGCTTGTGCTTCTTCGAGAAGTGGCACATACACTGCCATCTGGTCTCCATCGAAGTCTGCGTTGAAAGCCTGACAAACGAGTGGGTGCACTTGGATAGCATTTCCTTCGATAAGAATAGGATTGAAAGCTTGAATACCAAGACGGTGCAAAGTAGGAGCACGGTTTAGAAGCACATATTTACCTTGAATCACCTCTTCGAGCATAGCCCAGACTTCTGGGGTACGCTCTTCGATCAATTTATTTGCACCACGAATGTTAAAAGCCAATTCTGCTTGCAGAATCTTTGAAATAACGAATGGGCGGAAAAGCTCGAGAGCCATGTGTTTTGGAAGTCCACATTGGTTGAGCTTAAGTTGAGGACCAACCACGATCACAGAACGACCAGAGTAGTCCACACGCTTACCGAGCAAATTTTGACGGAAAAGACCTTGCTTTGATTTCAAATTATCAGAAAGAGATTTTAGTGGTCTCTTTTGAGATTGACTCATAGCTGTAGAATCATTTTGCTTTGCAATAGAGTTATCGATAAGAGCATCCACCGCTTCTTGGATTATTCTCTTTTCGTTGCGGAGAATAACATCCGGCGCATTGATCTCTTTCAATTTCTTTAGACGATTATTTCTGTTGATCACACGGCGGTAAAGATCGTTTAGATCTGAAGTAGCATGTCTACCACCATCAAGCGCCACCATCGGACGAAGAACTGGAGGAATAACTGGGATAACAGTAAGGAACATCCATTCTGGACGAATGTTCGCATACAACATCGCACGAATGAGTGAAAGTCTCTTTTGGAGTTTTTCTTTTTCGATCGCACTTGCACCCTCGAGCATGGTCTCAGTGTGCTTCTTTAATTTATTTAAATCCAAATTCTTGAAAATAGAATAAATAGCTTCAGCTCCGATGTTAGCTTCAAAACAAGTACCATATTTTAATGAATAATGGTGGAAAGATATTTCATTCAACACCTTACCTTCATAGATTTCTGCTACTTCTTTTTTAGTAACAGATAATAAATTCTTCAATTTTTCTTTTGTGTCATCATCTGCAGAATTCTTGAGCTTCATCTTGAATTCTTTATCCAAGCCCTCCAAGAGATCTTTCTTCTCCTCTTCATGAACCTTGGTGATAATATAACCAGCAAAGTAAATAACCTTTTCCAA
>CAZFKY010000030.1:0-7309 GCA_964519485.1 uncultured Candidatus Saccharibacteria bacterium | reverse complement strand
AAGGTACCACAAAAGAATGCTCTGGCATTACTGGATGAGACACAGGATTAGGAGTAATAATGTTAGGAGTAGTTGGTGTGTTAGGAGTAGAAGCTGGTATATTCATAGTCATACTCTCCGCTGGCATTACAGCTTTAAATACTTCCATGACATCTGCATCACTCCAACCTCCCCCAGAAAGCAAATTACCACGAATTTCTTCTTTGGATTTTCCTTTATTTAATTCAGATTTAACATACGCAGTTAACTCTTGAGTGATCATAAATTAAAATTTAACTTCGACATTGTTCTCTGCAACGTCACCATCTGGTAAATCAAAGAATTCTTTTTTAGAAAAAGAAAACATAGAGGCAATGATATTTCCAGGAAAACTTTGTACTGCTGTGTTTAGATCTCGAATATTAGTATTATAAAATCTACGAGAAGCCTGAATTTTGTTTTCAGTATCAGAAAGCTCATTTTGTAAAGCCAAGAAATTTTGATTAGCTTTTAATTCTGGATAAGCTTCTGCTATAGCAAATATACTCTTCAAAGCTCCTGTGAGCATATTTTCTGCTTTAGCGTGAGCTTCATTGGGACCAGTAGCGCCCATAGCCATAGTGCGAGCTTTGGTGACATTTTCAAAGGCTGTAGACTCATGAGTAGTATAACCCTTCACAGAATTTACTAAATTTGGAATAAGATCGTATCTCCTCTTTAGTTGGACTTCGATATCCGCCCAAGCCTCCTCTGATCTATTACGCAAGGAGACAAAACGATTAAATGCAAAAACTACATATAAAATTAATATAACTAAAACAAATACTATATACATCATATACATGTATTATATCACAAGTATAAAATAGGGGGTAAATTACTTACTTTTCTTTTGTAGTTCTTCCACCCAGACTAATAGAGGTGATGCAAGGAATATTGAAGAATATGTACCGAAAAACATACCAGCAGCTAGCATAAGAGCAAAGTATTTAGTAGTAGCAGGTCCTACGAAAAATAGAGCCAAGAGTACCAAAATCACAGTGAGTGATGTGCAGATTGAGCGCACAAAAGATTGGTTTAGACTCTCACCCACTATTTCACTGAAATTAATCTTACCTCCACCGACATGGCGAAGATTTTCACGTATACGATCGAAAATCACAATAGTATCAGATACAGAAAGACCTAGGATAGTGAGCACTGCCACCACAAAGAGTGTATCAATCTCTGCACCATAAATATGAGACAATACTGTAAATATACCTACTGGTATAATCACATCGTGAAGAAGAGTCACAATGGCAATCAAACCATACCTCCAAGATGATACAGGACGAGATACTTTTCTAAAAGCAAAAGCTATAAATAGAATGATAGCTAGAGAAACCAAGATAACAGCTACGATGGCTTTACGAGTGAGCTCCTTGCCTACAGATGGACCAATGGAGTTGAAACTTACTTCAGTCAAAGCATCTTTATTACCTGAAGATAAAGTAGCAAGCAAAGAAGCATGCTCAGCATCAGTAAGATCTCTAGATTTTACAATATAATTTTTTTCACCTATTGGTTGCAATAAAACAGAGCCGAAGTTCAACTTCGCAATGTTTTGATCAAGCATTTCTTGACTAGGGCGTGTGCCAGTATAAGAAACTTCGGTGATTGCTCCCCCTTTAAAATCTATACCTACTTTTACTCCGTAAACAAAAAAAGAAACGAAAGACAAAAATACCATCAATACTGAGAAGCCGATAAATATTTTTTTGTGTTTTATTATAAACATATATTTTTATTTACTAAGTCCTGAACTAAATAAGAAACGCGCAACCTTGCCCTCACCTACGAAGTTTATTGCTCCTAGGAAAATACGAGTCACGGTGATAGCAGAGAACATGGATACCAATACTCCCATACCTAGGGTAAGAGCGAAACCCTTGATGAGTGATGTACCAAACCAGAATAGAATAATAGCAGTGATGATGTTTGAGATGTTTGAATCTCGAATAGAAAGCCAAGCACGAGCAAAACCAGAATGCACAGCATCTGCTATAGTACGGCCAGCACGCAATTCTTCTTTTATGCGCTCAAAAATAAGGACATTTGCATCTACCGCCACACCCATAGAGATGATGAAGCCAGCTATGCCAGCAGCAGTGAGAGTGACTGGTATTAATTTAAACAAAGCAAGCATAATAGATACGAAAATAGATAAAGATATAGTAGCTACAAGACCTGGCAATCTGTACCAAAGGATCAAAAACAGGGCTACCAACAAGAAACCAAAAATAGTAGCTTTTACTCCAGCATTCATAGCTTTATCACCCAAAGTAGCACCGATAGTCTGCTTTGATAAAAGTGAAATAGGCACAGGTAATGCACCAGAATTCAATCTGCCCACCAGTATCTTAGCTTCAGTTGGTGTGAAATTTCCAGAAATACTAGCTTGGCCACCAGTAATCTCCTCTCGCACCACTGGAGCAGAAATAGGAGAACCATCCAAATAAATAGCTACTTGCTTACCCACATTTGCTTTAGTGATCTCAGCAAATAATTTCGTACCAGTATCATCAAATTGCAGACCTACTTTTGGTTCACGAGTATTGGAATCAAATTCCAAAGTAGCCTTTTTCAAATATCTACCAGTAAGCTCTGTATTCACAAATTGATCTCCTATATCCAAAGTAGCCTTTCCATCTTTACCTACTTTGATTTCATTTGGAGTGTCTTTTGAAGCTTCTGTTTTAAATTGCAAAAGTGGAGTCTGGCCGATCATAGCTGTAGCTTTTTCTACATCAGTAACACCTGGAAGGTCTACGATCAACTTCTCATCTCCCCCACTCACAAAGCCACCATGCTGGACTTGAACCACTGGTTCAGAGACACCGAACAAATTCACACGTCTTTCGATTACATCACGAAGAGCCTCCATAGATGGAGAAACTTGACTACTTTCTAATTGAGACACATCAGCCTTATAAATAAGGTGGCTGCCTCCTGAAAGGTCTAGACCCAAGCGAAATGGGAACTTCTTTAAAAAGCTAGATGCATGATCAAAATTCTTGTTTAGTCTAGGCTCGGACTTGATAACAAAGAAGGCTATGCCCCCTGCCAAAACCAATATTATTAAAGATAAAATTACTTTTCTCCACATAAATGTAAAGCTATTCTACATTTTTCTATATAAATATGCAAATCTCTTATATAGGTACTTAACCGACAAAGCTATGAGTGCTCCTAGTGCAAAACCACCTAAAATATCAGCTGGAAAATGCACTCCACTAACAATACGAGAAAGGCCTATTAAAAAAGCAAATAGAATAAAAAAGTAGCCAGCTCTTTTGTGCACAAAAAACATACCTACTGCTAAAGCCATAAAAATGGTGGCATGACTAGAAGGAAAAGCAAAACTATTTTCAGGGAAAAGCGGATGCAGAAAAGAAAATTCAATAAAAGGTCGTGGTGCATGAATCAGAATTTTTAAAATTTTAGCCCCGAGCCAACCCAAACCTGCAGAAATAAAAACAAAAGAAATTTCTTTGTATTTTTGTAATGCTACTTGAAAAGGGTTCTCTGCCTTAAATACATCATGGTGGAAAAGGATAAACAAACCCGCAAATATGAAAACTGGGTACTGAAATACTTCTGCAAAAAATACAATCGTATTATCCAACGAAAAAGATTGGTGAGCAAAATTATAAAAAAAGAAAAATATTGAATCGTTCATGTAAAGAATTATATCATTTCATTAAAAGTAACCCTAAGACAGCAATAATGCTACCGAGCATCTTTCTAGGTATATCTTCCCTCTCGTGTAAGAGCAATGCTCCAGCGATAAACACCACGACTACTTTGAAAGTAGTAATAGATGCGACTAAACTTAAATTACTAGCTACATAAACCAATATCACGTAAGAAAGAGATCCGAAATATCTAAATACGCCTGACATCAGTACTTCTTTATTTGTATAAGTATGTTTACTGTTAGCAAAATAAGCCACCACACCAGTAAAAAAGGCTTGTGATCCCCAAGAAAGCATAATACTAGCTGAAAAACCTGTTTGAACTTGGAGTGCTCTCTCTGCAACCAAAAGAACTCCTAAAAGCACACCGCCTAAAACCATCAGCACGAAATATTTATCGAATTTAAATTTACCCATGTGATGCTTTTTGGAAACTATCACCAAAGCTATGAGTAAAAGTATGGTGCCGTAAACTTGTTTCAAGGTTAAACCTTCATGTAATAAAAAAGAAGATAATACTATGGTTATAGGTGTGTATATATTATTGACCAAGACACTAATACCTGCATCCAAGTGTTTCTGGGCAATAATATTACATATATTCGTCGCAGCACCGAAAATACCACAAATCAAAACTAGTAAAAATAGATGGTTTAAATTACCAGCCAAATAAAATGGACTGAATAAAGGAAAAAGTAAACTACCCAAAAAAGCAATCAAAACAATCTGAAAAACAAAGCGTATTTGATCATTACTAGCCAAGTCCCTCTTTTTTGTAATCCACCTTGCTTGCAAAGATGAAGCACTCGAAGCTATAAAATAAAAAATGTAAGCAAAAATTACAGCCATATTATTTTTTACTCTTAGCTACTTTTAATACATTTTGAAGGAGCATAGCTACAGTCACTGGACCCACGCCACCCGGCACCGGGGAAACATATGAAGCCACACTAGATACGCTATCCAAATCCACATCCCCCACTATGCCGCTATCACTCTCTGAAGTACCTGCATCTATAAGTACAGCATCACTTTTTATCATATTACCGGTGATATATTTACCTTTACCCATGCCAGAGATTATGACATCTGCTTCTTTGATCAAAGCTTCTTTATTCTCAGTCTTACTGTTTATAATAGCAGGCTTTAGATTTCTAAATTGCAAAAGTGCAGTCACAGGCTTGCCCACTAAAATACCCTGCCCCAAGACTACGATATTCTTAGCATTCAAATCTAAATTCAAAGAATCGAGCAGAGCCATACAAGACAAAGCTGTAGGAAAACCAATCTCATTTTTACCCTCATAAAATCTAGCACTAGCTTCAGCTCCGAGGCAATCCACATCTATCTTAGGATCTATAGCATCGAGCACAGCTTGGCGATCTATATGTGCTGGCAACGGCAACTGCACGATAAGACCACACATGTTCTCTACTTTGTTTATCTTTTTAATTTCCTCCACCAATTCTTCGGTAGTGATAGAAGATGGAAAGTTTGCTTTGTAAAATTTTATACCCACAGATTCTGCACTTTGCATCTTCATAGATACATACTGCATCGAAGCCGGATCCTCCCCCACTAAGACATCACAAAACAAAGGCAAAAAAGGTAGCTCGGCCACTTCTTTTTTTACCTGTTCCAAAATACTATTTCTTATTTTTTTTCCATCAATTAAAATCATGCGCCTAAAAATTCATGCTTGGTATCATCACGATGCACACTCCGACCATACTTGCGAAAACTCATAAGTATACCAAGCCCAGCAAACTCATTTAATAAATGACTACCTCCATAGCTCATAAAAGGCAGTGGGATACCTGTGACCGGCAATAAACCCAGATTCATGCCCACATTTATGAGTATATGACTCATGAAATAAATAGCAATGCCCATACCAAAGAGTATTTCAAAATTTGTAGAGCCATAAGATGCTGTCACTAGTATGCGCCACATAATGAGCCCATAAAGCAAAAGCAGAGTAAAAGATCCGATAAAACCCCACTCTTCTCCAAAAGCTGCAAAGATAAAATCAGATTGAGGTTCTGGTAAAAATTTTAATCTGGATTGAGTACCAAAACCCAGCCCCTTACCCAAAACCTGACCTGATCCTACAGCGATAGTGGACTGGAAAACATTGTAACCAGAACCATGAATATCTGCGAGAGGGTTTATAAAATTCATAATGCGGGCTTTTTGATATGGTGCAAATACAAACATCCATAAAAAAATAAAGACCAATGCCCCCGCACAAAAGACTACTGAGAGATGCGTCTTGGATATACCTGACACCAAAACCATACCTAGCCAAATAGCACACAAGATCATGGCACTACCAAAGTCCGGCTGAAAAAGAACCAGAATCACGGGTAAAAAAGCATAAAAGCCAGAAATGAAAATATGCTTGATATCTCTGATCTCCACATGCCTACGAGAAAAATATTTTGACAAAATAAGAACCAAGATCAACTTCATCGTATCTGCTGGCTGAAAAGAAAAGAGTCCAAATGAAAACCAGCTTTTTGCTCCATGGGACACATGACCTAAAATAAAAAGCATCAGGAGAACAAAAGATACAGCCAAGAACATGGTCACCAATACATCAGTGCGCTTTAAGAAACGAAAATCTATAAAAGAAAAACGAAAGAAAACTGCAAAAGAGATCACGAGCCAAAGTAACTGCTTTTCAAAAAAACTACCGCCATCCTCCCCCACTGCAAAAGATTTCATAGTAAAAAGACCGGCCAAGGTAATAGGCAGTATAAAAAACACCAGCATCCAATCTATTCGCTTGAGGACCTTTTCCGCCATTATCTACTTTAATTTAACATTAAAAATATTATAGACAGGTATTATTTCTTTGGTCACTACTTTTTCTTTAAATGGCTCTGGCCAAGTGAAATCAAGAGTTTGAGTGCTCTCCCTGCCGAGCTCATCTATCAAAGTACTACTAGCTGAGATGGCATTGTGCATAGCATCATAAAGTATAGCTACCACAGACACTTGAGGTACATCAAACAAAGAATCATTTTGAATATCTGCGCTCAGATGTGGGGCAGAATCTTTCTCTGAGAGTACAATACCTGAGACTAAAAGCTTGATCTGATTTATTTTCTGTTCTGATACAGTAATCCAAGTAGGCACTTCTTTAAAAGAAAAAGTGGTGTATACCGGCACCGCAGTATTGAGCTCTATACCCCGCTCAAAGACTGCAAATTTTTGACCTGGGGGCACATAAGCCACACCTTCTCTGGTACCTAGATATAAATTATCTTTATCTGCAAAACGAAAACTGTATCTGATTTTATTTACTGCTAAATCTTTATTATGATTTTCGAGATATGCTACTGCATTATATCTGCCTGGGATGACTTGAAAGGATCGTGACCAGAGCACAGCTATATCATCCGCACTAGACATACAAGCGAGTGCACAAGAACCACCACAATCTATACCGAGCTCATTGCCATTTTTAATACCATCCGTGCAAGTAGGTACCACAGTGGTATACGAACGGTAAATCATAAAACCAAAAATAGAAAAAAAAGAAACTACGATCGCAATATAGAAAATCTGCCTTTTTAGTGCTCAAGTCA
>CAZFKY010000029.1:0-7757 GCA_964519485.1 uncultured Candidatus Saccharibacteria bacterium | reverse complement strand
ATTGTTAACCAATTTCCACCCTTAGCTCAGTTGGTTAGAGCACAGAGCTTATACCTCTGGGGTCCTTGGTTCGAATCCAAGAGGGTGGACAATATAAAAACCCCGACCTAGGTCGGGGTTTTTATGTGTCTTATTTCAACAATCTATGTTTTTGAACAAAGCTTTTGTTTGCCCAAGACATACCAAAACCTATGTAGTTTTCTGAACGAGATAATAACAATACTAGAATTACCAATATATAGATAAAATGATCATCTATAAATGGATGATTGGTAGGTGCTATACCTACGGCTAAATACATCAGGAATAGCATTAACATGCCTGACCAAGAACCTAATTTCATGAATATGCCAAGGGTTAAAGCTATTCCGATAAACAACAAACCCAGCATAAATATGAAATCGATCGTGCCACTACCAGCTAAACTGTTAAAAAAGTCTGTAAATGGCCCATGTACGCCAAATTGCAGGAAGCCTGTAGTAGGCGAGCCCCCATTTAGCCATGATTTATCAGCTGTGGTGGCATACCCTAAACCTAATAATTTATCAAAAAATGCCCATAAGAAAATTAACCCCATACTTATCCTCAAAATACCCAATGATAGTCTCAATTTATTTGAATCCATGTTTTATATTTTTTTATTTCGTGTTTTAATGCTAATAATTTGGTTTTTCCCCTTTACACGAACCGACCCACATCGTGTATAATAACTCTACGGTTGTTTTCCACATTGCGAAAGTTTTTACAACTTGTTATATTATACACCCGCTTAAATTTTCTGTTAAAGTTAGTTTTTATTTTTAAAAAATTATGCAAGAAAACAAAAAAAATTGGCTTAAATATGCTGTACTCTTTGTAGCCTCTTTTTTTGTACGACTAATACCTTTTCGTGCCCCGAACATAGAACCGATTTTATCTATTGGTATGCCTATAAGTAAAAAATTTGGTGCTCTAGCATCATTTTCTTTTGCATTTTTTTCTATTATTTTATATGACATCACTACTAAGACCTTAGGAGTATGGTCTATTTGGACTTCTATCACATACGGTCTCGTTTGCTTAGGATCTACTATCTATTTTAGTAAAAAAGAAGCCAAGCGGATCGAATTTGTGAAGTTTGCAATCCTAGGTACACTCTTTTACGACATTATCACTGGGCTTGCCATCGGGCCGATCATCTTCCATCAGAATTTCATTGAAGCATTGATCGGACAAATCCCATTCACTCTTTGGCATCTAGTAGGAAATATTTCCTTCGCCGCAGTTTTGAGTCCCGCAATTTATGAAACTCTGGTAAGAAAACGACAAACACAAAAAAGTTTCTCCATTAAAAATCTTCAAACAAAAACAATATCATGAAAAAAAATAAAAAATACAATATATTAAAGAAAATTCAAAAGAGAGATGGCCTCGTCGTTCCTTTTGATGAAAAACACATCTTGCGTGCAATCTTTAGGGCGATGGAAGCTAGTCACGAAGGTGGTGAAGCCCAAGCAGAAAAAGTGATGTATAAAGTTTTGGATACTTTGCTCGAAATACAAAAGAAACAAAAAATCAAAAATTTTATTCCAAATGTTGAGTTGATTCAAGATATTGTCGAAAAAGAATTAATGGCTTTGAATTTTGTGCAAACAGCAAAAAATTATATTCTTTACCGCCAGAATCGTGCCGAGGTTCGCGAGAAGGTGGGTTTTGTCCCAGAGAAAGTAAAAGAGCTAGTAGCGGAGAGTAAAAAGTATTTCCGAAATCCGCTCGCTGAATTTGTGTACTATCGTTCTTATGCAAAATGGATCAGAGAGGAGGGTAGAAGAGAGACCTGGATTGAGACTATAGATCGCTATATGGCCTTTATGAAGGAGAATTTAGGCTCTAAATTGACCGCTACTGAGTATTCTGAGCTTAGAGAGGCTATCTTGAACCAAGAAGTAATGCCTTCTATGAGATTGCTCCAATTTGCAGGTAAGGCTGCTCGTAAGACCAATATTTGTGCATATAACTGTTCTTTTATTGCACCTAGAAGCTTTCAAGATTTTGCTGAGATTATGTATATCTCTATGTGTGGTACTGGCGTGGGTTGGTCAGTAGAGAGTGAGAATATCCAAGCACTACCTCAAATCAAGAAACAAACAGGAAAAGTTTTACCTACTTATGTAGTGCCAGATAGCAAAGAGGGCTGGGCAGATGCGCTCGTATTCGGTCTTGAGACTTGGTTTAATGGTATGGATGTAACTTTCGACTACTCTCTTATTCGTCCAGCAGGTTCTATGCTAAAGACCATGGGAGGCAAGAGTTCTGGTCCAGAGCCACTTCGCTCACTCCTTGATTTTAGTCGTGAGAGAATCATGCGTCGCCAAGGTAGACATTTGAACAACTTAGATGCGCATGACATCATCTGTAAAATAGGAGAGTGTGTAGTTGCAGGTGGAGTACGTCGCAGTGCGATGATCTCTCTTTCTGATTTAGATGATGAAAATATTCGTGATTCTAAAAAGGGACAATTCTATAATACTGAAGCTCAAAGAATGCTCGCAAACAATTCTGCAGTTTATAATTCTAAACCATCCACCGATGAATTTTTAGATGAATGGACAGCATTAGTGAAGAGTGGAAGTGGTGAACGTGGAATTTTCAATCGTGGTGGTTTGGCAAAAACACTGCCTGCTCGCAGATTGAAGCAATTCGATGGCGTATTTCCAGCTTGGGGTACAAATCCTTGTGGAGAAATTATTTTGCAATCAAAACAATTTTGTAATTTGAGTGAGGTTGTAGCTCGTGCTGATGATACTGAGGAAAATTTATTGAGAAAGGTCAAACTAGCAACACTACTAGGCACATATCAAGCTTCTCTTACATATTTTCCATACCTATCTAATGAGTGGAAGAAGAATTGTGAGAAGGAGAGATTGCTCGGTGTATCTATCACTGGTCAATGGGATTCAAAATTAGCTCGTACAGGAGAGGTTTTGGAAAAGTTAAAGAATGCTTCTATTGAGGCTAATAAAAAGTATGCAAAGCGTTTAGGTATTTCACAATCTACTTGTATTACTTGTGTAAAACCTTCTGGCACTGTATCTCAGACTGTAGATTGTGCTTCTGGTATGCACCCAAGGCATGCACCTTATTATATCCGTCGTGTGCGTATTTCTGCGACAGATGCTCTATTCAAGATGTTAAAGGACCAGGGTGTGCCTTATTATCCAGAAGTGGGTCAAACAATGGAGAATGCTACTACTTATGTGCTTGAGTTCCCAGTAAAGGCTCCAGAGGGTGCAATCTGTAAAGATGATATTACTGCTATTGATCAGCTTGAACACTGGAAAGTAGTAAAGACTCATTATACAGAACACAATCCATCTGTGACTATTTCAGTCGGAGACGATGAGTGGATCAAAGTAGCAAATTGGGTTTATGAAAACTGGGACTTGGTAGGTGGACTATCTTTCTTGCCTCGTAGTAATCACGTTTATCAGCTTGCTCCTTATGAAGCTATTACTAAAGAAAGATATGACGAGATGAAAAAGAAAGTAACTGATTTGGATTTCTCAAAGATTGTTACTTATGAAAAAATAGATGAGACTGAGGTTAAAAAAGAATTGGCTTGTGTGTCTGGTGTGTGTGAAATCTAATTATGTTATATACAAGAAAAGGTGATGGTGGTACAACTAAAACCTTTGGTTGTGATCAAAGGGTGTCCAAGAGCTCTAGTATCGCTGAAGCTCTTGGTTCGCTCGATGAGATAAACTCTTTTTTGGGTTTGATTAAAGTAAAATCAAAAGGACTTGAGTTTGTTTTACCGACTAAAAAGATTTCAGTACCTGAGACCGTGGACCGTATTCAGCAGGATCTTTTTATCGTACAGGCGGAGCTTGCAGGTGCAGAGAAAACTATTGCAAATGAAAAAGTGCTTTGGCTAGAAGAAATAATAGATGGTATTGAAAAAACCTTACCACCAATAAAAAGTTTTTTTGTGTCTGGAGGTACAGAATTGGCTTCTTTGTCAGATATAGCACGGACGATTGCTCGTAGAGCCGAGCGCAGGGTAGTAGGGGTGGTAGAAGAGGGTAAGATAAATATAGGCGTAGATACCAGAGCCTACTTAAATCGTTTATCTAGTGTGTTATATGCTTTTGCAAGATGTTTCAATCATGTTGCAAATATTAAAGAAGAAGCACCTAGATACGATTAATTTGCTTTTGTTTTGGGGTGGGTGTAAGATGATAGTGTTCGACAATTTAATAGAGTCATGTTTGGGGAAGTGAGGTGTGAATCCTCCACAGTGCCGCTACGGTGATCCTGAGCTTTAAAAAGCAAAGGAAAGTCCGATTACCAAATATGATTTAATCCCGAGCAGGAATTAAATGCATACGCATTTTTATTGACTCCTCGGAAGGAGTTTTTTTATTTTATGAACAAAAAGAAAATAATAATTGTAATAAGTATTTTAGCTATAATCCTGCTCGGGTTTTTTACAAAGAGACAGAGTGTCAGTATTACTGAAATAAAAGACATACAAAACAAACAAGAGAGTATACACATAGCTAGTATAGATATCGAAGGTAGTATATTGGGGGGTGAAGTAAAAGATGGAGAATCTGTATATGATTTTATGGATCGACTGAGAAGTGAGGGCAGAATTTCTTTTAAAGAAAAAAATTATTCTGGTATTGGTAAATTTATAGAAGAGATAAATGGAGTACGAGGTGAGAATGGTAAATATTGGATTTATTATGTAAATGGAAAAAAGATGAGTTTAGGTGTATCGAGTGTGAAAATTAAAACAGGAGATGTCGTATCCTGGAAGTATGAAAAAGAAATAAATTAAATTTATGAGTATAAAAAAAATTATTCCTATTTTGTTTGTGTTTTTGTTTTTATTTAGTTTCACCAATGTTGCGCAGGCTGACCCTTCAGATGTAAATCTAGTTATTCGTGATGGGGGGAATGTTATTTTTTCTGGGGCTGTAGCATTACCCTTACCTGGTACGGTTAGCATAAATGATTCTGACGGCAATCCACACAATATAAATGCTCTCAGTGTCCTCAACATGTTAAATGTTGCAGATTCGAATGACCCTTCATGGTCAGTCTCGAATTTGACCTATTATTCTTCATTCGGTTCTTTGTATTTAAAATGTGTTAACTATTCTAGCGGAGATAAATGTGATAATTGGCAATATGTGATAAACGACGCTTCTCCAGCTTCTAGTATAGATCAAAATATTTTATCTGGTGGTGAGACTGTATATTTTTATTTCGGCAATAATCATCGAGTTCGTCTTTTAAATGGTCAGGTAGATTTAAATAAGAGCTTTAATGTTACTACTGAGAGATATAATTATATTAATAATACTTGGGGAGTATTGACTGGAGTCACCATTGGTGCGACTCAACCAAACCCTAATGATACCTGGAATCCTATAGAAGTAGTCACTAAAGCTGTAGATGGTAATGGTGTAGCTACAATATCTTTATCTACAGAAGGTTCTTATAATATCGGTATAAAAGAAGATTATTATTACCCAACTGAGTCTTTAATAGTAGTGAAACCCTTGCCTCCTAGTGGTGGAGTCACAGAAATAGCGATTAAAAAAGAATTTGATTTAGATAAAGCTTATAACTTTATCGTGTCTCAGCAAAAAGACGACGGTTCTTTTGGGGCAGATATTTATACAGATTGGGCTGGTATAGCTCTTTCTAGTACATCAAATTTTTCTTCTGTTAAAGATAAATTGAAAATTTATTTACTTTCTCAAAAAGTGAGTGATTATGGTTTGACTGATTATGAGCGTAGAAGTATGGTTCTCATGTCTTTGGGTATAAATCCATATGATGTAAATAAGGAGGATTATATAAAAAAAATCACTGATGCTTTTGATGGAGAGCAATTTGGTGACAAGACCCTAGTAAATGATGATGTTTTTGCTCTGATTGTGTTGCAGAATGCAGGCTACACTAAAAATGATGAAATTGTAAATAAAGATATATCTTTTATTTTATCAAAACAAAACTCTAATGGCTCTTGGGAGGAGAGTGTAGATATGACTGGAGCCACCATAGAAGGTTTATCTATCTTTCAGGATGTAGATAAGGTAAAAGATGCGTTATCGAAAGCTAAAAATTATTTAAAACAAAACCAAAAAAATAACGGAGGTTGGAGTAATATCTCTTCTACTTCTTGGGCTTTGGAAGGGGCACTGTCTTTGGGTGAGAATATAAAAGATTGGTCATTTGGTGATAAGACACCTAGCGATTATTTTGGTGTGAATCAAGATGTAGATGGAGGCACAATAAATAAAGACCTTAATAGTAAGACTTGGGAGACTGCTTATGCTATCTTGGCTCTTTCCGGAAAGACTTGGAATTCTATTATGAATAAATTTGATAAAAAAATTCTTGTGTCTGAAGTTGAAAAAGAAGTTATTCCGGTCGTAGAAGTTAAAAAAGAGGATAAAAATCCGACACCTCCTGTAAAAGTTTTAAAATCTAAAAATGTTGTAAATGTTTTAGCGAAACAAAATACAGCTTCAGCAGTAGACGCTCCTATAAAAACAGAAAATAAAACTACTTCTAAGAATTGGGTAAGTAGATTCTTTTCTTGGCTTTTCAACTATTAGTTATTCAAAATGGAATTCACCAGCTTTTTCGTGAACCTTTTGTTTTAGTAGGGGATAGTTTTTTAGATCTGGATCTTTTGCAATCATTTTGATGGCTTCATCTCTAGCTGCAGAGACCATTTTGATGTTTTTTATTGCTTCCATACCTAAGTCTGTGATGCCCCATTGCTTGGTGCCACCGAGTTCACCAGCACCACGTAGAGCAAGATCAAGTTCTGCTAATTCAAAACCATTTTTCGCTGTTTTTATGGCTTTTAATCTCTCCATAGTTTTCTCACTTTTTGCTTCAGCAAAGATATAACAGTAGGCTTGGTGAGTGCTACGGATGACTCTACCGCGGAGCTGGTGAAGCTGGGCGAGGCCAAACCTCTCTGCTCCTTCGATGATTATGATAGTGGCATTTGGTACATTTACTCCTACTTCGACTACCGAAGTAGCACAGAGTATGTCTATCTTGCCTTGAGAGAAATCATCCATGACTTGCTCTTTCTTGTCTTTACTCATTTTGCTGTGGAGTACCCCTATCTTATATTCTTTAAAGACTTCTTTTTTTAGCCTTTTTGCTTCGGCGACGGCAGATTTTACATTGAGAGCGAGCTCTTTTTCAGGATCGGGTTCGAATATCCTAGGACAGATTACATAAAGTTGCCGGCCATTCTTCAATTCTTTTTTTATTTCCTCATAAGTATGATTTCTTTTATCAGGAGTGATTATTTCTGTAATGATTGGTTTTCTGCCAGCTGGCATTTCTTCTAGGAGTGAAAGGTCTAAATCTCCATAGATAGTGAGGGCGAGAGTCCTAGGTATAGGGGTGGCTGTCATTGATAGTAGGTGAGGGGCACTGATATTTCCTTTGGCATCTTTGCGAACCAATTTACTTCTTTGAGCTGTGCCGAAGCGGTGTTGCTCATCAATCACACATAGAGCTAGGTTTTTAAACTTTACTGTTTTTTGGATTAGGGTGTGGGTGCCGATTAAAATCGGTATTTCACCATTAGCGACCCATTTTAAAAGTTGGGCCCGAGAAATATCTGTCCAACCTTCTCTGTTTAATTTTGAAGGAAATTTACGGCAACCTGAGCCTGTGATGAGGCCGATATTTATCGGTAAGTGTTTGAAATATTTTATAAAAGATTCGAAATG
>CAZFKY010000028.1:6769-8168 GCA_964519485.1 uncultured Candidatus Saccharibacteria bacterium | reverse complement strand
AGAAATTCCTTTCTCAACCTTTCTTCGTGGCAGAACAATTTACCGGAGCAAAGGGTCAGTACGTGCCTCTAAAAGAAACCATCAGATCATTTAAAGAAATCCTAGAAGGTAAGCATGATGATAAATCTGAAGGAGATTTTTACATGAAGGGTGCACTTTAAAAATTTTATAATAGCTTGTTTGTAAAAACCCGCATAATTTTCTACTGAAAATTTGCTTAGGACTACGGGCCGTCGCCCTTCGTAAAGTTTTTCCAAACAACTATTAAAAAATTTAAAAAATTATGTCAAAACAAATTAAATTAAAAATAGTTACCCCAGAACGACTCGTCTTTGAGGAGATGGTAGAGCAAGTATCTATACCTACTACCGAAGGGGAGATTACAGTTTTGCCGGAACACATACCACTCATCGTGGGTTTGAATTCTGGAGATATCGTCGCCACCATAAAAGGTGAGCATGTGCCTTTTGCTGTGGTGGGTGGATTCTTGGAAGTAAAAAAAGAAAATGGGGAAACCTTAGTAGCCATCCTAGCGGACTTTGCAGAGCATGTGGCTGATATTTCTGAAGGGTTGGTGGAGAAAGCTCGCGCTCGTGCCGAAGAACTCCGTAGTCAAATGACAAATAAAGATCATGTAGACTTTGAACACTTTGAAGCTGAACTCGAAAGATCACTCACTCGGGTCAAAATAGCCGACAAATGGCGCACGAGAAAGTATCGTAAATAATGTCTAAATTTTATGTAATAGCTACGCCGATTGGAAACCTGGGAGATATTACTCTCAGGGCTATTGAGACGCTTAAAAATGTAGACCTTATACTTTGCGAAGATACTCGCACTACCAAGCACCTGCTAGATAAATATGAAATATCAAAGCCTACTATGAGCTACCATGCTCAGAGTAAGCTTTCTAAAACTGATAAAATTTTTGAATTATTAAAAGAGGGAAAAGATTTAGCCTTGGTTTCTGATGCTGGTACACCCGGTATATCTGATCCTGGTGCTATGCTCATATCTCAAATCAAAGAAAATATGCCTGAGGTAGAGGTGGTGCCTATACCTGGAGTATCTGCTGTCATCACAGCGCTTTCCGCTTCTGGTTTACCCACCCATGAATTTACTTTTCTTGGTTTTTTACCACACAAGAAGGGTAGAGAGACCTTATTTAAAGAAATTGCGAGTGCTGAGAGGACAATGGTATTTTACGAATCACCTCATAGAATTTTAAAAACACTTGAGTCACTTATAAAATTTTGTCCCAATAAGCGTGTTTGCGTTGCTCGTGAGCTCACAAAAATATATGAAGAGTTTAAGACGGGGACACCAGAAGAAATTTTAGAATATTTTACAAAAAATAAAGATAAAGTAAGAGGGGAATTTACAGTAATAGTGGCCTAAA
>CAZFKY010000028.1:0-6669 GCA_964519485.1 uncultured Candidatus Saccharibacteria bacterium | reverse complement strand
CCACCGATTACGAGAGAGGGTAGAGACCAGAGAGTGGGGTCTATTTTGATGAGTGCATTAGTAGTGTATTTATTTTTCATTTTTTGAACAAAACCAGAAAAAATATCCGGATTGTAGTCTTTAAATATTTCCTTCAAAGCTTCTTTGGCTTTTAGGGTGTCTCCTTTTTCACCCAAATAAGATATTTTTATAAATCTTTTATATGGAGGGTAGTTTAGATTTTTTCTTTCTTCCAATTCCTCTCTCACATAAGACAAAAGGTTTTCTTTTTCTATGGCTAGGATGGCAGGATCATTGATGTTCTTAGTCTCTATTAAGAGTTTGTCTTGGGTAAAAGAAATAATATCTAAAATTATCTTTATTATTTTCTCTCCTATTTTAAAATTTGGTATACCAGAGAGGGAGTCAAAAGATGCCACCACAGATAAAGGTACTTTGTTATTTAAATAAAAGAGAGACATCTCTGTGCCGATCAAGATAGATCCTCTATCTTCTTCAAATTCCTTGATTATTTTTTTAGCACCCTCTTTGGTCTTAGCGGATTCCTTGTCGAGTTTGTAGATTTTATTTTTAGGAAATTTTTCTTTTAAAAATTCTTGTACGGTATCAGTACCTATACCAAAAGGTATGAGGTTCCACCCTCCGCAGTTTTCACAAGCAGTATTTGGATCTTTTTCGTCATTACAGCGATTGCAGACAAACATCCTTTTCTTACCTAAGGATGACACATACAATACCAAAGGGGAGCCACATTTATCACAAGAGACTGTATTGCCACAATCTTTACATAGTGTCATAGTGGCTAGACCTTTTCGAAGTGAAAATACAAAGACATTTTGCTTCTTTTCAAGAGTGTTTTTTATTTCTTCTACGGTAGAGTCCTGAATTACTTTAAATTTTTGTTTAGTCTTATCTTCTGCCCCAGTATCTTTTTTAGATATTATTTTTATTTCACCTTTATAGTCTAATCTAAAAGATAAGGATTGTAGGGTGCTCAAATCTTCCAATTCCTTACGAGCTATAGTTTCAAACCGTAATATATTGTCTGCCAAGATAAATTTGGCTCCTATCTTATTAGCAAATATTTCTGTAAATATACGTAGATCAATGTGTGGCCTACTTATGGTTTTATATGCACTAGAGTTTTCATCTTCTAAGATTACAGTGTCTATGTCTTTTTTGGGTATAGATAGGAAAGGAGGAGTGGCTATGATGAGTACAGGGTGATCATTTCTCATGATTTCTTCATAAGTTTTAAGATTTTTCTTTGGGGTATTGCCACCATGCAGGGAAAAAGTAAATTGCTCAATCCCTTTTCCTAAATATTCTTTGAATCTTTCTACATTTACTTCAGTCGGCATTACGATAAAGATAGATTTACCCTTGGCAAAAGATTCTCGGATTAGAGTTTTATAGGCCGAGATGCGATCAGTCTCACTTTGCTGGAACAATAATTTTTCCGCACGAACATTAGAATTATTTTCTTTTGTTTTTGTATTTATATTTTCTATTTTAGAAATCTTGTCATACTCTTCGATGAAAATTTTCGGTATTAAGGTGGTAAATATATTGTTGTAGTTTTGTGCAAAGTATTGGCTAACTTCAAAAATACTTTCCAAATATTCTCTCAGAAATATGGAGCTACCTTTATTCTCGGTAACTTTTCTCAGATTAAAGTTCATACCCTTCACATTACTTTTTGCATCACGGAGTTCTTCTACTTTTGTCACCAAAGCTAAAGTTTTTTTATTTCTTAGTGGCACATACACTATATCGCCAGGGTTTATTTCTAGGCTCGAAAAGTAAGAGAGATCTCCTTTTAAGATGCCTTTTTTGAGTGGTATTACTGATATAATCTTCATATTTTATCTATATTATCTTAGCTTTCATTCTAGCATAAATGTGTGCTATATTAGCTCTATGGCATTTTTTTCACGTAAATTAGGCATAGATTTAGGCACTGCAAATACCTTGGTATTTATGCCTGGCAAAGGCATAGTCTTAAACGAGCCTTCTGTGGTGGCAGTATCTGAACAGGACAATAAAATTTTAGCTATAGGTTTTGAAGCCAAAGATATGATAGGTAAGACTCCAGAATCTATCATCACTTATTGTCCGATGAAAGATGGAGTGATCGCAGACTACAGGGTGACCGAGGCTATGCTCCGATATTTCATCAGTAAAGCGATGGGAAAATTTTCTTTCTTCAAACCAGATGTCATGGTTTCTGTTCCTGCAGGAGTGACTTCGACTGAGAGGCGTGCAGTAGTAGAGGCTGCTATTCGAGCTGGTGCAAAAAATGCTTACGTGGTTAAAGAACCTATTTTGGCTGCTATTGGTGCCGGTATACCTATTTATGAATCTCGTGGACATATGGTGGTAGATATCGGTGGTGGTACTACAGACGTGGCTGTGATTTCTCTCGGAGGCATAGTGTCTTCGACTTCAGTCAAATGTGCTGGAAATAAAATCGATCAAGCTATTGCGGATTATATAAAGAAGACCTTCAATCTTGCTATCGGTGATCGCACTGCCGAAGAAGTAAAAATAAAAATCGGAGCAGCGGTGCCACTCGAAGAAGAACTCTCTGTTACCATTAAGGGCCGTGACTTTATCCAAGGTTTGCCTCGTAGTGCAAAGGTGGGTACTAATGAAATAGTGAAAGCTATAGATAATGAATTGCGTCAGATAGTGAAAGCCATCAAAGATGTCCTTGCAGAGACTCCACCAGAGCTCGCTTCAGATATCATGGATCAAGGTATTATCATGACTGGCGGATCTTCTATGCTTCGTAATTTGCCAGATTTGGTTTATCGCAAGACCGGAGTCAAAGCCATGCTCGCCGAAGACGCTCTTTTTTGTGTGGTAAAAGGTACTGGTATTGCTCTCGAACACCTCGATGTCTATAAAAAGACTGTAATAAGTAAGAAGTAAAGGTCAGGTGCTAGGTGCTAGAACCTAGAAACTAAAAACTATGAACCTAATTTTTCAAAATATAGATAAAGAAAATTTACACCATGCTTACCTCATAGAGGGTGATAGGGATTTGGTCTTACCTGAAATACACTCTTTTATGAAGGATTTGGGTGTAGATATAGCCAATAATGGAGATTTTTCTCATATCATGGTGGATGTTTTTAAAGTAGAGGATGCTAGGAACTTGAAATCTTTTAGTGGCGAAAAGAGTAGCAAAGAGGGCAAGAGAATTTTTGTGATTTCTGCAAACAATTTTTTACTCGAAGCTCAGAATAGCTTGCTCAAAATATTTGAAGAGCCAATACCGGAGACCCACTTTTTTGTGATAGTGCCGGACAAGAATATATTGATAGATACCTTGGCTTCTAGGTTTTATGTTTTATCAAAGAAGATGATAGGAGAGGCGGACTTAAAGAATGCAGAAAAATTTCTCAAGATGAATTTGCCTTTGCGTTTAGAGTTTGTAAAGGAAATGCTGGCTCTTACTGATGAAGAAGAGGATGATAAAATCATAACTCAAAATTCTGCTCGTGCTCGCGCACTTTCTTTTATCAATGCCTTGGAAGTTGTTTTAGGGCGTAATCTGGTAAATAATTTTTCCGGCTTCACCCTTCCCGGAGTACCGGTTGGGACCCACACCGTTCAAAATTTTTCACCAGATTACTTGCAACATATTATGAAAGTGCGAGGTTTTTTGCGTATGCCAGGGGCAAGTGCAAAAAACCTGATGGAATCTGTGGCCCTAATAGTGCCAAATTTATAAAATTAATTTTTGTGATACAATACACACATGCAATACAATTTTTCAGTTTTCAAAAATGATTTAAAAAAGGTGGAAGAATTTCTCAGTACTTCCTATAGCCAGCTCAATGTCGGCCGTGCTAGTCCTATGATATTAGATGGTGTGTCTGTAGAGTCTTACGGACAATATATGCCTATCAAAAATGTGGCTTCTGTGTCTATCGAAGATCCAAAAACCTTGCGTGTAGCTCCTTGGGATAAGAGTCAGATAAAAGAGATCGAGCGTGCCATCATGGCAGCAAATCTTGGCCTATCTGTAGCTACAGATGAAGCCGGTCTACGAGTTATCTTTCCTCAGCTTACTACCGAGACTCGTGAAAAATTAGTAAAAGTTTTAAAAGAAAAACTAGAAGAATCACGCATCACTGTGCGTAAAGAGCGCGAAAATGTAATGTCTACAATGACAGCAGAGGAGAAAGAAGGCAAGATGACTGAAGACGAGCTCTTTAGAGGTAAAGAAGAATTGCAAAAGATTATCAATGAAGCAAACACCGCTCTTGAAAATATTTTTGAAAAGAAACAAAAAGAGGTGATGGGGTAAAGGGTCAGGTGCTAGTGATTAGGTTCTAGGTTTTAGTAAAAATATATGGAAAATAAAAAAAGCTTAGAGTATTTAAATAGTAAATGGTGGTATAGATTAAGTAAAATATTTTTCAATTCATTTTTTGTAATACTTATGCTTATTTCAAATATATTTGTATTTTACACATATAAAGAAAACCATATAACAAAAATAGAAAAAGAAAAAGTAAGTGAGTTTATTAAAAAAATGAGAGAAGAGAGTGTTCCCGATAAACAAATATATTCTTTTTTATCAGAGAAAAATGTAATTTCTAACACAGATGAGATAAAAAAGGAATTTAGTTTTTTTAATTTAATAATATATTTTTTATTTAATTTTATCATAGTCTGTATTATCTTTGAAGTTGTAAGGCGTTTATTTTATTTTATTTTTCTAGGTCTATTTTTTCCTAAATGAGCACGAATATAAAATCTTATAAAGATTTGATTGTGTGGCAGAAGGGGTATGAGTTGGTGAAATTGGTTTATAAAGTTTCGGCAAAATTACCTCAGTCTGAGGTTTTTGCTTTACAATCACAAATGCGTCGCTCCGCTGTATCTATTGTTTCAAATATTGCAGAGGGTAGCAGTAGGAAAACCAGGAAAGATTATATCCAGTTTTTGCATATTGCTTATGGTTCAACTTCGGAGCTTGAAACACAGTTACTTTTATGTAAAGATTTATATGCGTTGGAAATCAAAGAGTGTATAATGTTACTTCAGGAAGTTAGTAAAATGTTGAGAGTATTGATTATTAAACTAGAACCTAGCACCTAATCACTAGAAACTAAAATAATAACAAATGTCTATACTTATATTTATCGTAATTTTGTTAATACTTGTCATTATCCACGAAATGGGGCATTTTTCGACTGCGAAAATGTTTGGTATTCGGGTGGATGAATTTGGTTTTGGTTTCCCGCCAAAACTTTTTGGTGTAAAAAAAGGGGAGACAGAATACACTTTCAATCTTTTACCTATCGGTGGTTTTGTTAAAATTTTTGGTGAAAATCCAGACGTAGAAAATACTACAGGTCCTGATAGTGCTAGAAGTTTTGTAAACAAACCAAAGTGGCAGCAAGCCATAGTCTTGGTGGCTGGTGTTTTTGCAAATTTCGTATTGGCTTGGGTTTTGTTTTCTTTTGGTTTTATGTCTGGTTTACCTACATCTGTCGGTGCAGAAGTCAGTGGTTATACTTTAGAAAATATAAATACAGTAGTGACCGGTGTCGCACCTGATTCTCCTGCCTTCAAGGCTGGTCTAAAGACTGGGGACAAGATCGTGTCTTTGAGAGATGCAGATTATGTGGTCAAAGAAATTAATCCTAAAACTATAAAAGATTTTATAGTAAAGACTGGCACCAAAGAGATCGAGATCGGCTATATCCGTGGCAATACTCCTATCCAATCCGTAAAGCTTACTCCTGTGGTGGAGACCAAAGGTAACCCTGTCAAAATAGGTATAAATATGGATGAGATAGGTATAGAGAAATTGCCCTTTTTTAAGGCTTTAAATGAGGGTATGCGTTTATCTATATATACCTTTAAAAACACTGCCTACGGCCTTTATAGCCTTATTAAAGACGCTTTAAGGGGTCATGGAGATCTATCTGCGGTCACAGGACCGGTGGGTTTGGTGGGGGTGGTAGGTGATGCCTATCAGTTTGGTTTCGTATATCTCCTATCTTTCACTGCTCTTATTTCTATCAATTTAGCAGTGGTGAATTTATTGCCTTTTCCAGCACTCGATGGTGGTAGACTTTTCTTTTTGTTGATAGAAAAAATAAAAGGCTCACGTATAAACCCGAAATTTTTCAATATTGCAAACATGGTTGGTTTTGGTATTTTGATTTTGTTTATGATCATAGTGACATATCATGATGTCGTAAAACTCTTCTAATGTCCGACACAAAATTAATCCACGAAATTCGTGCAGTAAAAAATAAAAAAGAATTGGCCAATATTGTGAAAGCTCAGCGTATCTCTGAGCAGGTCTTGTCTTTAGCATTGAAAGAATTAAAGAGTGGAGTCTCTGAGATAGAGATTGCAAATTTTATTAAAAAGTCTTTTATAAAATTAGGTGCACCTGTTTTATCATTTGCGCCGATCGTAGCTTTTGGTAAAGGCTCTGCGGATATTCATCATGAGCCAGGGAAAACAAAATTAAAAAAAGGAGACATCATTATGTTTGATTTTGGTACTACTGTAAAGCATTATTGCTCTGATATGACTCGTACATATTTCTGGGGTGAGCCTACTCTAAAACAAAAAAAGGTTTATAGTGATGTTTTGCGTGCTATGGAACTAGCTATCAATAAGATAAATACAGGC
>CAZFKY010000027.1:0-8532 GCA_964519485.1 uncultured Candidatus Saccharibacteria bacterium | reverse complement strand
TTCAAGGTGATCAAGAATATGATTGGCGAGAGTTGGTACATTTGGGTGGTTCAACAAAAACTGAGTCAGATATTACTGCTGGTGGTTTCGGTGAGGGGACAAAAATTTTAGCATTGGTTTTGTTGCGTGATTGGGGTGTGAGTAGGATCGTGTTTTCTTCTGGAGACTGGGAAGTTGAGTTTTATTTAGATAAAGTACCCGAGGGGTCATATAGGAACAAAGAAGATAAAGGTTTGTTTGTTAAAAAAAGGAGTAGAGTATACAAGGCGGGGAATACTTTTGAGGTAGATTTCGAAGGTCCTCAGGCCAAAGCTCGGGCTGATGTAATTAAGAATTCTAGGAATTTATTTTTTAATAAAGAAAATCCAGATTTCAAAAATCCAAGTTTCGAAAATAAACAAACCGGTGGTTTTAATATTTTGCCTAATTTACAAAATTCGTCTTTTTCTGAAAAAAAGAAACAAGGAAGTGGAAATTTGTATATTGCTGGTCAAAGAATGAATTTTGATTCAAGAAATGAGTGGAACAATATAGAGACTGTTAATATTTGGACTTGGAAAAAAGTATCAGTTAAAGATCGTGATCGAGGAATGTTAACTTCAAGTGAATTAAATAGTGAAGTTTTACCACTTATAGTTAATAGTATGTCTGTAGAAGATTTTAAAAAATCTGTGAGATACTTTCAAATCTGGTATACTGATATAGTATGGTCTCATCAGCCGAATTATAGATTACTTGAAGCTATTGTTGAAAAATTAGAAAAACAAGGAGTTAAAATGGAGTTTAAACCTGAATTTTTAGCTAATAATATACCTTATTCTTCTAGTTGGATTGCAGATGCTTTAAGGCAAAAAGGTTATAAGATGTGTCCACAATTTATGGGCAAGATAGGGATGATTACTTCTTTAGATCAGTTCAAAAAACTTCAAGAACATTATCGTGTGCCAGAAACAAGTCAAGAGAAAAAGAAGATAGATTTATTGAAACAAGCTATGAAAAAAATTGGTTTTCCAGAAGAAGATCAAAAAGATGTTTGGGTATTTAGTGCAGAAAATGAAAATAATATTTTTCATGGTCAATATAAACCAGGTTTCTTTTGGATGGCTCGAGAAAATTTAGCTCAAAGTTTTACAGAAGCTTTGTATACTTATGTGCATGAGGCTGCTCATAAAGCAGGACCCCATGGAAATGCTCAGTTTGAATATACTTGGGAAACCTATATGCAGAAAATGAATTCTTGGAGGCACGAACACAAGGATGAATACGAAGAATTAGAAAGAGAATGGACTGTCTAGACTTCTTGTTTTTTGGGTTAAAAATGCTAGAGTAATAGTATTATTTATTAGTTAATAAGGTTCGCCTTTAGATAGAGATAGTGTCCTGCATTTTGCAGAACAATACTTTATTCTAAAGGGGAGCCAACCCCTCGATAAACTCGGGGTGAATTAAAATTCATATGCAAAAGAAAGAATATAGTGTAGAAATTGGCGGTAAAACTTTAACCGCTACTTTTACAGATTTAGCAGAGCAAGCACACGGATCTGTGATGCTTAAATATGGCGAGACCGTAGTCCTCGCTACTGCTTGTATGAGCAAGGACGCTCAGGCTGGCCTTGGTTTTTTTAATCTGACCGTAGAATATGTGGAGCGTTTTTATGCTGCGGGTAAGATTTTAGGTTCAAAGTTTGTACGCCGAGAAGGTAAGCCTTCTGAAGAGGCAGTGCTGGCTTGTAGAGTCATAGATCGCACTCTTCGTCCTTTGTTTGATCAATCCATGCGCCATGCTGTGCAAATCATAGTGACTGTCATATCTGTAGATGAGAATGATCCTGTGGTTTTAGCAGTGAATGCAGCATCTCTTGCACTTGCTGTCTCTAATATTCCTTGGGCTGGACCTGTGGGTGCAGTACGTATCGGTAAATACGATGATGAGACTTTAAAAATAAATGCAGATTATAGTCTTCGTTCTGATGATTCAAAATATAAGTATGATCTGACTGTGTGTGGAAAGGCTGGCAATGTAAATATGATTGAAGCTTCTGCTCATCAAACTAATGAAGATGAGCTAGAGGCAGCTCTCAATCAAGCTGTGGTTGAAATTACTAAATTAGAGAATTTCCAAAAAGATATAGTAAAAGAATTGGGTAAAGAAAAGAGAGTGATTGAAAAAGAAACTATCAATCCTGAATCCGTGGCTCTTTTTAATGAACAAATCTTACCAAAGATGGAAAAAGCAATTTTCTCTGGACCTGGTAAAAAAGAAATCGACGCTCTCCATACAGAGTGGAACAATCTTTTGAAAGAAAAATTCCCAGATGCAAAGAGTCTAGCTTGTGAAGATGCTCTTTTTGATGACACCGAGAACGATATTCTCCACAAAAAAGCTATCGAAGATAATATGCGTGCAGATGGTAGAGCGATGGATGGCCTCCGAGATTTGTATGCTCAAGCTGGGGGAGTGTCGCCTATACTTCATGGATCTGGAATTTTTTATCGTGGTGGTACCCACGTATTGTCTGTGCTCACTCTCGGTGGTCCAGAAGATAGAAATCTAGTAGATGGTCTTCAAATTCACACTGAAAAAAGATTTATGCACCATTACAACTTCCCTCCATATTCTGCAGGAGAGGTAGGTCGTACTGGTTCTACCAACAGAAGAGAGGTGGGCCATGGTGCGCTCGCAGAAAAAGCTTTAGCTATGGTTTTGCCATCCCCAGCAGAATTTCCTTATACTATGCGTATAGTTTCTGAATCTATGGCATCCAATGGTTCTACATCTCAAGCTTCTATCTGTGCTTCTGTACTCGCTCTTATGGATGGCGGAGTGCCGATAAAGGCACCGGTGGCTGGTATAGCTATGGGCCTCATGTATGAATCTCCAAGTAAATATAAAATTTTGACTGATATTCAAGGTCCAGAAGATCACCACGGTGATATGGATTTCAAAGTAGCAGGCAGTAAAGATGGAGTTACTGCAATTCAGCTCGATGTGAAGGTGGAAGGTGTGCCAGTAAAAATACTCGGGGAAGCGATGCGTCAGAGCAAGACTGCACGTCTAGCTATCATCGATCGTATTTTGAAAGAAATTCCAGAATCTCGAAAAGATATTTCTTCAAATGCTCCAAAGATTTTGATGATCACAATAAATACTGACATGATCGGTATGGTTATCGGTTCTGGCGGCAAGACTATAAAAGAAATAAAAGAAAAGACTGGTGCTGAAATAACAATAGAAGATGATGGCACAGTGTACTTTACAGGCAAGGATGGATCTGCAGAAAAAGCTCGAGATATTGTGCTCGAAATGACTCATGAATATAAGGTAGGTGAAGTTTTGAAAGGCGAGGTGGTCAAATTAGCGGACTTTGGTGCTTTTGTCAGATTGAGTGATTCTCAAGATGGTATGGTGCATATCTCAGAGCTTGCTCCATTTCGCGTAGAGAGAATTTCGGATATAATTAAAGAGGGTATGATAGTGCCGGTCAAAGTCATCAGTGTAGATAAAGAGCGTGGTAAGGTAGGCCTATCGATTAAAGAAGTTGATCCAAATTTCTTTAAACCCCTCGGCCAGAGACTTACGGGCGAGGCAAAATCTTAAACTAAATGGAAAAAGAAAGTTTAAAACAAGAGAGAGTCGTCGAAACTTATGCGGAAGACATGGCGCATGTTATTGAAGATAATCAAGGTGGCTTGGTTAAACAGATGATACATGAAGAGGAGATGAAGCAGATACAAAATAAAAATGTCTCTCCAGTGTCTCAAAAGAATAAGATTTATATTTTGCTTTCCGTCATATTTTTGATTGGTGCATTTCTTACTTTCGTATTCCTCTTTCTACAAGAGAAAAAGACTTCGGTCATAGTGGAGCCTCAATTTGCACCTATCATTTATAATGATAAAAATGTCTTTTTAGAGATTGCAGATTTACCTAGAGATAAAATCCTAGAGAGTATGGCTACTGAAGTTAGTAATACTACAGTCAAAAAGGGTGGTATTGAGGGTATTTATGTAATTCAAAAGAAGCAGATCGTGGGTCTTCGTAGTTTTCTATCTTTGATCAAGAGTAATTTATCTTTACCAAATAGAGATTTGGTGAGCGATAATTTTATGACAGGTGTTTTCAATAGTGATACCAAAGATTTCTTTATTTTGGTTAAAATTCGATCCTTCCAAGATATATTTGATAACATGAGGACTTGGGAAAATAAAATGTTTTACGACTTACATACTCTGTTTGGAGTGCCGATAAATATATCGACTAAATACCTTCTCACTAAAAATTTCGATGATCAAATAGTGGAAAATAAAAATGCACGTGTGCTCCACGACGATAAAGGGAATATCGTATTTATGTATATTTTTGCAGATGACAATTCACTCGTCATTACCAACACAGTAGATGCTGTGCATGAGCTCATCACTAGATTATCTGGTAGCCAGATAAGAAAATAACTATATTTTATTTAGTTGTATAAAGAAAGCAGAACCTTGACCTACTCCAGCTGATTCTGCCCAGACGTGGCCACCATGAGCTTCAACTATTAGTTTTACAGAGTATAAGCCGTAACCAGTAGAGTCTACGTTTACTTTGACAGAATCTTTACCACGACCACCCTCGGTGAAGAGGTTTTTCTTGTCCTCTTCAGTTATGCCTATGCCTGTATCTTTTATTGAGAATAAAATTTTACCTTCTTCTATCTCTAAATTTGCTGTAATGGTGCCAGAAGGAGTGTATTTTATAGAGTTTTCAATCAAGTTGTTCACTGCTTCTTTTAACCAGAAAGCATCCCCAGATGTCTGATAATCTCCATTTTTTATATTACTTTCAAAATGTAATCCTTTTTTCTCTATTTCTACTTTTTTCTCACCCAAGGTTTTAGATATAATATCTTTAAAATCTATATTTTTCATCTCATATTTAATGAGACCTTTTTGCATGTTGGAAGTATTCAATACTAAATCAATAGTCTTTATGCCACCATCATCACCATCTAGACCCTGCTGAGCACGCTTTTTTATTTCTTCATTTGCTTCTCCAAAAGTACCATCGAGTATACCAGCAAAGATATATTTGGAGTGAGTAAAAGATCCTTTGACCTTGTGAGTGATGAGGTGCATGAGGCTTTCACGTTCTTGAACTAATTTTTCTAGTTCTAAATTTAGTTTTAGAAGTTGTTCTTTTCTTTCTATTTCTTTTTTGACTGATCGTATTAATAAGTAGCCTACGATAGTTACAAGTAACAAAGTAAATATAGTTATAATTTGTACGTTATGTATAGTTCTCACAAAAAGAATTCCTAATACTAAAAACCAGAGAGATGCCATCAAAACTTGAGCACCGAAAAGTTTTATATTAAAGGTGTGAAACTCTACTACTAAATAAGCTAAAAATGCGACAAAGATAGGCATGCCTATGAGCCCAGCTTGGGCGAGAGTCCAATTGTCAGTAAAGCTACCAATAAGATTACCCCAAGAAAAAGCCAATAAGAACATCACAATCCCTATACCGAAAGTGATTATTTCTTTTTTGTGTGTTTGGTCTCTATCTTTTTGGTACTCTCTGTCTGCTAGTAGAAATATAGATATAACAGAAATTAATTCTACTATATAAGTATAGTATTGGGCTATGAAACCTTCTACAGCATTGCAGTCATCTATTGTTATCCCTACTAAATTGTATTTAGTAGCAAGTAATATAGGTATTGGTATGTATAGCAATATCCCCACGAGT
This sequence comes from uncultured Candidatus Saccharibacteria bacterium, assembly GCA_964519485.1. GTDB lineage: Bacteria > Patescibacteriota > Minisyncoccia > Phycocordibacterales > UBA9973 > UBA9973. The sequence continues at coordinate 2,801 of CAZFKY010000027.1, read as the reverse complement.
TTCCAATTAAAAGGCAAATCTTTTTTCTTTATAAAAATATACGCTAAGTAGAATCCTAAAATGTAAATTAAAGGTTCTATCAATATTTGCATTGACCAGAAAAATAGTACCATATCAGGGCGATTGGATGCCCAAATAATAAGATCAAAAATACACCAAATAGAAAATAGAATATTTATGATTAATATTGAGGCGCCTACCTTAGATTTACCACTTTGGTAAAAAACTCCAAAACCCACCAATAGAGCAACAATAATTGCCGGCAGGTGGGAGTAGAAAAAAAGCGTAGGTATGTTGCTCGAGTAAACAAAATATTTTGGTGCTTCCCAAGGACAGTATTGCATCATTTATATATTTTACATGTAAAAATAATTAATTGGAAGTTGAATATAGTAAATATGTTCCAATTAGGATAATAAGTATGGAAATTAATTTATGAAATAAGTGTTTACTGGATATTTTTTCGTTAACAAATTTAGGAAATAGAATAGTTAAAATTATTCCGGTTATAAAAACAAAAAGTGATTGGTAGCTATTAATAACAAATACCAAAGCAACCGGAGCAATTAATAATGCAAAATTATTTGCAACTCCTCCTAAAATATAAAGTAATTCACTCAATATATTTAATGTTAAGATATTTGCTTTTGGTTTTTTTATCATTTCAACAAAATCATCTCTAAATTTTTTAACAAATATTAAGATTATTAAACCAAAGAGGGTTAAGCCTACATACTGCCAAAAAATAGATACCCAGAAACTATTTTCTATTGTTAGTTTTTTAAATAAGACTCCACTTAGGGCGAATAAAAAAGAGGAATACATCACTAGTAAAGGGGCTTCTTTTTTAAATTTAAATTTATTATCAACATCTACCTCAATTGAAAGTATCATAATACCAAATAAAATTAATAGGGCAGATAATATTTGATTTGTTTTTAAAGATTCATTTAATATAAAGTAGCTTAGAATGTATCCGAAAATTGGGTCAAACTGGAAAAGAGGTACCACGATAGAGGCTTCTTCTATGTCCATTGCTTTTAAATAAAAATAAAAAGCCATGGCGCTAATAAAACCTATGGCTAGTAGGGTGAAAAAATCAACAGGAGAGACATTGAATATTTCATTCTTCTCAAAATATCCCACGAAAGGCAAAATTATCACAGAAGATAGAGAAGAAAATATAAGGATAGCGCTAACTCCGCGACCTTCTTGGTATTTAGAGAGGATGTGTTTATCGATGTGGTTTACTATACTCCACAGGATGGGTGCTATTAGAGCTATAAAAAACCAGTTTTGCATATTATTCTATTTGTGATGATTCATTTATAATTTCAAAGTCGCGATCTATGAAAGATCTTTTATATGTAAAAAAAATTGAAATTAAAAGCATTGCCAGTAGTACTAAGAGTAGGTATTTGGATTTTTTGTCCATAGTTATATTTTAACATGAAAAGGATTTTTGCACCCTTTTTATATTTGCTTTGAAAAATTAAAGTGCTATGATTTGCTCATGTTAGACAAAAAGAAAATTAAAGAAAAATTAGAAAAAGAACGTGATTTATTGGTAAGTGAGATGAAAGATATGGGTAAATTGAACCCTGAGACAGGTGAATGGGATGCTACCCCTCAAGAAGTGGACCGCCCAGAGCCTGACCACAATGATATGGCTGACCGTTTTGAGGATTTTGAAGCAAAGAGCTCAATGATCAAGTCTCTTGAGGCTAGATTGCAAAGTATTTTAAAGGCTTTAAAGGGTATAAATCGTGAATCTTTTGGTAAATGTGAAGTCTGTAAGAAGGATATAGAAATGGCTCGCATGGAAGCTAATCCAGCAGCTCGCACTTGTAAAAAACACCTCGAGGGATAGTAGAAAGTTCATAAAGTTATCAAGTTCATAAAGATAAATGCTTTCAACTTTAAAAACATTAAACTTTATAACTAGCCAAAGGCCATGAATTTTGCAAAGGTTTATTCTGCGCAAGTAAATTTATTATCCGGAGCAATCGTGACCATAGAAGTGGACCTTTCTAAGGGTCTGCACACTTTTAGTATTGTGGGTTTGCCTGACAAGGCAGTAGACGAATCTAAAGATAGAGTTTCAGGAGCTATAAAAAATTCTGGCTATAAATCTCCTAAAGCCAAAAATCAAAAAATAGTAGTTTCTTTGTCTCCTGCGGACCTTAAAAAAGAGGGTCCGTATTTTGATTTGGCTATTGCTCTGTCTTATATGCTCGCCACCGGAGATATAAATTTTAAGCCTGAGAAGAAAATATTTTTAGGTGAGCTGGGGCTTGATGGTACATTGCGCCCTATTCGTGGAGCTTTGCCACTGGCTCAAGCTGCAAAGAAATTTGGGTTTGAAGAGATATATCTACCTAAAGAAAATGCTTTTGAAGCTGCATTAGTAGAAGGAGTAAAGGTTTATGGAGCAAATAGTTTGAATGAAGTAGTGGCGCACTTAGATTTAGATCAAGAAAAAAATAAAATAAAAAAAATTAAACCCGAGCCTCAGACTGTCGTTCAATATAAAAAAGAAAATAAAGGCAGTGATTTTTCAGATGTGCGGGGGCAGGAGAGTGCCAAGAGGGGTCTCGAGATTGCAGCTGCAGGCGGGCACAATATTGCTATGTATGGCCCACCAGGCACTGGTAAGACCATGCTAGCACGAGTATTTTCTACTCTATTGCCGGATTTGAGTTTGGATGAAGTATTAGAAATTACCGGCATACACTCTATAGCAGGCGCTACGAGGGGTGAGCTGGTTTCTGCGCCACCGTTTCGGGCACCACACCATACTT
>CAZFKY010000026.1:6706-8759 GCA_964519485.1 uncultured Candidatus Saccharibacteria bacterium | reverse complement strand
GATATCTTTTCAACCAGTAGAATTTTTGAAATTTGGTTTTGTGATTTATTTTGCAGCTTGGCTATCTTGGGCAAAAAACAAGGTACAAGATTTTCGCTATGGTATTTTACCACTGATGGTGATGCTCTTTATTATCGCTTTTGTTTTATTTAGACAGCCAGATACAAAAAGCTTCATCCTGATTTCTCTCACAGGTATATCAATGCTCTTTATCTCTGGAGCGCCGGTGAGGTATTTATTTATTCTTGGCCTTGGTTCGGTCTTGGTATTATCTACTCTGGTATTTTTTACTCCATACTTACAGCAAAGAGTGAAAACTTTTATCAACCCCAGTGCGGATTCCCAAGGAGCTTCGTATCAAATCCAGCAATCGCTCATAGCTTTTGGCTCGGGGGGATTATTTGGCAGGGGCTTGGGTCAAAGTATACAAAAATTTAGCTATTTACCCGAACCCCAAGGAGATTCAATCTTTGCTGTGATCGGGGAAGAGCTGGGCTTTGTGGGCTCTGTCGGAGTAATATTTTTATATATATTATTCTTACTTCGAGGTATAAAAATAGCGAATAATTCACCAGATTTGTTCAGTGGACTAGTGGCCTCTGGAATTGTTATACTTATTACACTCCAATCGTTTATGCATATTGCATCTACAAATGGAGTTTTCCCATTGACTGGTGTGCCTCTCGTATTTATGAGCCATGGTGGCACAGCTCTTATGATAGATTTAGTGGCAGTGGGTATGGTACTACAGATATCAAAATTCGGGCGTCATTACACATAAGTTGAAAGTTATAAAGTTTATAAAGTTATAAAAAATGAAAATAGTATTTACAGGAGGTGGAACAGGTGGACATTTTTATCCGATAATAGCGGTAGCTGAAAAGGTCAATCAAATTGTTGATCATGAAAATATAATCGGCGCCAAATTATATTATTTTTCTGATAGCCCATACGACAAAGAGGTTTTGTTTGAAAATAGTCTAATTTTTGAGCAAGTAAATAGTGGTAAGATGCGCACTTATTTTTCTTTTAAAAATTTTACCGATTTATTTAAAATAGGTTTTGGTACTATTAACGCTATCTATAAACTCTTCACTATTTATCCAGATGTAGTATTTGGTAAAGGTGGCTATGCTTCTTTTCCTACACTCATGGCTGCTAGGATCTTGCGTATACCAGTAATTATCCATGAATCAGATTCTTCACCTGGCAGGGTGAACCTCTGGGCTGGTCGTTTTGCACAAAAAATAGCTGTGTCTTTTCGTGAGGCTGCCTCATTTTTCCCAAAAGACAGAGTGGCTTGGACTGGGCAACCTGTGCGATCTACCGTGGGCACTAAAGCGCCTCACAATGAAGCCTTGGAATTTTTCAAATTTGAAGCAGGCTTGCCAGTGATATTGATCTTGGGTGGATCTCAAGGTGCAGAGCTCATAAATAATACTGTGCTCGATGCATTGCCTAGATTGGTAGAAAAATATCAAGTAATCCACCAAGTAGGAGTGAATAATTTTGAAAATGTTTCAGGTAGGGCAGAGGTAGTTTTAGAAAACAATAAAAATAAAATCAGATATATCTCCAAGCCATTCTTGAATGCTCTCCAGATGAAGATGGCTGCAGGAGCTGCGAGTGTGGTGGTGTCTCGTGCAGGCTCAACTCTTTTTGAAATTGCAGCTTGGAATTTGCCTTCAATTTTGATCCCGATAACCAAGACCAATATGGATCACCAGAGAAAAAATGCTTTTAACTATGCACGCGAAGGTGCTTGTAGTGTGATCGAGGAGGCTAATATGACAGCAAATATTTTTGCATCAGAGATTGAGAGAATTTTGGATAATAAAGAAGTGGCTGATGAGATGTCTATCAACGCCAAAGCTTTTGCTAAAGGAGATGCTTCACTCAAAATAGCACATGCCATCGTAGACATGGCTCTCACCCACGAAAAGTAACAGAGAAGAAAACAACTACTTTTCTCTAAAATATGTTAAAATAACCTTATGAATAAAAAGGTTGTCACAAGATTTGCGCCTAGTCCTACGGGTTTTATGCATGTGGG
>CAZFKY010000026.1:0-6606 GCA_964519485.1 uncultured Candidatus Saccharibacteria bacterium | reverse complement strand
AAAAAGGTTTGGCTTATCCGGATCCATATACCAGCGAAGAATTAGAGAGTTTTAGAAAAAAAGCAGAAGTTGAAAAGAGACCATTCCTATACCGTGATCACAGACCAGAGACTTTTGGAGTCTGGGATGGTACACAGGCACTACGCTTTAAAACACCAGAAATAAAATCTTATAAGTGGCACGATGTTGTGCGTGGAGATTTATCTGCAGGACCAGAAGCCCTCGACGATTTTATCTTAATCAAGAGTGATGGATATCCTACTTATAATTTTGCGCACATTATAGATGACCTCGAGATGGAGGTGACCCATATAATGCGAGCAGATGAATTTATAGCTTCTACACCAAAATTTTTATCACTATATGATGCTCTAGGTATAACACCACCAATCTTTGCTACCTTGCCACCTATTCTAGGAGAAGCAGGTACAAAAAAGCTCGGCAAGAGAGATGGGGCTAAAGATGTTATGGAATATAAAAAAGAAGGCTATCTCCCTGAGGCCATGCTGAACTTCTTGGCTTTTATAGGCTGGAATCCTGGCGAAGGAGATAATAGAGAGGTGTTAAATAAAGATGAAATCATAAAAGCTTTTGAACTTTCTCATATTCAAAAAGGTGGTGGAAAATTTAATGAAGAAAAACTCGATTGGCTCAACAAAGAACACATGAAAAGATTGAGTGCGAGTGAGATAGAGAAAAATATTTTAGAACGTTTGCCTGTCAATCTTCAAAATAAAAATCTTGTGCCGATAATTTTTGAACGTATTTCTAAATGGGGAGATATACAAGGCATGGTAGATACTGGTGAATTGGAATTTTTCGTGTCCGTGCCAATGATCGATAAAAATAAATTGAATTTCAAGGATACTTCGCCAGATAAAACAAAAGAAAATTTACAAAATGCTATAGAAGTATTGAATAAATTGGATGCAGATAATTTTACTAAAGAAAATGTGAAAGAAATTCTCATGGCTCTAGCTGATAAAGCCGAAAAGAGGGGAGAGGTACTACATCCTATACGCTATGCCCTATCAGGAAAAGATCAATCTCCAGATCCATTTATTATCGCTTCTGTAATAGGAAAAGATGAGACAATTTCTCGCCTACAAAAAGCAATTTAATCTCGGGCTAATTATTTTACTGGTTTTTATTCCGATGTTTTTTGTTTTGGCAGAGACTGCAGAAGAATTGCAAAACAAGATTGCTCAGAAAAATAATGATATCGATAAGCTCGAAGCTGAAATAGCTGCCTATCAAAAGCAATTGGACGATATCGGTAAGCAAAAAAGCTCACTCTCAGGCTCTATCAAAGAGCTGGATATTACTCGCAAAAAGCTCGAGGCTGATATCTCTGTGACTCAAAAAAAGATAGATAAAACCAATCTTAAAATCCAAAGCCTGAGTAAAGATATAAATATAAAACAAAATTCTATCTCTAATAGCAGTGAAGCTATAGCTCTAGGCATAAAAGAGACCAGTGAATTTGAAAATGGATCGATAGTAGAAAATCTCTTATCTTCTGAAAAATTTAGCAGTGCTTGGAATGATATAGATAATGTGATGACTGTCCGAGAAAAAATCCGAAAGCAAATCGTGCAATTAAAAGAAGTAAAAGGTGAACTCGAAGATACTAGAAAAGAGACAGTGGATGCCAAGAATGAATTGGTCAGCTTGAAAGGCGAATTGGCAGATCAGAAAAAAATCGTAGAACAAAATGCAAATCAAAAGAAAAAACTTCTCGCTCAAACAAAAAATAATGAAGCTAACTATCAAAAACTTTTGAAAGATAGAGTGGCCCAAAAAGATGCCCTAGAAAAAGAACTGCGGGATTATGAATCTCAACTCAAATATGTGCTCGATCCATCTAGATTGCCTAGTGCTGGTGTGTTTTCTTGGCCACTTGATTATGTGCTCGTGACTCAGCAATTTGGTAAAACGGTGGACTCTAAGCGCCTATATGTATCTGGTAGCCACGGTGGTGTGGATTTTAGAGCTTCGGTGGGTACACCAGTAAAAGCTATGGCGCGGGGCGTGGTGGCTGGTACGGGAGATACCGATACACAGTGCCCAGGTACATCTTTTGGTAAATATGTGTTTATAAAGTATGACAATGGCCTATCTAGCGCTTATGGCCATCTGTCGCTCATAAAAGCTTATACAGGGCAAAAGGTAGAGAGAGGCGAAGTGGTGGCTTATAGTGGCAATACGGGCTATTCTACAGGGCCACATTTGCATGTGTCTGTGTATGCGCCAGATGCAGCTGAGATTAAGAGCATACCTAGTAAATCTTGCCCAGGTAGAGTCTTGACCCAGCCCATAGCAGCTATCAATGCCTACTTGGACCCACTGTATTTCTTGCCCCCAAATTATGCAAAAAAATAGTTTGCCAGAGGGGAGTCTTTGGTGGTAAAATATACATATGAATAAAGGTATAAAAGATAATCAAGGAGGTTTTATACAACTCATCTTACTCATCGTAGTGGCGCTCCTCATAATGAAATATTTCGGCCTTACGATTTCCGGAGTCATACATTGGTTTACTACATTTTTTGCCAACGTCTTAAAATAAAATGAAAACAAATAAAACAAATCAAGCGGGGATAAGCATACTAGGTATTCTCGTCTTGGGTTTTGTTTTGATTTTAGTTCTCAGTTATTACAATATCAGTATCAAAGGTGTGGTGGAGAGCCCGACTGGTCAAGAAAATTTGAATTATGTCGGGGGAACTACACGTAGTCTTTGGGATAAATATCTAGCCGGACCAGCGGATTATCTCTGGCACGATGTCTGGATAAATATTTTCTGGAAAGGTTTTATATCTAATATGGAGCGCATTCGTGATGGCCAGCCTACAGACTTTGATAATGCATCTCAAAATCTAAAAGTAAATTCTAATAATATAAATCCTTAATTTAATTAAGAAAAACGGAAATGAAAAGTCTCGAACAATACGGACATTCTTTTAAAGAGGCAGCAGCGAGAGGTTTGTATGAATACCAAGTAGGCACTGAAGCTAAATTGGACCTATTTAAAAAGGCTGTGAGCCCGAGAACGGGTAATGCTGAGAGAATATCTACAGCATTTAAGTTTATAAATGAGCTCTTACCTCAAAATGAAAAAATAAAAAGATTGATGAATAGGATCTTTGAAGATCCGAAAGATTTGCCTTTTGATATGGAGAGATTTTCTTTTAGGGGGCGTATCGGTAGTGGTTCGGAATGCGAGGTTCTTTTATTGGAATCTAGAGAAAATGGATTGCCATCTTATGTACTCAAAATTCAAAAAAGAGATAGTAGAGATAATCTAGATGATGAAGTACGCACCCTCAATCAAGAAAAAAGAGAATACGAAGATATTCAAAAATTATATGGTGCTATACCTGATTTTATACCAAAAGAATTTTCTTTAATTGTACAAAACCCATCTAAATACATAAAAGAGTCTAGAATTGCTCTGGTGCAACAATTTCAAGGATTTGATTTGAGAGATTTTTTTGATGATTTGAGTGAAGGTGAAATTTTAAGATTATGTAAACAAGATCCTAAATTTTTGACAAATTTGAGGTCTTTTTTGGATATAACCCAAAAGACCCTAGATGAACAGGGGATGATAATAGATATATTTGGTCAAAAGAATCTCGTAGTGGCTAGAGATGGTAATAAATTTAAATTAATGTTTTTGGATCCACATTTGTTTTATATGAAAGATGATAAAGAAAGCTGGGATAAAGTTAATGCAGATTCTTTTGTGGCTTATCTAAGACATTTAAAGAGATCCTTAGATCAAAGGTTCCCAAGAAGTGCCTCTTAAAGCTATTTAGCCTAATAGCGTGTCGCGAAAGATATATTGTGCGACGTGCCTATATTTTATATATACCGCTTCCCTTACTTTCTTTTCCAACCCAAAGGGGGCTTTTCCTCAAAAGTAATTATTGGTAAGTAATGTAAATCGTCGCCAGTGATATCAAAAACTTCTTGATAAGATGTCAGTGCACTTCCAAACTTCGCATCACTCCAATTAAAACCCATCTTTAAAGCAGCCTCTTTTACAGACTCCTCGTTTTCCCCTTCTATCTCTACCAAAGGTGGTATCCAGGGCCAGGTATCTATATCTATATGAGTCTTGCCCAAGGTCCAGCTCTCGCGATAAGTTTCTTGATAATTTTTTGTAGTCATACCAATACTAAAAAGTAATTCTTTAGTTTTATCAAAATCGTCAACTTCAACTTCTAATTCTTTGGTACCATGAAGGTCATGCGAGAGCTTTTGTTTTAGAGCTAAGGTAATTTTTCCTCCTTCATCTCTGATGCGTAGCCAACTTTTTTTATCTTTTAATCTAAAATCAGGAAAGTCCATATTATACCTCCTCATTAGTCTCTCTTTATAAACTAAAGTAGCACCTATCTCTTTTAGTTTTTTGCGAATTTCATCTTTATTTATGTTTGTAAATTTTGCTTCTATTTCTGTATTCATTTTATTTACATGAAGTTGATAAGGTATAACCAGCAGCTTCGGCCTCATCGGATGTATTAAAGTATACCCTATTTTCTTGCTTTATGGTTTTACCAGCTGCACAGCCTAAAGAGTAGTATTTAGAGCCCTTATTTGACCCAAAAAAGGCTCCATTTTGAGTTTTTGGGCTTATATCTATATTTGGGCTAATTTGGCCTATTTCTTCCCTTTCCCCCTCATATGAGACCTTTAAACCAGCCTGAGAGGATACTTTGGATAGTCTACCTAGGCCAAAAGATCCCAAACCCACTAGAATTACAATTAAAACGGTCAAGATATCTTTTCCTGTATTAGATGCAATAAAATGCTTGATTTTTTCCATAATATAGTTTATACTGACTTTACTTAATTTTAACATTAAAGTAATCATATGGCACATAGAAAAGCCGGCGGAACCGCCAAAAACTTAAGAGACTCCCAACCAAAATACCTAGGTACAAAGGTAGCTGATGGACAGCGTGCATACCCTGGATCTATCATCATCCGCCAACGCGGTACACCTATCCTCCCTGGTACAAATACTTCTATGGGCAAGGATCACACTATATTTGCAATGAAAGAAGGTATCGTAAAATTCGGATCAAAGAGAAAGACTTCATTTAACGGTAAGACAAAGGTAAACAAAGTAGTAAACGTCATCGCTTAAATATAAAAAATAAAAAGTCCCCATTAAGGGGATTTTTTTATTTGTGTTTATATTTTCTCTACGACAAGTTTAAAAGAAGATTTTTTGCCTCGGATTTCGATTTTGATTTCAAATTCTCCTGCTTCTTTGATTGGTTTTTCTAGCTTGATAGCACCTTCTTCTATCTCTGCGCGGTGTTCAGCTCTCATAGCATCTACGATATCTCTAGCTCTAATACCAGAGAAAAGATGACCCTTATCATCTGTGCGGCCTTTTATATGCACCACTTTGTTTTTTATTTCTTCTAGGCTTCGGTTGAGGAGATCTTCTTGCACTTCCCTTTCGATTTCAATATTTTTTTGTCTTTTTTCTAAATTTGCAATAGCAGATGGTGTAGCTATTTCAGCAAGCTTTTGAGGAAAGAGAAAATTCATGGCATAGCCATCATTGATCTCTTTGATATCGTATTTTTTACCGACACGAGGCACGTCTTTCAGGAATATTACTTTCATAACCTATTTATAGCCTTTTTTTATTTATTAAGCAATTCGATTGCTTTATTCATCTGAGGGTCCTTTTTAGCGTCAAAATCAGCTCTAGTCATAGGCACTACGTAGTCCGGAGTGAGGCCTTTGCCATGGATCATGTGGCCATTTGGAGTGAGCCATTTTGCCACGGTGATTTTGAGTAAGGTGTCTTTGGTAAGGTCGATGACTTCTTGGACAGAACCTTTACCAAAACTTTGCTCCCCTACCAATTTTGCTTTTCCTTGATCTTGCAATGCACCAGATACGATTTCAGAAGCAGAAGCAGAGCCACCATTGATTAAGACTATTAGTTTTAATTTATCACCTAAAATATTATAACCACGACTTCGGAATACAGTAGGTTTTTTATAAGTACCATAATCTTCAGTCACGATGGTCTTACCACTAGGTAAAAACCAAGATGCTATATCTACAGCTGCATCTAGGTAGCCACCTGGGTTACCACGTAGATCGATGATGAGTTTGTCGCTACCAGTCTCCATAAATTTTTGCATAGCTTGGTTGAACATGCTAGCTGCATTAGCATCAAAGCTGTAGAGCTTTACTACAAAAATACCATCTGGTCGGACTTCGGTATCTAGGGTAGGTATATTTATCACATCACGCACTATTTTTATTTCTTTTGGATCCTTGAAGCCTTCGCGGAATATAGTCAGAGTCACAGTAGTACCCTTTTCTCCACGAATTAATTTCACTGCTTCGTCGTCAGATAAACCAGCGGTGATGGTCTTGTCGATTTTTAAGATTTGATCACCTGATCTTATACCAGCTCTTTCTGCAGGGGTGTCTTTGAGTGGCGCTATCACGGTGAGGATCTTGTTTTTTGTGCCGACTTCCATGCCAACTCCTGTAAAATTTCCAGCGATTTCTTCACTAAAAGCTTTAGCTTCCGCTGGAGGGAAAAATACACTATAAGGGTCA
>CAZFKY010000025.1:0-8967 GCA_964519485.1 uncultured Candidatus Saccharibacteria bacterium | reverse complement strand
TGCAAGTGACCCTAGCAGGAGATAAAGTAAAAACTGTCGTAGTGTCTTTTCAAAATTCTAAAAACGCAGATTTATTACCTTTGGTGCAAAGTTTAATTCAAGCACAGGAATATCTGATCAATCCTGCAGGTGAGTGGACCTTGGGTGGCTTTGATGCAGACACTGGTCTTTCTGGTAGAAAATTAATCATAGATAATTATGGTCCAGAAGTACCTATCGGTGGAGGATCTTTTTCTGGTAAAGATTACACCAAAGTGGACCGCAGTGGTGCATATATTGCTCGTAAAATAGCAGTAGATATAGTGCGTGCAGGCAATGCAAAGGAAGTCTTTGTGAAGCTGGCTTATGCTATAGGTAAACCAAATCCAGTCATGGCTGTGGCTGTGCTAGATGGAGTAGAATCAAATATTATCGGTTATGATCTGAGTCCAAAAGGAATTCGCACTATGTTAAAACTAGACACCATAAAATATACCGACACTGCAAGATGGGGTCATTTTGGTTGGCAGAATCTTCCTTGGGAGAATTAAATTTTATTTACTCTCTGACCCTCGGGCACATCTTTTACCTCAAACCCAAGCGCATTTATTTTTGCACGTAGTTCGTCTGACATTTTAAAATCTTTTTCTTTGCGAGCTTTCTCTCTTTGTTTCAATAATTCGATAACTTCGGTAGGTACTTTTTCTTTTTGAATAAATTCAAAACCAAGACCGAGGACTTTATCAAAATCTAAGATAGTAGCTTTTTTGTCGCCATCTGACATATTTTCATCCTTGGTCACATCCCAAAGCAGTGATAATGCGCGGGGAGTATTGAGGTCGTCATTGATATACTCTGTAAATTTATTTTTATATTCTTGGTGGACAGCGCCTATTTCATCTCCTAGGTCTAAATATAGTGCATATAAGCGTTTTAGGGCTGTCTCGGAGGCTTCTAATGCATCCCAGACAAAGTTTACCCGAGTACGGTAGTTTGCTATTAAGAGCCAAAAGCGATAGGAGAGAGGGTTTAGACCCTTGTTTACTATGTCACGCAAAGTATAAAAATTCCCAGCGGATTTTGCCATTTTCTTAGAGTCCACCAATACCCATTCATTATGCATCCAGTATTTTACAAAATGTTTTCCAGTGGCACCTTCGCTTTGGGCTATCTCATTCTCATGGTGAGGGAAGATGAGGTCTACTCCACCAGTGTGAATATCAAATTGTTCACCTAGAAATTTTATACTCATTGCAGAGCATTCTATGTGCCAGCCAGGGCGGCCCTTGCCGAGACTAGTCTCCCAAAAGATATCACCATCTTTTTCATCCCAAGCTTTCCAGAGAGCAAAGTCCTGCACATTTTCTTTATCATATTCGTCACTCTGAATTCGGCCAGAAGCATTTTCTTTTTGATTGTTTAAATCAAGCTGAGATAGCTTGCCATAATTTTTAAACTTTTTAATGTCAAAATAAATACTGCCATCAGCACTCTTATAAGCTAAACCTTTTTCCATTAGCTTTTCTATCATTGATACCATCTCGGGTATATTGTCTGTAGCTTTGGTAAAATTTTCTTTGCTCATATTTATATTGAGCATTTTTAAATCTTCAAAAAATTTCTCAGTATAAAATTCTGTAAAATCTTTTAAAGTTTTATTTTCTTTTTGGCTATCGCGAATGGTCTTGTCGTCTACATCGGTGATATTCATGATGTGGTGCACCTTGTAGCCATTGTAGGCGAGGGACCTTTTTAAAATATCTGCAAAAACATAAGCACGGTAATTACCTATGTGAGCGTAATTGTATACAGTAGGCCCGCAAGTATACATTTTGACCTCGTTTTTATTTAGAGGTGTAAAATCTTCTTTGTTTCTAGAGAGGGTATTATAAAATTGAAGTTTGTTTGAATTCATTGCGGTAAATTGATATTAGGGTGTATAGGAGAGATATGGTGAGTGGTCCCATCAGTATACCTATAGGTCCGAGGAGAGCTACACCACCGAGCACAGCAAATAAAATGAGCAATGGTGGAATATTTATTCGACTACCGACGATGAGTGGGCTTAGGAAATTATCTACCATACCTACAGCAAGTACTGCCCAAATCAGCAATCCTATACCTGGGCCAGTATGACCAGTGACCAATAGGAATATTATAGCTGGTACAGATATGAGAGATGTGCCGATAGTAGGTATGAGAGAGCAAACACTAGCCACCACACCCCAGAGAGCAGCATTTGGGACACCAAAAAAGAATAGACCAAGACCCATCAATACTCCCTGGATCAGAGCGATAAAGAGAGAACCCTTGATGACTGTATTTATAGAGTGAGAGAGTCTGTTGATTATCTTCTCATCGTCTTTATCTGCGAGAGGTGAGAGGATCACGATGGCTTTTCTCCAAGTACTGCCGTCTTTTAAGAAATAGAACATGATAAAAAGCATGAGTACAAAAGAAAAGAAAGCAGATATAGTGGTGGTAAAAATATCTGTAATATTATTTGATACATATGAGATGAATTCTGTCGTTTTGGCGTGAATATCAAAATTTATGCCATGAGGTAGTATTTTGTTTATGGTTATACCTAGTGAATCTAGAAAAGGGCTGGCATCACCATTGCTGACCACAGCATGATAAAGGTTTTGGCTTTGGTTGAAGATGATTACTGCTATACCCAAGAGAGGGCCACATACTAAAAATGTGAATACTACCACGGTAAAAAGAGATGCTACCCAATTTGGGCTCCATTTCTTAAACCATTCGTATACAGGATATAGGGTAATAGAGAAACAAATACCTAGGGTTAAAACTACCCAAAACGGCCTAAATATGAAAAATGTCAAAACTAGGGTGGCTATGAGCAGGCCGAAGAAAAAGTATCTTTCCACAAATTTGGTCTCCATATAGGTCATATTGTAGCATAGACTTGCCTTTTTGTTAAAAATCATATAATATAAGGCCTATGAATAAAGAGGAGTTTGCAGTAATACAAACAGGTGGAAAGCAATATCGAGTCTCCGTAGGAGGCTTTGTTTCTATCGAGAAAATAAAGGGTGAATTTAAGGTTGGAGACAAGATCTCTTTTGACGAGGTTTTGCTCGTGGACGACGGAAAAGACACCACTATCGGTACCCCTACAATCAAGGGTGCAAAGGTAGAAGGAGAGCTCGTACAGATCGGCCGTACACGCAAGGTGATGGTAGTTAAATATAAACAAAAGTCTCGCTATTTGAAGAGAAACGGACACCGCCAGCCATTCTTTAAAGTAAAAATTACTTCTATAAAATAAAAAATCCCCGCAACGGGATTTTTTATTTTGACAAGCGAGGAGCATATAAATTTATTTATAGTGTCTGAGCGTAGTCACAACAAAGTAATCTTTATTGTCTATTTTTTAGGGCGTTTTTGAGGGTGTCGTTGTCGCTGTATTCTAGCTCGGTGCCGGTGGAGAGCCCACGGCCGAGGGAAGATATTTTAATATTTTGTTTGTCACAAATATCCTTGATCTGTTCACGGACATATTGGTCTGTGTGTTCACCTTGAGGTGAGAGGGAAAATGCGATGATGACTTCTTTGAGCTCAGAGTTTTTTGAGATTTTGTTCTTGAGTTCTTCTATGCGTACTCGATTTTTTGTAGTTTTTTCTACTATTGGTACCAAACCACCGAGGATAAAATATTTTCCACTGTAAACTTTACTTTTTTGGACACTTTCTAAATCTGAGTCTTTTTCCACTACAAGGAGTAGGGCAGGGTCAGTGTTTGGGTTTGAGCAGATTTCACAAGTAGTGCCAGCAGATTTTTTGTTTAAGAAAAATTTAAAGCATTCTTTGCATTGAGAGACTTCTTTTTTTAATTCCAATACCAACTTGGATAAGTTGCTCGCATAGTCAGCATTGCGGAACATCAAAAAGTACACAAACCTGCGAGCCTGTCTTTCTCCTATACCGGGGAATTCTTTAAATATTTCAGTCAGTTTTTCTATTGAGTCCATGTTTGCGCGGCTGCAGAATAAATTCGTCGCTTTACCCGTTAAAATCCGACGGACTCCGACACGAGCTCATTTATTCTGCACCCGCTTCAATTATACTAAAATTCGTCCAAATCACCACCGATCTTGGATGGAGCGAAATCAGATATAGAGCTCTTTTCAAGGTTTAGGAAAGTAGTAGTCTTTTCATCAAAATATAGATCTACTTTTCCAGTAGGTCCATTTCTGTGTTTTTCGATTAAGATTTCTGCAATATTTGTCTTATCAGCTTCATCCTTACCTTTATCTTCACGGTGGATAAACATCACCACGTCTGCATCCTGCTCGATAGATCCAGAGTCACGGAGGTCAGATAGGCGAGGTTTGCCACCACGAGATTCCACAGCACGAGAGAGCTGAGAGAGGGCGAGCACAGGCACATCGAGCTCTTTAGCGAGGGCCTTGAGAGATCGAGATATTTCAGTGACTTGGTTCACCATAGAATCATAATTTTTTGATGTGCTCATGAGCTGGAGGTAGTCTACGATTATAAAGTCTAGTCCCTTTTCAGCTTTGATTCTGCGGGCGAGAGATTTCATGCGGACGATAGAGTTTCCAGCTTGGTCATCGATAAATATCTTTGCTTTAGCCAGTTTATCCAGCGAGTCACGTAGTAGAGAAAAGTCGCGGTCAGAAGATAGGCGCCCAGTGCGTAAATTCCAAGCGTTCACCCTAGATTCTGCAGAGAGCATACGGTCCACGAGTTGCTGAGAAGACATTTCAAGAGAGAAAATCAATACAGACTTATCGTGTTTGGTTCCGGCCATGCGAGCCATGTCTAGGGCGAGAGTAGTCTTACCCATAGAAGGGCGAGCTGCCAAGATTATCAAATCAGAATTTTGAAAACCAGAGAGCATATTGTCCAAATCTTTAAATCCAGTAGGCAAACCACGGAGAACACCTTTGTTCTCGTGAAGTTTTTCTAAGCGTTCGTAGGCTTCTGGTAGGGAATCTTTCAAGCTTACAAATTTTTGGCTTTTAGGAGAAGAAACCACAGAAAATATTTTCTTTTCTGCTAGATCTAATACTTCATCCATATGATCATCACCTTCGTCAAAAGCTAGCTCGGATACATAGTCTGCAGCTTCGATCAAATTTCGTAGGACATATTTTTTCTGCATTATGCTTGCATAATGCTTTGCATTGGTGGAAGAGGGAACTTCATTCACAATCTCTGCGAGGTATTGATTGCCACCCACATTATCTAATAGTTTTTTTTCTTTTAACTTAGTAGAGAGGGAGAGCATGTCGATCGGTTCGTTTTTGTTCGACAGGTCTAGCATTGCCTCGAAAATTATTTTATGTTTTTCAGCATAAAAAGAATCAGGAGTGATCATGTCTTCTACTTCATGCATAGCATCCTTGCGGAGCATGATGGAGCCCAAGACTGCTTTTTCAGAAGGGATACTCTGAGGTGGAATTCGTATACTATCTTTTTTTATGTTCTTTACCATGTGGTTTATTCTAGCAATGTTGTAAACAATGTCCAAACCAGAAAGTGGGCAAAGCTGTGGTAAAGATGTGGAAAGCGGAGCGAGTACAGAAAAAATGAGTCCGTGTCGGAGCCCGCTTGCGGGTAAAGCGGCGAATTTTTGCTGTACTCGTGTAGCTATGGTAAAATTAAATTATGTCAAAAAAGGTATTATTGTCAGGTATTCAGCCTTCTGGAAAGCCTCATATTGGGAATTATTTTGGTATGATGAAGCAACTCGTAGATCTGCAAGATGATTATGAGGTTTATGCCCTCATAGTGGATTATCATGCTATGAAATCTGTCCAAGACCCAAAGGCTATGCGTGAGAATATCATAGCGGTATTGCTCGATTTTCTAGCTATTGGTCTTGATCCTAAGAAAGTTACATTATTTAAACAAAGTGATGTCTCTGAACACACTGAACTCACATGGATTTTTGATACTATCACCACCATGCCATACCTCATGCGTGCCCATGCTTTCAAGGATGCGGAGGCTAAAAATAAAGAGATAGATGTCGGTACTTTCAATTACCCTATGCTGATGGCGGCAGATATTTTGCTCTACAGTCCAGATATTATTCCAGTAGGTCAAGATCAAAAGCAACATATAGAGATAGCTCGAGACACAGCAGGTAAGTTCAACAACTTGTTTGGTGAGACTTTCAAATTACCTGAAGCTATGATCATGAAAGATGTGGCTATAGTACCTGGTACTGATGGACGCAAGATGAGTAAGAGCTATAACAACACTATCCCGCTTTTTGCTTCTTATGAAGAGATAAAGAAATGTGTGATGAGTATAGTCACTGATTCCGGTAAAGATATACCAGAGCATGTCTATGCTATACACAAGCTCTTCCGCCCAGCTTCTGATTTGCTCCCACTTTATGAGAGTAAAAAAGGTAAATATAAAGAAATGAAAGAGCTCTTGATTGAAGACTTAGAAGCTTTTATCGCACCTATGCGTGCACGCCGTCTAGAACTCGAGAAAGATTTGGCCAGTGCCTTGAGGATACTAGAAGAAGGTGGCAAAAAAGCTAAAAAGGTAGCAGAGGCCAAGATGCATGAAGTAAAGACAAAGATAGGTGTGGAAGTGTACTAGTCCCGTAGTAAATTTTTGATTACAAACAATAACAACTTTAATAAAAACTTAAAATTTTACTACTGGGATGAAAAATAATATAGATCAATATAAAAAAGAAATAGTAAGTGCTATTTCTAAAATTTCAAAAGATCGTAATCTTCTCGGAGGTTTTCTGAAGGAGATTCTCACTCCTAGAGAATTTGAAAATATTGCTGTGCGTTTAGAGATAGTGAAGCGCCTCGAGAAAGGGGAGCATCACCAGGCTATAGCCGAAGATATGCATTTGGGGGTAGCCACAGTCACTAGGGGAAGTAGGGAGATGAGGAGGAAAGATGGAGCCCTGCATAAGGTTTTGAAGCTTATAAAATAAAGATTTATAGACTTTTCCACATAAAAGCATTTTTACCACTTGCTTTTTATTTTTATATATACTAGCATACTAGTATGATGATATTTAGAAATTTACAAATCAAGGGAAGTTATTGGTGGTTTACAGACACCGAGGCTTTTGCGTCGATTTGTTAATTTCTTTCTCTTTATAAGAAATTCACACACCGGCACAAAAGTGTCGGTGTTCGTCATTTGGGACGAACATGCTCTTTGAGGTGTTATGGCCAAGGAAGAACCCATCCGTCGTGGTCGTGTTGTCAGTGACGTCCGTCGTCTCGCTGACGGCTCGCACATCATCCTCGAGGTGCGGGACCCGCTCGAGGTTCTCGCTGAGATCGAGATGAAGAAGAAGCGGGACGCTAAGGCGCCCCAGCTTCCAGCTCACCTTCGCCGTCGTTGGGCGAAGACCACCTCCGCCCAAAGCCTTTGGTGAAGCCAAGGTAGAGGGTATCGTTTGGGGGCGTCGCGTGCACAAGAACACACGCGACGCCTACCAAATTTTTTATTTACGATTTGAAATTTTTTAAAATAGGAGCATAATATTTTTTGTGTTTGTTCTTGGGTCTGGCATCGTGCTGGGCCCTTTCTTCGGGAAGAGGAAAAACAATGTCTTCTAGCGACAGAGGTTTCTCCGCCAACCTCAGAGAATTGACGGGGCAGATGGATACGGAGTGGGGTCAGACCTACTTCGTACACAAATCGCATGCCGTGGCAGAGGGAGATAGCTTTTGTGAGGTGTGTGGTTTGTTTGGCGCTAGGCTCGAAGAGCCATGCGCCGAGCCAATTAGAAACCGCATTCGTCTGACGAAGAAGGCCTTGCGCGGGCTTTTCTTTGAGCAATAAATCACGCGCAAAACTCATGGCGGACGTTCTCGAGAGAGGACGCCCGCCTAGCTTTTATATCTACTTGCATTATTTTTTAGATATGTCATATTAAAAAGGTGATAAACACAGGCGCAAAATTTATTAAGTCAGCTTGCAAGAACTTCTTTTTTAAGAAGCTCTTTTCTACATCTAGAAGGCTGATGCTTGCGCTGTAAAACTCTCAAAACAAACTTACAACCCAAACACCAGCTTTCTAGAAAAGAAGCTGGTGTTTCGCTATGTAGCGAACAAGAGTACATCGGGACGTGTATGAAAAAGGGCTTACTGTCTTCACTCTTCACGTTTTTCGGCCGGATTTTTAGATCTCCGGTTCGAGGCACTTACTCACCGAAGCCATACGTGCGGGACTTCACTGAATATCACCCGTCGATCAAGTCCAGCATGTTTGTCCGGAAGTAGAGCCTCATCGGTTGGCGTCGCGGGTGGTTTCACTCGCGGCGTCGACCAAAATTTAATTTTTAATATGAATAATTTTTTCAACAACTTTTTTTGTTACTTTATTTTTTACAACCTAGAAGGCTGATGTTTGTGCTGTAACAAAACAAAAAGACAACCCAAACACCAGCCTTCTAGAAAAAAGGCTGGTGTTTCGCTAAAAGAGGCGGGATAAATTGCTCTTTAGAAAGGAGGACTATGGAGTGCCGTTGCGAGTCGCAGGAAACCTCGATTCGCAGAGGCGGAGAGTTCGTGTAATTCCGCCGTTTCATTGGGAGGAGGTGAGGGCGTATGCCATGGGAGCCTTTTAGATCGGGCCCCGGCGCTTTAACTCAATACTGCGCCGGGGCCATTTTCTTATTTAAATTTTATGTTAGAATTCGAGCATATGAATAATCTAAATCTAAACCCATACCCGCTAAAGATTTATGGCTCTGCTAGTGGAGTAAACCAGACTTTGACCAAAGAAGTAGCTAAACTTTTAAAAACCCATCTTTCTCCTGTATCTTATAAAGTTTTTGCAGATGGTTCATTTATTGTTCACCACACAGATAGTGTGCGTGATCGAGATGTGTATATCATGATGCAACCTCGTTTTGGCAATAAAGAAAATCTTTCCCTCGACCTTGATGAATGTGAATCTCTCATATTTGCTCTTCGCCAAGGAGACCCAGCACGTATTACTGT
>CAZFKY010000024.1:0-9230 GCA_964519485.1 uncultured Candidatus Saccharibacteria bacterium | reverse complement strand
GTAGTGCTATACCTGCACCACCCAGTGCCGCAGCACCTGCTAGGCCTGCTACCATTTGGCCACCTTTTACTGCCATTTCGCCTAGTTGGCCTGCGCCTTTTTTAGCGTAGCTAGTAGCTCGCATGAGTAAGATCACTAGTATGAGTGCCGGTACCACTATGCCCACTATTGTAGAGAGCAAATCATTATTTTGATTTATCAAACCCTGGAAAAGATTTGATTGTATGAGCATGAAGATGAAATACATAAAGAACATGAAGATAGGTGCCATAAAGGCCGTCTTCATCAGTCTCTTTAGCCAGGCATCCCAGCCCACATCTGGTACGTGTTCTAGCACTGGCAGAGTAGAAGACATAAAAGCAAATGGAGAGAATATGATTAATATCCAAAGCTCTACAAGACGGCCGAGGAAGCTAAGCCCAGAGATAAAGAAACCATAGGCTGCAAATAGCATCACTGCCCCAGAGATCATGATCAATGCAAACATTATGGTAGGAGGCATTCTTTGGCGGTCGGTGTTTATGTTTACACCACCTTTATATATAGGCATATTTCTAGCTTGGTCGAAAAAATTGCTCCAAGTCAAGGCGCTAGTAGGATTGAAAGAATTTGCTAGTGCCCCTGCTATATCTCTCTCTCCGTTGTCTGTGTTTGATGGTATGTATTTATTTTCATTGCCATCTACTTTAGTGGTGACTGTGAGCTTGCTGTAAAAAACAAGCGCTAAAATGTTTGAGGAATCTATCACCACTTGGGTAAAGAACATTGAGAAGTTTATAAGCAAGGCCATGATTATGACTTGAGCGATCATTTTTTTTGGTCCTCCACCGTGGCCACCTCCACCGATGCCCAGTATGGTTTGAAAAGCTACATACAAGAGTACGATGATGAAAAAAATATTTGATAAGTCACGCACTACACCCCAAGCAGTAGGTATAAAGGTGGCTTTTATGGTGAGCGAGCTTGAGAGGGATATCGCCAGTAAGAAGTTGAAAAATTTAGCTGCTACACCCAGTATGAATGCAGGGAAAGCATAGAATAAATAATAGGATAAGGTGATGAGACAACCAGGTACATTTATAAGACCATCACTTACACCCATTACACATTGGGTGGTGGTGTCGTATTCATGTTCAAATTGAGAACGGTCTTCAGCTGAGTTAGAGGCTGTCGTTCCTCCAGACCTATCTGCGTTCCATACATTTGGTGATTGGCATTGAGATTGACGTCTTGTAACAACTTTGCCTTTTAGTTTTGTTCCATCAGGTAATGTGCTGTTGTCATTTATAGTACAGTTACCTAAGGGATCTTCTGCTTTTACTTGGTTAGAAAATCCAAAAATACTTACTACTATAGTTAGTATTAGTAAATACGGTATTAATTTTTTTATTAAACTTTTCATTTACTTTAAAAACTTTTCAAACACAAAACCAAACTAACAAAACTCTACGGCACTTGATTTGCCAATCTGTATTTTTCCGGTGTCACTGGCTCACAAGTCGCATTACCCCATGTCGGCTGAGGGTCTCCTCCTGAAAGAACATCGTACAAGTATCCATCTGGGAAAGCCATGATATCTACAGCGTATCCATCACAATTATTTCCAGCTGTTTTGCTCCAAAGACCGATATTGCTACCCTGACTCTCTAATATTTTAGCTGCTTTTTTGGTGATTGCGAATCTATTACATTCATAGGTTCTCTCAACTTCGTCAAAATTCGGCTCACCTTCGATAGGTTCTCTCCATGTCATACCTGTCGCTGCTAGTTCAGATTTTGCTGTGCTGATAGCTGCTGCCACTCCAGGGTCAGAGTGCTTGCCAGCATCTGCTGGTGCTGTACATTCGCCACTATTATCACTACCACCTTCACCACCAAACAGTGGAGTATCTATCAGGCCGGCATTTCCAGGTAGGTCTTGTTTGTAATCTATGATGTTTGCTTTAAATATTATCGGGCAACTCATTTCAATATTTACTTTGTGAGTACCGAATAATCCACCAAATCTTTTCCAGTTTAGTACATTTTTTGCATTTACATAAGGTATTTCTGGGTAAGGTACTGTACCAGTTCTTAATTTTGTGAGAGTGCTATTCACAGTGGCTCCAATCTTGCCTCCTATTAATCCTCCTATTAATCCTCCTTGCATAAAGCCAGTTATTTTTCCGAGAGCACCAAAGAAACCACCTCCACCTCCATCATTACTGTGTAGGAATGGTGCATGGTCATATCCTCCTTGGATAGGAAGGCCACAGAATAGAGATAATTCTGATCCTGGGGTGCCCGTGTCGTTTGTGGTTGGTGATGCTTCCTCACCACCACAATCACTATTGCTGGTAGTGTCTGTCCAAGTTTGCATTACTATATTACTCCTTTCTCTTTCATTCGTTGCCTTGGCGCCATTGCGAGCTAAACCTGAAACCATAAAGCCATAAGTCTCACCTTGGACTGGTTCGAAATCTCCTAAGCCATGCAGAGTACCTTCTCCGCCTCCACAGCGTATATTACTGGTATCTTTTTCTGTTTGTCCTGGTCGTAGATAATCAAAAGTAGCAGCATTCCAGCGTCCACCTTTGTGTACAAAGATCCAAGCATTACCCACAGTCATCGCAGTAGGGTCGCCGAGGGCATCTGTCGGTGTCCAGACATTGGCTTTGTCGTAATTTAATTTTATAGAATTTTCACCTATATCTACAGAGCCAAGGTTTGCAGTTTGTGCCCAGCCAGATGGATCAGTGTCTCCCCAAGATACTTGGCCGATATCTATAGATGGTGGAGGATTTACATCATTGCCTGATTTTGGTGTAGGGTTGGGATTTGGTGTAGGTGTAGGAGTAGGCGTAGGTGTTGGGGTAGCTCCACTCGGATTATACATACTATTCATACCGCCAGGATTTGCCCAGCCCATCTGGCTTCTCTGCTGTCGGCACTCTATTACCATCTTCTTCAAATTTTTTAGTTTATCTTTTGCTGTATTGAGTTCGTCTTTTGCACTTTCTACAGTAGCACTACTAGAAATATTGTCCTTGGTAGCATTGTATTGTTTTCGGATCGCTATCAGATCTTTTTCTTTTTGAGTTCCTGCTTCAGGTTGAGTAGTGAAGGAGTCTAGGCTAGCGTTGATAGCTACGATTCTAGCCAAGGCTTGAGTTTTGTTTCTTCTCTTGTCTGTCAATTCTTTATTTTCTTGATATAGACCATCGATAGAATTTATATTATCCATATAAATTATCGCACTCGGTAGAGATTGCATCATCTGAGTCTTTATCCAATCCTTAAATGTATTCACTGCGAATTTTAATTCGTTGAATGCTATCTGAGAATTTGCTGCTTTTTTAGGATCGGAGTCTGAAAGCTTCTCCTGGAGCTCTTGAGATACTCTATCTCTCTCATCGATAATTCTAGTATCCCAGCCTAGATCTGGTCCTGGTACGCAGATATCTAGCTCTCTGATCTTTGGCCAGATTTGAGCTATGAGCTGAGTCACGCCTGGGTTGGTCTCGCTCTCGTTATCTAGCAATTGTATTTCAGCTGTAGTATTTGCTATATCGCCTGGGATGTATTCCCCCTTACCAGTCTTACCTATTTCTTCTTTCAAGAGAACTTTAGTCTCTTTGTCGACGACTAGAGTCTTACCTCGCAATTGCTTTTTAAATTCGTCCACAGAGATTTCTTCATCTGGCCCCCCATCCCAGGAATAGTTTGTACCACCAGTGACAGATGTACCCAAAGTATTGCCATAATAACTCCAGTCATCACTAATCGGGGTTGTGTTTTTCTTACTACTTAATTTTGATAGACCCCAGTCTAATAATTTATTGGTAAGTGCATCAAAAATTGCAGACATACTCACACCCAGAGCTTGGCCGAGTTCACCTTGCCTGAAGGTGGTGCTGGTAGCATTCATGATTTGGTTTGCGACCACACTACCAGGAGTGGTGTCGACGAAACCATCTGGACAAGCATATTTTTTATCAAATTCACCTTGGGCTTTTTTATTGGCTTCATTGTATTTAATTTTTCCAGCTTCTATTTCAGCCAAGTTTTCTGGTATACCTTGGAGTTTTCTTTCCCAAGCGTCAGGGTCTTCATCAGGTCCTCCTTCATAGTACACTGGCGCTACTTCGTATTTTTGATAATCGAGTGGTTTAAAACTAGGTTTGTTGTAAGGATTTGTCATTGCCGGATAGTTTGGATTTGAAGGACAAGTTTGTGGAGATAAAAATCCCAAACCTTGTTGGACTTTTTGTTGTACTGCTGTTGCTGTGTTTGTGTATGTGCCAGCGAGCTTGGTTGCTAATTGTTGAGTGGCAACCATTTGGTATCCAATTATATTATTTTGTGGGTATTGAGTATTTATCAAGAGTCCATTCCATCCACCTACATTGAAGTTATTTTGGAAATTACGTAGATATACAGGATCTGAGGTTGCTTTACTGAGAGTGTATTGAGCATTATTTAAAGCTTGGGTTTTGAAAGCATTGATGGTGTCGAGGGCGTATTGTTTTCCGAAAGGAAAGCGCACAGTATCATAACCTGTCTGATCTATAAAAGTTTTAAGTTCTGTTTTCGCTATGTCTTTAAAGAATGATTTTGGATTTTCTATAAAAAGAGGGTTGCCAAAGTGACCTGTATTTATCCACTGTATTGTACTTTTTGTCAGAGCTTGGAGCGCGCGTCTGACCATGGTGCCCACTATTTGTTTAGTTATTTCTTTTGCTACATTTTTTACACTGATTGCAGTCTGAGTGTGTTGTTCCACTTTACTAACTCCTGTGAAAACAGAGGTTAAGCCTGTCCAGATACCAGTGATCACATCATGGAATTGTGCGTCTGCTTTTTTAGGAGTAAAAAGTCCAGCTGATGCAGGCATTAAAAATCCAATAATCAATATGGTAGATATAAACTTTTGGATTGTCTTATTTTTTTTCAGCATTTCCTTTTTATTCTTTAATTATCTCATATTTTTCTAATTGTTCAATTCTTGATTGAGCTTATTTGTCAGGTTCGTGACTGCGTTTTCTAGGTCATCGCTATTTTGATCGTATTGGCTGATGCCAGCGAGGGCGATGATGATATCTTTGTCTATCATTTTTACATCTGTAAGATTTTCCAATATTCTTTCCAAGCTGTTTAAGAGTGCTAGGTGCTCATTTACTACAAAGACAGGGGTGCTGATTTTGGTCATGCCATCTACGAACAATGAAGTTTGTTTTATTATAGGATCTAGGGAATTTAAGACTTTTTGATCGGTAGTATCTTGGTCGGAAGTTAATTCATTAAATATTGAAATTACATCGCCATTTATTGGGTATTTTTTATATAGGGCATTTAGAGCATCGTTGTATTTTGTGACTGCAGTTTTACCTGTCTCTTTGCTGGTTTTGATATCAGTTATTTTGTATATTTTTCTAGGAGGGTTATTTTTGATTCTGTCAGCTAAAGCATCTGTGATTTTATCTACGGTTTCTTGATCTACTTGGCCACTTTGATTTAAGGTAGATATGGTGGCAAATAGTTCTCTGGCGAATTTGTCTGTTTCTGTAAGATTGTTTTCATCAATTGGAATGTAGTTATCTAATACATTATTATTTTCAGCCTTCATTTTTTCTATTTCAGCTTTATCGCCCACACCGTCTTCATTCGTGTCTTTTTTGTTTGGATCTGTGCCCCATAGGTTCTCTTCCCAATCTAAAATACCATCCCCATCTGTATCTTTGTTTACCAAATCTTGCACCAACTCAGTACCCACTAGGCCATTGTTTAGTTTTCTAGTACTTTTACTTTCATTTTTTATAAAAGGACCTTCTTTTATGTAAATAATGACAACAAGAAAAACTATCGCACAAGCGACGAGAAGAAATCTTTTATTTTTTAAAAAATTCCAAGAAATAACAAGTTAATTGTACCATGAAACAGCTTTTAGCGTCTAGCTTTTAGCTATTAGAATCCAGTCTGCTAGGCTCAAATCTTCGGCTCTTTTATTTTCTAAAACTTTTTTTGTATTTTCATCTAGTTCGAGCACATTTTTTAGGTTGGAAGTGAGCTTTTTTCTCTTATGGGCAAAGCCATTTTTTACAATTTCCCAGAATTTTTCTTCATTTAAGCCTTTGTTTTCAAAGGTTTTTCTAGAAATATGATTTATGGCTATTACTGCAGAGTTTACCTTGGGTGCTGGAGAGAAAAACCTCTTATCAACCTTAGTTATCATTTTTGGCTCACCGTAGGCTTTTACTGAGATAGATAAAATACTCTCTTTGCCATCTTTGGCTAATATCCTCTGGGCAACTTCGTGCTGGACCATGAGGACCATACTCTCTGGTTGGTTTGTCTCAGTGAGGAATTTTTTTAAAATTGCTCCAGTAATGTTGTAGGGTATGTTTGCAATTAGCTTATAGCTGCCAGCTTTCAGCTTATAGCTTTCAGTATTAAACTCGAGCACATCGCCGTGAATTAAATTTAATTGGCCAGATGAAATTTCTTTTTCAAATTTAGTTTTTAAGAAGTCATATAAATCATTATCCTTTTCTATAGCTATAAGCTGGCAGTTAGAAGCTAAAAGCTTTTGTGTCAGTGCGCCCTTACCTGGTCCTATTTCTAAAACTGTCTCACCTTCTTGTATGTTTCCAGTTTCCACAATTTTTTTTAGAATCATTTCTGATTTTAAAAAGTTTTGGCCTAAAGATTTTTTTGCTTTGTGTTTTATTTGCATTTTCTTTATAACTTTACAAACTTTATAACTTTCAACTAAATGTATATAGTTTTTATTTGATCTTTCTCACCTTCTCTTTCTAATAAATCTGCTGGAATGTCTGCCAAAAATTCTGAAGGAGCATTGATATTGCGAGAGCCGAAGATAGTACGGAAATTTGTATAAGATAAAAACAATTTTTCTTTTGCACGAGTGAGGGCTACATAAAATAATCTGCGCTCCTCCTCGCTGTCTTCATTGGTTTTTGTTTCTCCATCTCGTACATTTGGGAAGAGTCCGTATTCAAGACCAGTGATGAAAACATATTTGAATTCTAAACCCTTAGAAGCATGCACTGTCATTAATTTTACAGCGTTCTTCTCTTCCTTTTTTTCTGTGTTTATGATGAGTGAATCCTGATCAGAAGCCAGAGCTGCATCCTCTAAAAGCCTTTCAATTCCTAGTCCGTTTGGCAAATTATCGTATTTTATGGCTAGAGTGGCTAGCTCTTTTATGTTTGCTAATCTTTCTAATTCTTCCTCCCCTCCTACTTTTAAATTGTCTTCTATGCCAGAGTGTTTTACTACAAATTTTACTACATTGCTTGGCTTGTCGGTAGATATTTTTTCTTTTATATCTTCTAGAATTTTATAAAAATTATTTATTTTAATTTTTGTTTTTATTGGCAGGCTTTCTGTATCCTTGGCAAATATTTTTGCCAAGGTGGCCTTGCCTATACCACGAGCTGGGAAGTTTATAATTCTCTTTAGATCACTCAAGCTCTCAGGATTGAGTGCAGCTCGGAGGTATGCAAGAGTATCTTTGATTTCTTTTCTTTCAAAAAATTTTATACCGAGCACTTGATAAGGGATATTGTAGCGGAGCATAGCCTCCTCTAGTACTCGAGATTGAAAATTTGCACGATATAAAACAGAAATTTCATTTAAGGCGGAGACTCTTTCAATTTTTTTTGCGTCTATAATCTCTAAAATTTTTGTAGCGATAAAATCTGCTTCATCTGTCTCATCCAAGGCTTCGTATAAGCCCAACTTATCCCCCACCTTGTTTTCGGTGAAAAGATTTTTATCAGGGCGATATTTATTCTTCCTTATTATTTCATTTGCAGCTTCTAAAATATTTTTTGTAGAACGGTAATTTTCCTCGAGTAAAACAATCTTGGAATTTGGATAATCTTTCTCAAAAGAAAGAATGTTTTTCAAATTTGCTCCTCGCCAAGAATATATATTTTGATCCGCATCACCCACAACGCAGATGTTTTTAGTCTTTTCTGACAAGAGCCTGCTCATCAGGTATTGGACCTCATTGGTATCTTGATATTCATCTATATGTATATACTGCCAGCGGTCTTGGTATCTTTCCAAAATAGCCTTGTTTTCTTTGAGCAATTTCACACTTTTGAGTAATAAATCATCGAAATCTAGGGCTTGTTCCTCTCCTTTTTTCTTTTCATACAGAGCCCATACTTGAGCTACAATCCTACCCATATATCCACCAGAAAGGGGGTCATTGGCGGTCTCAGTATAGTCAGAAATATTGGTAAATTTACCTTTCTCGCGTGAGATAATGCCTTTGATTTTCCTTGGCTCGTATTGTTTTGGATCTAGATTTAGCTCTTTTAAAGATTCTTTGATGATAGAAATAGCATCGCTCTCATCTAAGATAGAAAAATATTTTGTTAATCCTAACAGATGAGCGTTTTCTTTGATTATATATACTCCGAGAGAGTGAAAGGTGGAGACAAAAGGTATGGTGTCTTGGCCTTTGGCGTTTTTTTCTATTTCAGCCAAGACTCTTTCCCTCATCTCTTTTGCAGCCTTGTTTGTAAAAGTCACCGCCAGTATTTTTTCAGGGGATACGCCACTTTGTATCAGGTTTACTATCCTATGAGTGATGGTCTTTGTCTTGCCCGCCCCTGCCCCCGCCACAATCAAAAGAGGACCACCTGTATGGATGGCCGCTTCTTTTTGTCTAGGGTTTAGTCCTTGTAAATGATTCCCTTATAGAATATAGCACAAAATTTAACCTTGTTCTTTTTCTAGTGAATCAAATTCTGAAATTGTGTTTTCTTCTATTTTTTCTAAATCAGAAAAAATTTGATCGAGGTTTTTTGTAGAATTATCTACAACTCCCTCTATGTCTGCGAGACTTTTTTCCAGTTCTGCCTTATTTTGATCTAGCTCTGTATTAAAAAACTCCACATCTTTTAAAAGTGATTCGAGTTTTTCGTCGATATTTTCTGCAGTTATAGAATTTTTATTTTCGTCTGTGGTCATGTTATTTTATTTTTTCTAGTTGACTTATTGCTGAATTAAAGTTGTCCATTGGGAATCTTTCTTTTTTATAGTATAGACCCATTAGGTTTTTAAATTCTCTAAGATTTAATTTTTGATTATCAGATATACCAAAACCCCTCAAAAATTTTCTAAGATCAACTCGTTCATTTGGTGAAGCACTTCTTCTTAATAAATATTTATTCCACTGATCAATCCATTCTGTTGTCTTTATTTTTTGTGTTTCAA
>CAZFKY010000023.1:2506-9232 GCA_964519485.1 uncultured Candidatus Saccharibacteria bacterium | reverse complement strand
CACGCTGCTCCTTGCCGTTACTCTTGACGTCCTCCTTTATTACTGTAGTGATATAGAGCATTGGTAATAAAAAGCTCCATTGCTTTTGGGGAACGTAAAACTTCTCTCGGAGGGATAACTTCGAGTACTATAAATTCTATACCTGAGATAAAATCTTGCTGGACATAATGCACCCAAATCTTGAAAGCCCAATAACCCAAATACACGACCCCAATAAGACCCAAGACATCTTTAATGAAACCAAACTTATAAGCCAAAACAAAGATAATCGTAACGATTATCTCTTTCCAAGCCTTACTAATTCCATGTATTATGCCGTCGATGACAGTATCACCCATAGCTATATTTTAATATAAAAAAAGCCCAACTCCAAACAAGTTTGGGGATAGATTATATCGCAGTATAAAGACCTTTTGCGTTCTTCTTAAAGTATTTTGGATTTACCAAATTTACTAAAATAGTGTTCTTTTTGAAATATCTCTCTTTCATTACACGATCTACTACATCTTCTTTTGAGAGAGGACCTTCTTTCTTTAATATATCTTTAATTACATCACGAGCAATACCAGCCTTGTAACCCCACTCAGAGAGAGCATACATACCACGTCCAACTAAGACAAAGCGTGAGTCCTTGATAAGCTCATTGTGACAAGTAGCATAATGTGTCTTCTTGCCAAAAGTCTTAGAGATAGCATCAGCTACTTCTTTAAAGTGCATAGGACTACCGTGTTTGCGCATTACAAGAAAAGCGTAGTCTTTTACACCACGAGTGTGGACATTTGGAGATGAAGCTTTTCCCCACTCACCGAGAGGATTTTTAGAAATCTTCTTAGACATAGATAGCCATCTCTTTGCAACCTCTTCAGTCTTGTATTTATCAGCTACATCTTTCATCTGATCAAAAAACTTTTTGATCATCTCAGTCTCTGGGACTAAATCTTCATCCCTAAGAGATGAGTAAAGTTTTTTCAAAGATTCTTGTACTTTTTCAGTCATACCATCATCCACACTAAAACGTGCATGAAAATGATCATCTTCTCGGTGCTTTTTGAAAGCATCACTCAAAACTAAGAAAAAATGGATATGATTTTGAGTAGCCTTATCTTTAGAAATATGTGGTAAAAGATCGTGCTCAGCCACAATACCACCCAAAGAATGCATAAGACTCTTGATCTCCTCAAAAACAGCTTGCTCCTTTTTGTAAGCGTCTGACTTCTTGATAAGATTGAGAGCTGCTTCCTCTACTTGGCGTACACGCTCACGAGTTATGTTGTATTTTTTTCCAATCTCTTCCAAAGTTCGTCTCTCACCATCAGCTAGTAAACCAAAACGATTCATGATCACATCACTAGCCCTCTCACCTAAATTAGAAGTGATTTTTTTTGTTACATGTTTTGGTTTGAATGATATGGTTGCCATAAATTTATAAATTTTTTACGAAAAGTATTTATTTTATATTTTAATTATACACACAATTCTACTAATGTCAAATTTTACAACCTTATCCGCGTAGTGCTCTAGTCCGATCTGTCTCAGTCAAATATCTTTTTCGAAGTCTGACTGATTTTGGAGTTATTTCTAGGTATTCATCGTGATTCATAACCTCTAAACCACGCTCAATACTAAGGATAAAAGGAGGATTTAGATATATTGCTTCATCAGTTCCTGATGCACGCATATTGGTCAATTGCTTACCTTTGGTAGGATTGACCACCATATCTTCACCTTTGAGCACATTACCTACGACCATTCCTTCGTAGACTTCTGTACCATGCTCAATATATAGTATACCACGTTCTTGTAAATTTGCAAGGGAGAAGGCTACAGCCTTACCTGCGATCATTGAGGTCATTGAACCGTATTCCCTCTTCTTAATCTCGCCGGCGTATTCTCTAAAGCCTGTAACACGTGAAGACATGATACCTTCACCTTTTGTATCGATAATAAATTCACCACGATAACCGAGTAAGCCTCGAGTAGGTATATCAAACACAATACGTGCTATACCATCTTTATCCATCATGTCTCTCATAATACCTCGACGTTTACCGATCTTTTCAATCACACTACCAGAAGACTCTGAAGGGACATCGATGACGAGCTCTTCATAAGGCTCTAGTTGGATACCATTTTCTTCTTTGATGATTACTTCGGGTTGAGAGACCTGCATTTCAAAACCTTCTCGGCGCATATTCTCGAGTAAGATAGCTATGTGAAGTTCACCACGGCCATATACCTTGAAAAAAGATGGTCCTGATTTTTGAGTGCCTTGATCTGGAGAAAAATCCACCTTGAGTCCGACGTTGATCTCGAGTTCTTTTTCCAATCTTTCTTTTATCTGTCTTGAAGTCACAAATTTACCTTCTTTACCTGCAAATGGAGAATCATTCACCAAGAAATTTAAAGAAAGAGTAGGCTCATCGATAGCGATGTGAGGCAAAGCCTCCACACTCTCATTCTCACACACAGTCTCACCGATAAAAATATCTGGAATACCAGCAAACATTATGATATCTCCTGAGGTAGCACTCTCCACTTCTTTACGAGAGATTCCTTCAAATGAAAACAATTTCGTGATTTTACCACTACGAGTACCCTCTTCTCCTTTTACAAATACAGTACTACCGGTCTTTATACTACCAGAATAAATACGAGCGATAGCCATTCTGCCCAAGAAATTATCGTAACCAAGATTAAAAACCTGTGCGGACATTACACCCTCCCCGTTCAAATCAGCACGAGGAACTTTTTCTAAAATCAAATCGAGAAGTGGTGAAAGATCTTTAGACTCATCTCCTAAATTCTTAAAGGCTTTACCTTCTCTACCGATAGCATAAATGGTCTCGAAATTTGCTTGATCTTCATTTGCACCCAATTCAAAGAAAAGCTCTAAAACTTCTTCGTGAACCCTGTGAGAATCGGCTGCTGGTTTATCTATCTTATTGATAACCACGATAGGCTTTAGACCGAGCTCGAGAGACTTTTTCAATACGAATCTAGTCTGAGGCATAGGACCTTCGACTGCATCAACCAAAAGAAGAACAGAATCAATAGCACGTAACACACGCTCCACCTCGGAGCCGAAATCAGCGTGACCCGGAGTATCTACGATATTGATCTTGGTACCTTTGTAGTAAATAGAAGTATTTTTAGAATAGATGGTAATACCACGCTCTTTTTCAAGATCGTTTGAATCCATAGAAACACCCTCGTCTTGAAGCGCACCATTTTGCTTCATCAAAGCATCCGTAAGAGTAGTCTTACCGTGGTCCACGTGAGCTATAATTGCTATATTTCTGATTTCCATACTTAATTTGTTGTTGGGTAAAAATAAAAATCCCGCTGGGATTTATTTGTATTAACTATAACACGTAAAAATTTTTTACGCAATGATTTTCATTTCTTGTCCTATTTCTTTTAGAGTTTTTAGGGCTTGATCTAATTGCTCTTTAGTGTGAGCAGCAGAAATTTGGAAACGAAGCCTAGCAGTCCCCTCCGGAACCACAGGAAACCAGAGACCTACAACATAAAGACCCTTCTCAAGTAATTTTTTACTCATCTCTTGGGTCATAGAAGCATCCCCAAGCATCACAGGTACAATAGGATGAATACCGTCTAAAACCTTAAAGCCTAGACTTTTTGCTCCATCTCTAAAATATTTTGCATTATCTTTTACTCTAACTAAAAGCTCTTTTTCTTCTTGGAGTAGGTCTAGGGCTTTAATAGAAGCCATCACCACTGAAGGAGGTAAAGAATTTGAAAACATATAAGTACGAGATTTTTGACGTAAAAATTCTATCAAATCTTTTTTGCCAGCGACATAACCACCGACTGCCCCACCGAGGGCTTTGCCAAATGTTCCGGAAATTACATCCACCTCGCCGTGCATACCGAAATGCTCCGCTGTGCCAGCACCAGTAGCTCCTATCACACCTACGGCATGAGCATCATCCACAAAAAGCAAAGCTTCGTATTTATCTGCCAAACTTTTAATCTTTGGTAAATCTGCCAAATAACCCTCCATGGAAAATACTCCGTCAGTCACTATCATTTTATTCCTATAACCCTTGTCCTTATCTTCTTCGAGCATCTTTTCAAGCTCAACTAAATCACCATGCTTGTAAATCCTCTTGATTACATTTTCTTTTTTACAAAGCTTGAAAGCGTCTATGATAGAGGCATGATTGAGCTCATCACTGTAAATAGCATCCACGTATTTACCATCTCCACTAAAAGCTTCATTGGTAATACTAGCGAAAAAACCCAAATTCGACATAAAATTTGTAGAATACAAAATAACATCCTCTACACCTAAAAAATCTGCCAATTTTTTTTCCAATTGTTTATGGATAGTCTCAGTGCCAGAAATAAAACGGACAGAAGAAAGACCGAAACCATATTGGTCGAGTGCATCCTTGGTAGCTTTTAATATCTCAGGGTGGTTCGCAAGACCGAGATAATTATTTGAACCAAACATTAAAACCTTTTTACCCTTTATAGAGACTTCACTACTCTGAGCGCCTTCAAGCTCACGCTCAATCTTAAATTTACCAGCATCTTTTAAATTCTGTAACTCTTTTTGTATTCTTTCTGTAAAATTTTTACTATACATACTATTTACTCAACTTTACTTTCAAATTTTCTAACATCACACTCACCATTTTAGCTAAATCATATTCGTGAGCCCACCCCCAATCCAAGCGGGCGAAAGAGTCATCGATACTCTTTGGCCAAGAGTCAGCTATCGCTTGCCTGTGATCTGGAGCATAGGAAACTTTTAAATTTGGTATATGCTTTTGAATTTCTTCTGTGATCTCTCTAGGAGAAAAAGAAATTGCAGATAAATTGTAAGACATCCTAGATTTTATCTTTTCTATTGGCACTTCCATGATATTTATCGTAGCCCTAATAGCATCATCCATGTACATCATCGGTAAGTACGTATTTTCTGAAAGAAAACAAGTATACTCACCTTTCTTTATAGCTTCATAAAATATTTCAACAGCATAGTCTGTAGTACCACCCCCTGGCTCACTCTTCCAAGAGATCAGACCTGGATAGCGAATAGAACGAACATCAAGGCCAAATTTTTTATTGTAGTACTGACAAAGAAGCTCACCAGCGTATTTGGTGACTCCATACATTGTAGTAGGCTCAATCACTGTCTTTTGAGGAGTATTTTCTCTAGGAGTGGTAGCACCAAAAACTGCAATAGATGAAGGCCAGAATATTTTTAATTTATTTTCCACACCAAGATCTAAAATATTACGAAGCGAAGTCATATTTAAATCCCAACACAATTTAGGATTCTGTTCACCTGTAGCGGAAAGCAATGCTGCAAGTAAATAAATATTTTTAATATTTTCTTTTTTTATTAGCTCGCGTATAGCCTCCATCTTCATGGCATCGAGTACTACATACGGACCAGTGCCAGCAAGCATTGAATTCTCATCTTTTATATCCGAAGCGATGACATTATCTCCCCCGTATTTAGCACGTAGAGCCAAAACAAGCTCTACACCTATCTGACCTCCCGCACCAATGACTAAAGTTTTTTCCATAATTATATTATAGCACTATAAATCCATTCTGAATTCTTTACCATGATCTTTGAAACCCATCTTTTCATACATAGAGTGCACCTTTGGCCTCTCGTAGCGACTATTGCCGATCAGTTTGTAACATTTCTCTTTTTTAGCTTCTTCGATAAGTCTTTCGATAATTTTTGTACCTAAACCCTTGCCACGATGTTCTTCTTTTACAAATACATCTTCCATAAAACCAAAAGGCTCTGAGTGGAGTTCGTTGTACATGATATATAGATAAGCCCAGCCCAAAACCTCCTCACCTTCTCTGGCTTCGATTTTTATACCATAGCTCCTATTTTCTTTTTTGGTAATTATTTCCATCCTATTTTACAGTGACACTTTTTGCTAAATTACGTGGCTTGTCTGGATCAGTATTACCCTTGGCAAGAGCTAAGTAATAACCGAGCAAATGCGAAATAGTAGTCTGAGGAATTATGGTAGCTTCTTTTATATCTGCAGTCTCTAAAAATTCATCAAAAACTTTATTATTCTTTGGGCCTATGCCGATGATATATCCCCCACGGGCTTTCACTTCTTCAGCATTAGAAATTATCTCATGATAAGTCTCATCATTTGGTGCAAATACTATAAGTGGTGTACCTTTTTCTATGAGAGCTATCACACCATGCTTGAGCTCGCCACCTGGGAAAGCCTCTGCATGAGCATAAGATGCTTCTTTTATTTTTAAAGTAGCCTCCAAGCCAGCAGAATAAGAAAGTCCTCGGCCGATGACATAGATATGATCTTTGTTTTTTAATTTATTTGCTACTTTTTTTATCTTCTCAATATATTTTTTATTTAAAATTTGAGTGATGTTCTTAGATGCCTGCAAAAGTAAATCTTGGCCAACCTTGATCTTGCCTGCCATAGCATAAGAAAGGAGGATGACTGCAGAGAGCATAGCAGAAAAACTCTTTGTAGCTACCACTGCTTTTTCTGGTCCAGCCTCGAGCATAAAATTGAAATCAGAAATACGATACAGGGTGGAGCCGAGCACGTTTACTATAGAGGCCACCTTGGCACCTCTATCCTTTTTTACTTTATTGATAGGCTCGATGACATCTATAGACTCACCACTCTGAGAGATAGGTATGACCAAAGTCTCTGGCACTACGAAATCTTCTATATATTTAAACTC
>CAZFKY010000023.1:0-2406 GCA_964519485.1 uncultured Candidatus Saccharibacteria bacterium | reverse complement strand
AAATTAGATTCTTCGAATTTCCAATCTATCTTTTCTATTTTGGTTTTTATTTTTAAGCCCTTTGGTAGAGATAATATTTCTAAATCATCATGAAGCACAGCCATCTGATGATCTTCGAGGAAAACCACTTTGTCTGTGTATTTCAAAATACCATTGGCATCTGAAGCCAAAAAGTACTCTCCTTCACCTACACCCACCACAAGTGGTGAACCATTTTTGAGAGCCACAATCTGAGAAGATTTAGAATTCAAGACTACAATAGCGTTCATACCAGAAAGCTGGTTGAAGGATAGACGCACTGCATCTTTGAAATTGTGTTTCTTTAAATTCTCTTCGATCAAGTGAGCTACTACTTCGGTATCCGTCTCAGATTTAAATTTGTGACCCTTCTTGAGAAGAGTATTTTTTATTTCTAAAAAGTTTTCTACGATACCATTGTGGATGAGTGCAATCTCACCTTTGCAATCACTGTGAGGGTGAGCATTTGCTTCGGTGACTCCACCATGAGTAGCCCAACGAGTATGACCTATACCAATATTACTTTTCGGTAAAAAAGTTTTTGCATTACCGATCTTGCCTGTATGTTTTTCAATTTTTAAAATATCACCATTTTTGACAGCTATACCCCAAGAGTCATAGCCTCTGTATTCCAAAGTCTTCAAGCCTGATAGCACTATGTCTGCCGAATCTTTCCTAGGACCAATGTATCCAAATATTCCACACATATGTCTAAATATAACAGAAAAAAATAATTTAAAAAGGGGCCCACCGACGACGTAGTCGGTGAGCCCCTTCCAGATCATTTCTCTGATTTTTTCAGTTGAGAAAGAGCGTGCCGAGTCTCACGGCGGGGTTGTCTTTCAGCCTCTCCGGCTGGACCCCTTTTCTTCGGCAGCGGCTACTTCGTGATGATGCCGCCGACGTCCTTGGTGATGCCCACGCCCGCTTCGCCGTTCGCGTCGATCTTGACGTCTTCGGCCGTCTGCAGGTTGTTCGCCATCTGCGTCACGGCGATGCCACCGAAGCCCGGCTGCGCGTTCATGCTGTTCTGCGTGTTGCGAATCAACGGGTTACCCTTCCTTTCTGGAAGTGGACACAGCACCCCGACACGGGGCTATTGGTCCACTGATAATAGTAGCGATATATACAGTCGCTTGTCAAATAGACATGTTGAAAAATATCCTTGTTAGAATTTTATGTAAAATTAAGTTCTGTTCTGGTGCGTCGGGAAGGATTCGAACCTTCGTAGGCCTAAGGCCGACAGATTTACAGTCTGTTGTAATTGACCACTCTACCACCGACGCGTGCATATAAAATAACACAAAAATATTATTTTTGCATCTTTTAAACAAAATTAGACTTCAGATCGAGAACGAGTTCGAATATTACTTTTTATTTTTCCTTTTTGAGTCTCTATATGAAGCTCATTATTTTTTACAGACACCACCACTGTGTCCCCCTTCTTTACTCCATTTGAAATAATATAAGAAGCTACAGGATTTAATATTTTATTTTGAATTAGTCTATTTAGTGGTCGAGCACCGTAATGCGGATCATAGCCGGTCTTGCCTAGATAGTTGAGTGCATCATCTGTAATACTAAAGAATATACCCTTAGTGTACAAGCGGTCAGACACTACCTTTATTCTCAAATTCACAATCTCACGTATTGCCTCAGGTGATAGAATGTCAAAAACAATAATCTCATCCAAACGGTTGATAAACTCTGGACGGAAATTATCTTTGAGGGCTTCGAGCACTTTTTCTTTGGTTTGATTATAATCTTCTTTTTCAGATTTATTTGAGAAACCGATAGACTCCATCTTCTCCACAAATTGAGATCCGATGTTAGAAGTGAGGATGAGAATTGTATTTTTAAAATTTACAATTCTACCCTTACCATCGGTGAGGCGTCCCTCATCGATGACTTGGAGAAGCATATTGAAAACTTCTGGATGAGCTTTCTCAATTTCGTCAAAAAGAATCACTGCATAAGGGCGGTGGCGCACAGCTTCGGTCAATTGACCCGCTTCATCGTAGCCTACATAGCCAGGTGGAGAGCCGATAAGTTTTGATACAGAATGACGCTCCATATACTCAGACATGTCTACTCGGATGATGGCTTTATCATCGTTAAACATAAATTGACCGAGAGCTTTGGTGAGCTCAGTCTTTCCTACTCCTGTAGGACCAAGGAATATGAATGAGCCGATTGGACGATTAGGATCAGAGATACCAGCACCTGAACCGCGGATGACATCGGCCACTCTCTTGATAGCTTCATCTTGACCGACGACTCTTTTCTTGAGCTCGGTCTCCATCTTTTCCAATTTCGCACGCTCTTCTTCTAGCATCTTGTTGAGTGGTATACCAGTCCAACGAGAAACCACCTCTGCTATGTCTTCCG
>CAZFKY010000022.1:0-9530 GCA_964519485.1 uncultured Candidatus Saccharibacteria bacterium | reverse complement strand
CTCTGCACGAAAGCATGGGGAGAAGCAAATAAATTTCTTTGGTAAATCTTTTTTATCTAAAACTTCATTCATATAGTAGCCCATCGTAGCCACCTCCGCAGTACCAGCCAAATATTCCCCTTCACCTACCTTATACAGATCTTCTTCAGATTGAGGTAGCATACCAGTACCGATCAATGATTCTTTGCGCACGAGTGAAGGCACGATCATAGGTGTATAACCTTTCTCTATAAAATAATTTAAGAAATATTGCCAAAGAGCAAAGAAAAGAGTCGCCCCATCATTCTTCATAAAATAACCTCTAAAACCAGAGACTTTTACTCCGCGCTCGAAATCCACCATGTCTAGATTTTCCATCAGGGTCACATGGTCTTTCGGTGTGAAGGTAAACACTGGTTTTTCTCCCCAAGCTCTGACCTCCACATTGTCTTCATCACTCTTACCTTCGGGCACAGACATGTCTGGAATATTTGGCACATATAGCATCATCTTCTGCCACTCTTCCATGATAGGCTTTAGCTTTTCTTCTTTTTGTTTTATATCTTCTTTGACTGCACGCATCTCCTCGATCAGCTGCACCTTGAGGGCTGGGTCTTGATCGCGAGCAATATCGTTTGAAACTCTATTGACCTCAGAGCGTAGAGCCTCGATCTCCTTCATCTCTTTTAGGCGAGCATCGTCTAGCGCTATGAGAGCCTCGATGTCTATATCAATATTTTTCTTCTTGGCTCCGGCTTGAACTATGTCTTTATTTTCACGAATAAACTTTATATCTAACATGGATATAGTATATAATAAAATAAAACCAAAGAAAAGTAATGAAATTTGAACTAAAAATTTTGGAAAAAAATAATATTCCGAAAGATTTACTCGAAATACCAGGTCCACCAAAGAAGCTTTATCTCGCAGGTGAACTACCTAAAAAAGGTACTATCTATTTAGCTGTGGTTGGATCTCGCAAAGCCACAAATTATGGCAAGGATTGTACAAAGAAATTAATCGCTGGGCTGAAAGGCTACCCGATCGCTATCGTATCTGGTCTTGCTATTGGCATAGATTCTATTGCCCACGAGAGTGCCATAGAAAACAATCTAAAAGCTATAGCTTTCCCTGGGTCTGGTATTAGCGAGTCTGTGCTCTATCCATCTTCAAATTTATATTTAGCAGAAAAAATTCTAGATTCTGGAGGATGCCTGATATCTGAATTTCCACCTGATATGAAAGCAGAGCTTTATACCTTCCCTATGAGAAATAGATTGATGGCAGGTATAGCTAAAGCAACACTAATAATAGAAGCTCAAGAAAAATCCGGCACCCTCATCACCGCTCGCTTAGCCACAGACTATAATAAGGAGCTCTTGGTCTTGCCAGGGCCAATAAATTCTCTATACTCCAAAGGTACAAACCGCCTGATCCGGCAAGGTGCCACACCCATTACCTGTAGTGAAGACATCCTAGAAGCCTTGGGCTTTAAAATAAATGATGGAGAAAAGCAAAAAAATCTTTTTGATGATGCTCTACCAGAAGAAAAGAAAATACTGAGTATGCTAGATGAACCTATGGAAAGAGATGAACTCATCAGAAAAATAAAAATGGATGTAGGTAAAATAAATACAATACTTTCTACGATGGAAATAAAAGGTTTGATCAAAGAAGAGATGGGAGAAATTCGCAAAACTTTTTAATAAAAAATATTTACAAATTTGCTAAAAAATTGTCTTTCGTGTAATACTTTGAGTTAGGTGTTAGTTGCTAGTTACTAGCTTCTAGAACCTAGAACCTATGAAACTCCTAATTGTAGAGTCACCATCAAAAGCAAAAACAATCGAGAAATATCTGGAAGGCGCTTCCTCTTCTTCGGCGGATAAATTTACTGTGCGTGCCTCTGTAGGGCATGTGCGAGATCTCCCGAAATCAAATAAAATTGCTATCGATATCGAGGCTGGCTTTGTGCCCCACTATGAAATCTCTAAGGGAAAAGAAAAAGTGGTTCACGAGCTCCAGCATCTCGCAGAAAAAGCAGATGAAATAATGCTAGCTACAGACCCCGACCGTGAAGGTGAGGCTATTGCTTGGCATATCGAAACCTTACTCAAAAAAGATAAAAAAATAAAAGCACCCATAGAGCGTGTGACTTTTCATGAAATCACCAAAGAAGCTGTAGAAGAAGCACTCAAAAACCCACGCAAAATCGATACTTCACTTCGCAAAGCTCAAGAGGCTCGCCGTGTACTAGATCGCCTTGTAGGCTATGATCTTTCTGGAGTTATTTGGAAAAAAGTACGCTATGGTCTATCCGCTGGACGGGTGCAATCTCCTGCTCTGCGTATCATCATGGAGCGTGAGAGAGAGATAAGAGCTTTCGTGCCAGAAAAATACTGGAAACTTTTTGGTTTATTTGAAACTCCAAAAAAAGAAAAGCTGACTCTAGAATGTAGCGAAGAACCTCGAGATGAAAAATTGGTAAATAAAATATTGACCGAAGGTAAAAAGGGTTCTTGGGTTGTCATTGGAGTAAAAGAATCCGAACAAAAAAGATCTCCTCGTGCACCATTTACCACATCCACCTTACAACAAACTGCATCTTCTCGCCTCGGCTTCTCTCCTTCTCGTACAATGCAGATTGCTCAAAAACTATACGAAGCAGGACATATCACCTATATGCGTACAGATAGTACAAATCTAGGATCCATGGCTCAAGGTCAAATACTTTCTTATATAAAGAAAAATTATGGCGCAGATTATGCTGAAGCACATATATATAAGACAAAGTCTAAGAATGCCCAAGAAGCCCACGAAGCTATCCGCCCTACTCATATAGAAAAAATACATGCAGGCACCGACGAACAAGATAGACTATATAGACTGATCTGGGAGCGTGCAGTATCTTCACAAATGACAGATGCTAAAATGCTCAAAACAAAAATTACTGCACAAATTGAGGGACACCAAGACTTGCCAGAATTTGGTGCAGTTGGCTCACGCATGCTTTTCCCTGGCTGGCTAGCTGTAGACACTGGTGCACGTGGTGAAGATGTAGAATTACCTATCTGTAAAGAAGGCGACAAGCTAAAACTCTTGGATTTAAATAGTGAAGAAAAATTTACTGAACCCCCAGGTAGATATAGTGAGGCAGGTCTGGTCAAAGAGCTCGAAGCTCGTGGTATCGGCCGACCTTCGACTTATGCTTCTATTATGAAGACCTTAGAAGAGCGCGGCTATGTGCGCAAAGAAGGTAAGACTTTATTCCCTACTGATACTGGCGAAGTGGTATCCGATTTCTTGGAAAATCATTTTGCAAATTATATTTCAGATACTTTCACTGCCGAAATGGAAGATGAACTCGACGAAATTTCTCGAGGTGAACGTGAATATGAAAAAACTCTTAAAGATTTCTATGTTCCCTTCTTGAAAGAAGTAAAAGCTAAAGACAAACTGGCCAAAGCTACAAACCTAGGTGAAGCACCTAAAGATATGAAGTGCCCTAAATGTGGTAGCTCTATGATTGTAAAACTCTCTCGTGGAGGAAAATTTTATTCTTGCTCTAAATATCCAGAATGCGATGGCGCTCTCATGCTAGACGGCACCGAACTCAAAGGTCCTGAAGAGACTGGAGAGATGTGTCCACTCTGTGGAGATAAAAAAGGAAAAGCTGGTGGAGGTAAGCTTGTCATCCGCCAGAGACGCGACGGTGGCGGAAGCTTTATATCTTGCTCTCGTTATCCAAAATGTAAATTTATAAAACAAGATGAAGCTGAACTCGCTCGCAAGCGCACTGGGGTCACCTGCCCAGAATGTAAAAAAGGAGATATCACCGAACGCCGTGGAAGATTTGGAATATTTTATTCTTGCTCAAATTATCCTGATTGTAAATTTGCCATCAAAGCCAAACCTACTGGCAACATCTGTAAACTTTGTGGCAGTCTCATGATGGAAGGCACAAAAACTATTCCTGAACGTTGCTCAAACAAAGCTTGTAAAAATCACAATCCTCACAAAATAAACAAAATTGAGGGCTAGGTAAAATCGTGGTATAGTCTAAATATGGAACAAAATATCAAGGATATACTTGATCTAAATGGCCAAATGAAACCGGCTGAAATTGAGCTTATAAAAAAAGCTTATCAATTCGCAGAACATGCTCACTCCGGGCAAAAGAGAATGAGTGGAGACCCTTACTTTATCCACGTACTTGAGACTGCAAAAATCCTAGCCAAGCTTGGCATGGATGCACAGACCATAGCAGCCGGATTTTTACACGATGTCCTAGAAGACACACCAACCACAGAAGAAGAACTTGAAAAAGAATTTGGTAAAGATATAGTCTTCCTCGTAAAGGGTGTGACCAAACTTGGAACCCTGAAATATCGCGGACATGAAAGACATGTAGAATCACTACGAAAATTTTTCATCGCAATGGCAAATGATCTACGTGTGGTCATCATCAAATTCGCTGACCGCTTGCACAACTTGCGTACATTACAATACGTAAAAGAAGACAAGAGAGCTCGCATTGCCCTAGAATCTATCGAAGTGTATGCACCACTGGCAAACCGCCTCGGTATGGGTAAACTAAAGGGTGATATTGAAGATGCTGCTTTCCCCTATGCTTATCCAGACGAATATAAAAAAGTAGAAGAAATAATAAAAGAGAAAAAAGACTTGTATGAAAAATATCTCACTGAGATTAAAAACAAACTGGAAGATGAACTAAAAACCCAAAAAATAAAAATCTCTGAGATTAATTATCGCGTCAAACACAAATTTAGCCTATATCGAAAATTACTCAAATATAATATGGACTTGGATAAAATCCATGACATCGTGGCCTTGCGAGTGGTGGTAGGCAATGTCGAGGAATGCTATCGCGTACTCGGCTTAGTGCACTCTCTCTGGAATCCACTCCCAGGTAGAATCAAGGATTATGTGGCTGTGCCAAAACCAAACGGCTACCGCTCTATCCACACCACTGTCTTTACTGGATCTGGGGGCATAGCTGAAATACAAATCAGGACAGAAGAGATGCATGCTGAAGCTGCTTATGGTATTGCTGCCCACTTTGCATACAAAGAGAGCCATCTCAAAAAGAACCCAGGTGATACTTCAAAATTTGCTTGGATTGAAGAATTGAAAGAACTAAACTATAACCCAGAAGAACCTCAAAAATTCCTAGAACACCTCAAGACTGATTTCTTTAACAATAGAATTTTCGTATTTACGCCAAAGGGTGATGTGATAGATCTACCAGAAGACTCCACGCCAATAGATTTTGCCTACACCATCCACTCTGATATTGGAAACCATACTTTTGCTGCAAAAGTAAATGGCAAGATGGTTCACCTGTTTACTAAATTGAAAAATGGTGAATTCGTCGAAATCATAACCAAAAAAGACTCTAAGCCTTCTTCTAAATGGCTAGAATATGCAAAGACCACCATAGCTAAAAAGCATATCAAATCTTATCTAGAAAAAAATAGCCTCCTGGCTAGACTAAAATCTTTTGGTAAATCTTAAAGGCTAAAATTTGAAATATTATATAGACTATCGTCGTCTTCCTTTATCTCTTGTTTGGTTCTGTCATCAAGAGGAGTCTCTTCTGTGGTATTTGTATTATTTACTTCAGTTTTTGCAATATGATTTTCTAGCATATCGGTAGCAGACTTCTCTACTTCCCCTTTTTTGATCAATTCTAAAATCATACGCAAATCATCGGTAGAAAAGAAATCTATCTTTATTTGGCCACCGGTCTCTTTGCGGTCGATATGCACCCGAGTACCCAATTTATCTTGAAATTCTTCTTCGAGCTCTGTGATCTCTGGATCCGGCATAAATTCAGGCTTGCGAACACGATCAAAAGCGATCTTGCGTGCCAATTTTTCTGCTTCTCTTACTGTAATCTTTTTATATAAAATTTCTTTAAAGAGAACTATCTGCTCATCGGGGTGATCTGCGAGCATGAGAATAGGTCTAGTGTGACCTTCGGTAATTTTGCCCTCAGACAGAGCATTTAAAATCTCTTCTGGCAATGACAAAATACGCAAAGAATTGGAAACATATTCACGACTACGGCCCATCTTTTTTGCAATCTCCACGTGAGTAAATTTGAATTCATTTGCTAAACGAAAAAAAGCACGAGCTCGATCGACAGCATTTAAATCTTCACGCTGGAGATTCTCTATGATAGCCAGCTCGAGCTTCATCATA
Organism: uncultured Candidatus Saccharibacteria bacterium; assembly: GCA_964519485.1. Lineage (GTDB taxonomy): Bacteria > Patescibacteriota > Minisyncoccia > Phycocordibacterales > UBA9973 > UBA9973. The sequence goes on along the minus strand of CAZFKY010000022.1, from coordinate 3,326 downwards.
GAAGTATCTCCTTCGCGGATGATGACTGGCACTTGAGATACCCCTGCGATCTTGGCTGCGCGAAGTCTACGCTCTCCGGCTATGAGCTCATACTCTGTGATAAGGCCACCGCCTTCTTTTTCTACCTCAGAGCGAGATACAGTAAGTGGCTGGAGGACACCATACTGCTTGATAGACATAGCTAAATCAGACAAACGTGCTTCGTCAAACTCCCGTCTTGGCTGATATGGGTTTGGTTTGATTTTATCGGTCTCGATCCAGAAAATTGAATTGGAATAAAGGTTAGACATGAAAATATTTTAGCACAAAGAAATTATTTTTGATAATTGATTTTTAACCCTAAAATGTGTATTATGTGTTAATTAAAGCCGGAGTGGCGGAATTGGTAGACGCGCACGACTCAAAATCGTGTCTCGCAAGGGGTGAGAGTTCGATTCTCTCCTCCGGCACATATATGAAACTTGAAAGTAAACCACCATTTAATCCAGAGGAAAAATCACAAGAACGCTTACAAGCGCAAGCGGAAGTTTTTGCCGACAAAGGCGTAAAGAACTTTTCTGAAGATCAAGCACAAATCTTAAAATATTCTGCTGAACTTTCTCAAATAAAGGATTTAAACAATTTGCCTCTCGATTTACCAAAAGAACTTGTTGCTCTAATTCAGAAACATAAAGATGCTTATATAAATTTCTTGCGCCAAGAAAAAAAACTAGAAACTTCTTTTATTGAAGAGAATATCAAAATATATAAGGAGAAGTTTCGACCAGTAATATCGGAATTGAAAAGAAAAATGGCACAAGGAAACTTCAAGGAACTTCCGGAGTATCTTGGCTCTGGAAGTAATGGATCTGCTTTTCGTATCGAAGTAGATGGAAAAACTTATGCTGCAAAGTTTTCTCAAAATCTCACACAAGCAAACTTTGAAATAAAACCACTAATTCGTGCAAAAGATATCCCACATACCTCACAACTTGTAAGCTATTCATTCGAAGACAACGTTGTTATTATGGAATTATTGCCTGGAACTGATGTAACAAATTTTACACCAGAAGAAGCACCACAATATTCTGATGAAGATATAATTCAACTTATTGATACAGTTATAGAACTTGACGCAAGAGGGCTTGTTATTGACCCAAAACCCTCTAATTTTATGTATGATAGAGAAAAAGGATTTTCTGTTCTTGATTACCACTTAAAAAATACTGGAAGTAGATATAGACTCCCCCAAGAAATTATTGATCTAAGATATGGACTAACTACAAGGAAATTTGAGCGTCTTGATTGGAAAAGTCCAGGCTATGATGAAAAAGAGAGGGCTCAAACAATAGAGTGGTACAAAATATTCTTACCGATGATGGTTCGATTTATTGGCATTTTGAAAGAAAGATATCCTGATATTCTTACAGAGTGGCAAAGACAACGCGATGAAGACAAAAAAAATCCAAATATGCGAGTTGGCGAACTAATTGACAGGCAGTATATTCCACAAGACCCTGAACTTGAACCTCATCTAAAAAAACTAGAAGAAATGGGATTTTAAAGTCAAATTCTCTCCTCCGGCACATATATTTTATATACTATTGCATTATCTCATATATGAGATATAATGTATTCATGTCTAAAAACAACAAGCAAACTGAGCAACAAAAAATAGGGTATTTTATAAAATCTCTCCGTGAGAAGCGTGGCATGACCCAAGGTGAATTTGCCAAAGCTCTAAATACCTCTCAGAGCTCTATCCCCCGTATGGAAAAAGGCGAGCAAAATTTCACTACTGAACTCTTGTCTAAAATTTCAGATGTCCTCGAACACCAGATAATCTCTATAAACAACTCCATGGATTTTGAAATCAACGGCGATAGAAAACTCTCTGGCACTATAAAGACAAATTTTTCTAAAAATGGCTCAGTGGGCCTACTCTGTGCTGCCCTCTTAAACCGCGGAGTCACCACACTCCATGGCATAGCCCATATCGAAGAAGTAAACAGAGTCATAGAAATACTTGAAAGTATTGGCGTAGATGTAAAATGGCAAGATCAAAATACAGTAATCATCACCCCACCAAAAACTTTTAATTTAAAAAATATCAACGTAGAATCTGCTATCAAGACCAGATCTGTGATCATGCTAGTGGGTCCACTCATACACTACTTGAAAGAATTTAGCTTGCCTCATGCCCAAGGCTGCAACCTAGGCAAACGCACTATCTCTGGCCACACTTATGCCTTAGAAGACCTTGGTGTGAAAATTAAAACTACTTCCAATAGCTACGAGATAACAGCACCAAAACTAAAACCAGCTGAGATCGTGATGTATGAATCTGGAGACACAGCTTGTGAGAATATTTTGACTGCAGCTGCACTCATAGATGGTAAGACCACTATTTCTTTTGCTTCAGCAAATTACATGGTGCAAGAGATCTGCTTCTTTTTGGAAGCCCTGGGTGTAAAAATAGAAGGCATAGGCACCTCTACCCTCACTGTGCACGGCATAAAAGAAATAAACCGAAATATAGAATACTGGAATAGCGAAGACCCTATAGAATCTATGATGTTTATCTCTGCTTGTGTTGTGACTGATTCCAAGCTCACCATCACCCGCTGTCCTATCGACTTCCTCTCTCTAGAGCTCGAAAAACTAAAGAGGATGAATTTGAAATATAAAATATTAAAGAGATATCATTCTTATAATGGCCGTACCAAGCTCGTAGACCTTGAAATATTACCAAGCAAACTCAAAGCCCTAGAAGATAAAATCCATGCGAACCCTTACCCAGGTATAAATATGGACAATTTACCATTCTTTGTACCCATCGCTATCAAAGCCAGTGGCCAGACCATGATCCGCGACTGGGTCTACGAAAACCGCGCAATATATTTCACAGAACTAAATAGACTAGGTGCAAATATAACCCTGGCTGACCCACACCGTGTATATATCCAAGGTGGTACAAATCTAAAACCAGCCCAAGTGGTCTGCCCACCTGCCCTCCGCCCTTCTATGATCATACTAATCTCCATGCTCGCTGCGCCCGGAAGATCAATACTGAGAAATGTGTATATGATCAATAGAGGTTATGAAGAAATAGTGTCTCGATTAAACTCTATCGGTGCAGATATAAAGGTAATAAAGTAACATTGTTTCTTAGTGGGTTCATAATTTTTATTCATTCCTCTCGCGATCACCGACTTGTCATTCATAAAAACTATATGAACCCACACGAAATAAAAGAAGTTCCTTAGTGGTTTTTTCGAGCAACAAGGCGGATAATGCGCGAGGCGCGAGAAAAAATTACTAAGGAACTTCTTACACAAATTATGATG
>CAZFKY010000021.1:0-10045 GCA_964519485.1 uncultured Candidatus Saccharibacteria bacterium | reverse complement strand
ACCGATATCATTTCCATTTGGAAATAATTGATTCGCGACATCGTAGCCGAGCACGATAACATTGGCGCCACTACGCGCTTCTTCATCTCCAAAAAAAGTACCGTGATCCATCTCTATATTCTGAACTCTAGGATAAGCCCCATCGGTAGCAGTAAAGCTAGTATCTACAGAATTGTGACCTGCGATGACTGTGACATTACCTCGCACAAAACCTGCCATATCGAGCGCATGCGGTACTCTATTTTTATCTTTTAGGGCTTCTAGATCGAGAGTATTTAGGGTTTTAATCTGTACACCAAAAACAGCAGCTGGTGGTCCATTCTCATTACTCTTACCTGGCAAAACACCGATCAAATTAGTACCGAGTTTTGTAATCTGACCCAATACCAATGATTGGGCACCAGCACCCAAAGATATGATTATAATCACTCCTGCCACACCGATCACAATACCTAAAATCGTCAAAAAGGTTCGCCCTTTGCGAGCAAAAAGATTTTTTACAATAGTTTGGGTATGTTTAAAAAAACTAGACATCTTGATCTTCCTCTACCATCACACTCTTCTTTTGGTGAGCTACTTTTTCATCATTGATGATTTGACCGTCTTTGATGGTGATGATTCTTTTGGCATGCTCTGCTACAGAGCGATCATGGGTGACTAAAATAATAGTGCGTCCTTCATCATTTAATCTTTGTAAAATACTCATGACAGTAGCGCCACTCTTGGAATCTAGGTTACCTGTGGGTTCATCTGCAAAAATAACCTTTGGGTCGCACACTAGAGCCCTAGCTATGGCTACACGTTGCTTTTGACCGCCAGAAATTTGGTTAGACATGAAATTTAATCTATGACCCAAGCCCACAGCTTCGAGAGCTTTAGTGGCTAGAGCTTGATGATTTTTCTTTTTACTATAAGTGAGAGGTAGGATGACATTATCGAGTACAGAGGTGCGAGGAAGCAAATTGAAGGATTGAAAAACGAAACCTATCCTCTCATTACGAATATGAGCCAATTCATCATCACTGAAATTCAATGTATCTTCACCATCAAATAGATAAGATCCACTCGTAGCTCGATCCAAGAAGCCTATGATGTGCATGAGAGTAGACTTTCCACTACCGGAAGGGCCCATAACAGCCAAAAACTCACCTTCTTTTACATCAAGAGATACTCCATGTAACACCCTGGTGACTACGCCACTATTGTCGTATTCTTTTGTGATATTTTTTAATTGTAAGAGCATCTTATTTTTTGATTAGAACTACAATTTCATCACTCTCATTTAAGCCTGCAGTAATTTCTACTAAGCCACCATCTCCTTCCATACCAGTAGCTACTTCTACTTCTTTATAAGCTTTAGTTTTAGGATTGGTGATGAGGCGAACAGTCTTTTTACCGGTCTTATCAGTGAGAATAGCGCGAGAAGGAGCCACCAATACACTATCTTTTTCACCTACCAATATGGTCATATTTGCTGTCATACCCGGCTTTAAGGTCGGCGAGGATTCGATAGTAGCTGTGACCTTATAATTTACAACACCAGAAATCAAAGTAGAAGAAGGGTCAACTTTTAAGATCTTACCTTTGAATATATTATCTGTACCGAAAGCATCGAAAGTGAGCTCTACAGGTGCATCTATCTTTACATTTTCAATATTTGCTTCATTTACATTTGCTTCTAAGTAAAGATTGGAAATATCTTGAAGTACCATCACCTCTTTCGAGGCTTGAGCAAGCTCGCCCAATTTTATATCCACTTTGGTTATAGTGCCATCTGCACCTGCACGCAAAACTGTATTTTCATAATTTGCTTCTGCATTTTGCAAGCCACCTTGTGCAGACAAAATATCTGCTTGGGCTAGATCTATATCTGCTTGGCGAGCACTGGATTGCTTGAGAGATAATTCTGCTGTTCTTTGATCTACTAATGCTTGTGCAGAACCTAGTGCTACCTCTTTGGCTTTTAGGGCAGCATTATATGCATTTAGATTGGTGACATAAGTACTAGCTTTGGTATTTGGAATACTTATAACCCAATCTGTGATAGTGACATTGGTACTGCTAGGGAATTTTATGTAAAGACCTGAATCACCGATAGGCTGAGGATTGGTGGTGGTGACTGGGCCTGTGCCTGTAGCCAAACCAGAAGCCCCAAAAGACAAACCACCGGAAGATTGGAAAATAGAAATATTTATATTACCTTCTACACTTTTATTGTAATTTCCTGAGATGGTGGGTGCGGTATAATCATTTACACCATTGGTAGGTATTGCTTCTGGGGTAGAATTTAGTAAATTTTTGTAAGCATTACTTACCAGTAAATCTTGTTGAGATTTTGTGCGATCTAGGTCTAGCTTTGCATTGTCGAGAGCTACTTTGGCTAGAGTAATCTCTTCACTAGATGCACCTTCTAAAATCTTTTTATATCTAGCTTGCGCTGCAGCTACTGCGCCACGAGCAGAAGTGAGAGCGCCGAGGACACTGCCTTGATCTAAGGTAGCTAGAATCTGACCAGCTTTTACTTTATCTCCTACCTTTACTCTGATAGAACGTACAACCCCGCTACCTGAAAAAGAAAGATTGAGATCTGTGTTTGAGGTGACTTGGCCTGTGGCTAATACTGTCTCTTTTAGATTTATTCTTTTTACTGTATCACTAGTGATATTTGCGCTATTGTCTTTGGGTGCAAATATTTTATAAACAATAAACAATACAAATAGCAACAAAAGACCGTAGATTATCTTCTTAGTGAGAGACCAGTTTTTTATTCGATTCAAAAAACCTTTTACTTTATGCATATAAAAAAGATTATAGCATATTTTCGGTTTTATTTAAAGATGATATAAATTATCACACTAGTGAGTGCGGTAACTACTGCACCCCAAGTGATATCTGTAAATGTCACTGCTACCAGCCAGCCAGCAATAGTGGCATTATTGGTGAGATCATAGGCTGCATAAGAAATTAATCCTAGTAGAGCTCCCCTCCAAAGTGCCATAGATATAGAGTGAGCTTCCAAGCTCGGATTTATAACAAAGAAATAAACTCCTAAAGCATAAATAGGATAGAAAAGGAGTACTGGCCACCAGAGGATCTTGACAGACACAATGCCAGCCAAATGCTTCATATTAAAATTTTTAATAATAAAACCTAACCAAATACCATCCAAACCTGCCATCACGAGCACTGTACTAATATAAATTTTTATTGTTTCCAACATGAGTAAATTATACTATATCTTAACTCCTTCTTTAAGAAGCAACTTTATTTTTGTCTTTACTCCGCCTTTTCCAGAATAGCCACCGAGACCACCATCGCTCCGCACTACCCGATGACAAGGAATATAAGGTGCGAGCGGATTGGCGCCGACAGCATTTGCTACTGCACGAACCGCTAGGGGCTTACCTATCTTTTTCGCTAATTCTTTATAAGTTAGGACTTTACCTTTGGGTATTTTAGTAAGCTCTAACCAAACCTTTTTCTGAAAATCTGTGCCTTTTAGTTTTGATACGTCTGTTTTCATTAATACTCAATAGTTATCGGAAAAGAAATAGAACCATCTAGTTCTCTTTTATCAGAAGGATTATCTTTTCGTAAAATTACGGTAGCTCTACCTATATATGATTCTGGAATTTTGACATCTATCTCAAAAGGAATAAGAGCGTCCACCATCCAATCATCGACTGTAGCGTGCGCAGGGCCAATAAAAAGCCTATTGCCATCTTTATCCAATACTTCTACCGGAAAAGAAGCTTCAAACATAAAACCCCTGGCTTTACCTATGACCTTGAATTCTTTTCCGGTAACTGCATCTGGAAAAGGAAGCTCTACTTGAATCAGATCAGCAGTTGTATTGTTATAAGTAATTTTTTGTAGATTTACATCTAAATTTTGTGCTGGCATCTTGCCAAGTGGCATTTCTTCTCTAGAAGAAGCTTTGTAGCTTAATAAAACCACCACAATACAAATTATTATAATAAAAATATTTTTTGCCTTAATTATTTGCATATTTGCATTATATCAATAATAGTGACTTCATCAAAATTAATGTATTATTAAGTAGTGATTAAAAAAATCTTACTCATAATATTGTTTGCGTGTTTTACCCAAATTGGATATGCAGAAGAATTTTCTATTTCTATTTACCCTGCAAAAATAATCCAAGGTGACCCTGTGCTGGTACAAATAAACAATGCTACTAAAATTTCTGATGTGAAAAAAATAACTTTTGAAAATAAAAAGTGGGATTTATTTCTATATAAAGGCGTGGTGAGTGCTCTCCTGCCTGTAGACTTGAATAAAAAAGCTGGAGACTACAAAATCACAGTGGGATTAAAAAACGGAGAGACTCTGACAAATACACTCACAGTAAACAAGAGAGATGTAGTGGAAGAACCCCTAGGTATACCTGAAAAATTGGGTGGCAACACAAAACAAGCTCAAGATAAACTTGTGCAAACATTGGCTGCTGATAAAAAGAAGGTTACTAATTTAAAAACAAATAAAAACACCCTCTGGAGTAAAAATTTCTTGATGCCTCTCAAAGATATATACATCACTAGCCCATACGGCTACTCTAGAAAGACTGGTGAATATTCTATACCCCACAAAGGCACAGACTATAGAGCACCAGATGGCACCGAAGTCTACGCTATAAACCGCGGTGTGGTGCGCATAGCAAAATCTTATCGAGATTATGGTAAATCAATCTTTATAGATCATGGGCAAGGACTGGTCTCCTACTATCTCCATCTATCAAAATACAAAGTATACGAAGGCCAAGTGGTGGAGCGAGGCCAAGTGATAGGCCTAGCAGGACACACTGGCTACGCTATCGGTGCCCACCTCCACCTAGGAATACGCATCCATGACATCACCATAGATCCAGAAAAATTTTTCGAACTCTTTAAATAAATTAGTTTAAAGAAAAGACGGCTATAGCAAACAAGAGTACAAACATAGCGAAGAAGCCTAAGGTCTTTCCAAAGAAAGACAGAGCTTCTTGCTTTTTACCTTGTACCAAAAAAAGAAGAGGCTCGTAAAGAAAAATAAAGCCCATAATAGCAGCCGACAATACAAATAGACCGAGCATGGTCATCGGGATTATTATTGTCTCATTACCTTTGGCGAGGAGCATGCCTGCCCCACGAACTACTAAAACAATAAGGACAATATATAGAGCTGCAGCTAATGCATGTATAAATGGTTTTTTCATGGATTTATTTATGGCTGTATTTTACACCGATATAGTATGGCCAGATAAAAAGAGCTAGTACTCCTTTCCAAAAATCTAGCTTTAGATAGCCAATGCTAAACAACCAACCAATACACCACAAAGACCCGAACGCATTATTTATTACTGTTACTTTTTCCATATTTATATTATAGCACTTTGATTACCGCTGGTAAAAATTATTCGCTTTGGATTTTATTTGTATAAAAGCATTACGCAAAGCCTCTTCTAGGCTAACATCTCTAGTTATTGAATCCCCGGAATACAGACCCCAAGTATCACTCTCTGATTTCTTTAATTCTTTTTCTAGTATTTCCATTACATCACAATGATTCATTTTCATGTCATCCATTTTCTTTAAAATATAATCTGGAACTTTTAACCCACTTGAGTAACCCAGAAATTCTTTACTGTCTTTTGTTAGTACAACAGCCCAAACCTCTTCAAAGATATGACCATATCTCTCTATGAGGCCACTCTCTAAACCAATAAAGAAATCGCAGTCAGGCACTTGATTTTGTGCACCCGAAGCCCTATTCCTGGCACCATCGAAAGTTTCCTTATCATAAGGAGTCTCTGGTACTTTTGAGTCCACCTGGCATCCTGAAATTTCAATCTCTTCAATTTTAAAAAACTGGCCTATGGTTTTCCTGGCAACTTCTATTTTTCTTTTATTTGTAGAACCAACTATAAATTTCACAATTTTTTATATATGATAACATGACTAACCTTTACGAGCGGCGTCGATAGCTGCCACATCGATCTTTTGCATTTTCATCATAGCAGCGAAAGCACGCTTGCCTTCATCTCCACCTGCTGCTAGACCTTCGGTGAGGGTGCGCGGGGTGATCTGCCAAGATAGACCCCATTTATCTTTACACCAACCGCAATCACTCTCCTTGCCTCCATTGCCCACTATTGCATTCCAATATTTATCTGTCTCTGCTTGATCTTCGGTCATTATCTGAAAAGAAAAAGCTTCACTTTGCTTGAACATAGGGCCACCGTTTAACCCCATGCAAGGTATGCCACATACAGTAAAGTTTACCGTGAGGGCTTGATCTTTTTTACCTCCTGGGAAATTGTCCGGAGCATAGAATACAGAATCCACCTTACTATCTGGAAAAGTCTCCGCATAAAACCTCGCTGCCTCCTCGGCATCTTTATCAAACCACAAACAAATTGTATTTTTATGTGTCATGGTTTTAGTATAACAAAAACTTTTTTAAATTACTCTATTTAGTATAAAAATAGATGATTTTATAAACAAAATATGCTAGTCTGTATAGACGTATTGGGGTATCGTCTAATGGTAGGACAGAGGCCTTTGAAGCCTTTAATCGTGGTTCGAATCCATGTACCCCAGCAATTTGTTTAACCTAAGATCTTAATCAACGCCAATTCGAGTGGAAGCTCGGCTATAAATGCATTGTCTATATTCTGATAAGCCTCGAGGAGGGTGGCTAGTGCCGGTGAGCGGATCATACCCTCTTTGTCAGCTTTTACGATACCAGACAAGAACTCCAAATCCCCCTCACCTATATCTCCTGCCATTTCTTCAGTGAGTTTCGGCGCATAGCGCATGATGATAGCCACACGAAATTTTTCTATAATCAATTTGAAAAAGAGTTTCATATCTAAATTCTCTTCACCTGCCAGCTTGATAGCTCGCATACCTTTTTCTATATCTTTCTCAGCAATAGCAGAGATAAAATCATTCACCAATACACTCTTTGGTGCACCGGTAATCTTTTCTATATCTTCTCTCTTTATCTTTTTGCCTTTGGCCTCGCCCGTAGGTCTATGGCCGAGGGTAAAGTTCAAGACTTTTTGCAAATGTCCTAGGGCGTCACGATAAGATCCGTCACCAAGTATGGCGATAAGCTCTGCACTACCGGCATCAAGCTCATAGCCCTCTTTCTTAGCCACATCGGTCAGCATCTTTTTCAAAATATTGTCCGTAGGTTTTTTGAATACGAAAACTTGGCAACGGGAAATTATAGTCTCCGGCACCTTGTGGAGCTCAGTAGTAGCTAAAATAAATATCACATGCTTTGGTGGCTCTTCTAGGGTTTTAAGGAGTGCACCCCAAGCATCTTTGGAAAGCATGTGCACCTCATCTATGATGTACACTTTGTATTTAGAATCAAAAGGCAATACTCGCACGCCATCTCGGAGTTCTTTTATATCTTCTATGCCTCTATTTGAGGCTGCATCTATCTCATATAGATCATTTTGAGAGACGCCGATATTGTTTGCAAAAATTCTAGCGAGGGAGGTCTTGCCTGTACCGCGTGAACCCACAAAGAGATAAGCATGGGAAACCTTGTCACCCTCTACAGATTTTTCGAGTACAGACACTATATGATCTTGGCCCAAAACCTCGCCCCAGTCCTTTGGTCTATATTTACGATATAAAGCTGTGTGTTCCATAAATCATGTCCCGACTAAAGTCGGGGATCCTCGATTTTGATTAGCCAAAATCGGGACATAAAGTTATCTTACCAAATTTTGTCTAAAAAATCATTAGTAATTTTTTCTACTTCGGTAGCATTTTCTGCCTCCATTAGTTTCATGCGGAGCTCTTTGGCACCATCAAAACCATTTACATAAGCCTTGTAATGCTTCTTCATGATTGCAAAATTCTTGACCCCACCGAGCAATTCTTCAAAAGTCTTGGTATGCTCTATCATCACATTAAGTCGGGCAGTGATTTTGTCGTTCGCAGAGAAGGTAGTATTTTTTGCCTCACTCCTCTCGCTATCACCGACTTGTCGTTCGGAAAAATTACTACCTTCTCTGCTAAACAGCCATGGATTTCCAAATATTGCTCTACCGAGCATCACCCCATCACAACCACTATCCCACACTTTTATTTGTGCATCTGGTATATCGATAGCATCTCCATTACCCAAGATCAAGGTCTCCTTACCCATTTCATTTCGCAAAGCTACCACATCTCGCATCAAATCCCAGTGCGCAGGCACCAGAGACATTTCTTTACGAGTACGCAAATGCACAGTGAGGACAGGTATATCTTCTTCGAGGAGTTCCCGGAGCCATGTATTTATCTCATTTTTATTGTAGCCAATACGAGTCTTTACCGACACAGGCAGATCACCTGCTCCCTCTTTTGCAGCGCGGATAATCTCGCGAGCAAGTTTTGGATTTTTTATCATAGCTGCACCCGCACCCTGCTTTTCGATAGATCTATCTGGGCAACCCATATTTATATCTACGCCATCAAAACCTAGCTCCCTGCAAAGACGAGCAGCTTCTCTGATATTGTCAGGATTAGATCCAAATATCTGAGCCACGATAGGGTGCTCACCTTTTTCAAATTTTAGATCTATTAGGAGTTTAGCCCGAGCATCAGGGTGAGCTAATCCATCCGCAGACACGAACTCAGTCCAAAAGACATCCGGCTTGCCGTATTTATTTATAATCTTTCTAAAAGCACAATCCGTGACATCAGCCATAGGTGCCAAGACCATGATGGGCTTTTTCAAGTTTTTCCAAAATCCAAAGTTTATCATTTGAACTTGAAATATACCTTATTTCCGAAGCGTAAATCAATATATAGCATAGAAGAAGCTTTATTCTTCAAATCCGACATCAGGGGTTCAGTACGCACAGCAGCTTCTAGATTGGCTACTATTTTATCTAACATAAAATCACTCTTGAGCAGGATCTTTGGTGCATTTGGTGGAACTAGGCTACCAGAGAGATAAAATTCTATATCACCATCATTTTTTACAAATATATTAGAAATTTTTATACCAAAAGTAGAGACACTCTCTTTAAAAGAAATTAATTTTGTAAAAATATTAGGTTTTATATACTCCCCAGTCTTTAAACCAAAAAACTTTAAATATACATCACCTGAAAAATAAGGTGCAGTATCAAACACATATCCAGTCTGATCCACAAAAGAGCAGGCATGATCTTCTGGTTTAGTATTTATATCTGGTAGATCTTCCCCGCACCATATATATTTACCTTCACGCTCTAAAACACTGATAGATAGGGTCCTCTCTTTACTCAAATCAAAAGATATATCTTTGAGTCTCTTAAATTTTTGAGCAAGTTGATTTTTTATTGTGTTTTTAGGATATACGAGGAAATTTGTCTTGGGAATAAAATACATATAGCGCCCAGCGAGGTTTTCATCCACTATTTGCCTTATCGAATCTGTCTCGATTACTTTGTTGCCAGATATTTCAATATTTTGGATATTTAACTTTGATAGCCGAGATAAATACACAAAGAGAGAAAACAAAGAAATACAAGCTAAAAAAACAAACAGGATTTTATTTTGCAAATCTCGGCGGCGTCTTTTTTTAAGCTCGAGCAATCTAGGAGAGCTCAAGACATCTTTTCTTCTCATTATTTAATTATTTTTGGTGATAAATTCTTTACCTCCCATGTATTTTCTCAAAACCTCTGGGATTTTTATAGAACCATCAGCTTGCTGAAAATTCTCTACGAGCGAAGCAGGTAGGCGTGAAGTAGCACAAGCTGTATTGTTTAAAGAGTGAGTGTATTGGAGTTTTCCATTCTCATCACGATAGCGTATGCCTAGGCGGCGAGTCTGAAAATCATGGAAATAAGAAGAAGAGTGAGTCTCACGATATTTATCTTGAGAAGGCATCCAAGCTTCGATATCGTATTTCTTTACTTGACCCAAGCCCAAGTCTCCACCACAATTCACCACCACATGATAAGGTATACCTAATTGTTGCATCAGGTACTCCACATGAGCAGTAATCTCTTCATGCCATTTTACAGACTCTTCATGAGAAGCCTCGGTCA
>CAZFKY010000020.1:1587-10101 GCA_964519485.1 uncultured Candidatus Saccharibacteria bacterium | reverse complement strand
AATGAAAAAAGTTATTGTTGTAAATAAAAAAGAAGGGGAGACTCCGCTCGAAGCTTTGGAAAAAGCTCGGGTAAAAAATAAGATAGGTAAAGATGTGCCGATGACTTATGCTGGGCGTCTCGACCCGATGGCCTCAGGAGTGCTTTTAGTTCTTGCGGGTGAGGAATGTAAAAATAAAGAAAAATACTTAAAACTCGGCAAAGAATATTCCTTTGAAGTTTTGTTTGGTTTTAGCACAGACACTTTTGATATTTTAGGTAAAGTCACTAATACTTCTAAAAATAGAGCTGATAGAGAAGAATTGATAACAGAAGTAAATAAAAATTTAAAATATTTTAAAGGTAAATTTGAGCAAGCTTATCCACTTTATTCTTCCAAGACAGTAAAAGGTAAGCAATTGTTTACTTATGGCAGAGAGGGTAAAAAAGTAAGATTGCCTACTCAAGAAATAAATGTTAAAAGCCTAAAATTTTTAAAGTTAAGAAAAATAACTAATAGAAATTTATTGTCTAATATAGGAACGAGGGTGCTTAGGGTTAATGGTGATTTTAGACAAAAAGAAATCTTAAAGATTTGGCAAAAGAATTTAATAAAAAAAGATAAGGTTTTTTATATTGGGTCTTTTATTATCAAGACCGGAGGTGGCGTCTATGTCAGGGGCATAGCAGATAGTTTTGGTACTAAAATAGGTATTCCTGCTTTGGCATTTTCTATCAAAAGGACAAAAGTAGGCAAATACGCTATTATATAAGTATGTTACTTTCCGCAATAATTACGGTAGTCGGCTTATCCCTTTTTGAGACAGTTTCTTCTGTGGATAATGCCATTATCAATGCTGAGGTGCTCTCCACTATGGGTAAAAAGGCCAAGCGTTGGTTTTTGACTTGGGGCATGTTTTTCGCAGTCTTTTTGATTCGTGGCATTTTACCTTTTGCTATTATTTGGGCTTTTAATACTTCGCTTTCTCCTATGCAAGTATTGTCTGCGGCTTGGAGCAGTGATCCGTTGGTTCATGAATCTATAGAGAAGTCAGCGCCTATCTTACTAGTGGCTGGAGGCATATTTCTTCTTTTCTTATTTTTACATTGGCTTTTTCTTGAAGATAAGAAATTGGGTTTACCTAGAACTGAAAAATTCTTTTTGTCTCAGGGTGTTTGGTTTTACGCTACTGTTTCTATACTCCTGACTGTTATTTGTTGGTTTGCTTTAAAGCATAGCACTCTTATGGGTTTTGGGGCAGTGGTAGGTTCTACTTTATTTTTTATAACACATGGCTTCAAACAAAATGCAGAGATGCAAGAGAAAAAGTTACTGGGTGGCACTCAATCCGATTTGAGCAAGCTTTTCTTTTTGGAAATTATTGATGCCACTTTTTCTATTGATGGTGTATTGGGTTCTTTTGCTTTTACTTTATCAGTACCTCTTATATTGCTTGGTAATGGATTAGGTGCATTCTTAGTTCGTGAATTAACCATGCGCAACATAGAGCACATAAAGAAATATGTATTTTTAAAAAATGGAGCTATGTATTCCATTTTAGTTTTGGGTGTGATTATGATAATGCATAGTTTTGGTGTTCATATACCAGAGTATCTTTCTCCATTAATGACGGTTTTGATTATTGGTTTTTTCTTTTTAAAATCTAAAAAGCTTTTGCAAAATGCCTAATATCACTAATAAAGATTTTGAGAATGAATATAAAAAGCTAAACCCTCTCCAAAAGGAGGCTGTAGATACTATAGATGGCCCAGTGATGGTGGTGGCCGGTCCTGGTACAGGCAAGACTCAGATTTTGGCTTTACGCATAGGTAATATTTTAGAGAAGACAGATATAAAAGCGGATAGTATTTTATGTCTTACTTTTACTAATTCGGCAGTGAAGGCTATGCGAGAGAGATTGCGTAAATATATTGGTGCTGAAGCTTCCAAGGTAAAAGTAGCCACTTTTCACTCTTTTGGTCTTGAGATTTTAGAAAAATATTATTCTATTCTAGATTTAGAAATTGAACCAAAGTTGATGGACGATAAAGATACTATATCTCTTTGTGACGATGTGCTACACAGGAATACTTGGGAGTATTTACGTCCTCGTGGAGATTCTGCTAGATATTTTAGAGATTTAAAGAGCTTGATCTCCATTTTAAAAAGAGAAAGAATTAGTCCAAAAGATTTTGAAAATAAAATAAAACAAGAGATAAAAGATATTAAAAATGATCCAGATAGTATTTCTTCTAGAGGGGAAAGTAAGGGTCAAATAAAGAAAGATGTAGAAAAGAAGATTGAAGGCTTGGAGCGGACCTTAGAATCAGTAAAATTTTATGAATTGTATGAAGAAGAAAAGAAAAATATAAATTTATTTGATTATGACGATATTTTAGAGTCCTTAAATAAAATAGTAGAAGCCTCAGAAGAAGCCAAGAGTTTTATCAAAGAAAATTACCAGTATATCCTTATCGATGAACATCAAGATTCGAGCGGTGTGCAAAATGAATTTTTGAAAAATGTCTGGGGTGAAGAAAATAAGCCCGATATTTTTGTAGTGGGGGATGACAGACAGCTTATCTATGGTTTCGGTGGTGCGTCTTTGGAATACTTTGATAATTTTAAAAATATGTTTGGTAAAGCAAAGTTGATAACTTTGCTCGAAAATTATCGTTCTACTCAAAATATTTTAGACTCTGCCCATCTCCTTTTAGAGAGCAGTCTATCCAAAGGTAAACTCAAAGCTAATTTAAAAGGTAGCCATCCTCTAAGTATTAGAGAAGTTTATTATCCGAGAGATGAGATCATATCTGCTGGCTTGGAAATAAAAAATAAGATAAAAGAAGGCATGGATCCAAACGAGATGGCTATCTTGGTTCCTAAAAATAGGCAAGTTCGCAGCACTATCACTATCTTGAGAGATATGGGTGTGCCGGTAGCGGGGGGAGATAATTTAGATTTATTTTCTTCTAAAGAGGCCTTGTCTTTTATAAGAGTATTAAAGATTATTTCTAATCCTAATGATGGTGTGAATTTAGCTGCATCTTTTTTTGATTCAATTTCTGGTATAAATCCTATGAATGCTCACGCTTTTATCAGAGATAATAATATGCGATATTTTTCTTTACTTTCTATTAAAGAAGAAAAGAATAGCTTATTTGGCATGAGTGAGGTGAATGTTTGGTTGTCGAAATTAAAAAATTGGGTTGTATCTTCTGGTGAGCCTATTTATATTTTTATACAAAAAGTAGGCACAGAATTATTGCTCGATACTGCAAAAAATCATGAAGATTTGGTAATGCGTATAGAAATAATTCGCACTATACTTCATCTTGTATTAATGCAGATCGAAAAGAATCCTAAATTAAGTCTGAGTGACTTTATAAACTTTTTGGATAGGGTTGAGGAGTATGGGGAGCACATACCGCTCGCTATTTTTGGATCAAATGAAGGTGTGAAGGTGCTCACCCTGCATGGATCTAAAGGGCTTGAGTTTGATTATGTTTGGATAGCTCATATGGATGAAAAATCTTTTGCGGGTGGCAAGGTGGGTGGATTTACCTTGCCAGAATCTATAAAAGGAAGGTTGGAGCAAAAAGATACTGAAGTATTAAAACGCCAGCTTTATGTCGCCATTACTCGCGCAAAGAGATTTTGTACTATTTCTTATGCGCTCAATTCCTATACTGGATCTAGTCAAGAATTGGCCAATATTATAGCTGATATAAGTGATAATTTTGAAAAACAAAATGCAGAAGAGACTGAAAAGGAAATTCTAGCTAAAGACGCGAAGGTTTATGTGGAGAGTAAAAAAGAAGAAAAATATACAAAGATAGATGACTTAGTAAAATTGGTAGCAAGAGATTATATGGATAGAAAGGTTTCTGTGTCACTCCTCAATAATTTCTTTGAATGTACTTGGAAATGGTATTTTAGAAATCTACTCCAGTTGCCAGAGCCAAAGGCTGAGAGCTTGGAATTTGGTAATATTATCCATGGATCTATTGATAATATTTTAAAGCTGAGTGGTAAGATCAACGATAAAAATATCGACGATATAATTTGGCATGAAATACATAAGACTAATTTTGGAGATGAGAGAATGCAAAAAGAATTTTATAAAAATGCTCATAAGATAATATCTGGTTGGGTTGAACACAGATTGCCAGAAATAAATAAGATTAGGGAGGCGGAGCAGAGTGTCTCTGTGAATGATGAAAATTTCCCACATTTAAATATTTACGGCAAGATAGATTTGATCGAGCATCTAGACAAAGAGAACGTACGAGTGACAGATTTCAAGACAGGTGGGGTGCGCAAAAAATCTGAGATTGAAAAAATAGACGAAGAGGGTAGGATGAGTGGCTATTTGCGCCAGCTGGCCATGTATTCATACCTTATTACAAAGAGTCCAAAGTGGAAGGTGGATGTGCGTGAGAGCCGGCTAGAATTCGTAGAAGCTAAAGATAAAAAAGATACTTTTTATAATACAGTAATCAAACCTGAGCACATAGATATGATTGTGAAAGATATAGCTGATTACGATACACTCATTAAAAATGGTACTTGGGTGACTCGACCTTGTAATTACAATTCTTATGGTAAAAATACCGAGTGTGAGTATTGCAAACTAGCAGAGATATATAGATAGTCTTGTATTTTAGGTTTTTTAGTTTAAGATAGCATTATGTATAAAAAGGTAAATACTAAATCTAAAGAGGAGCTTTTGGTGGATCTATCCAAGGAAGATTTTTCTCGTAGAACCGTGTCTTTTTATAGATATGTAAAGATAAAAGATCCAAAAGAGATGCGGGATTTTCTTTTTGATAAATTTACTGAGCTTGGTTGTCTCGGTCGTATTTATGTAGCTCATGAGGGTATAAATGCACAAATGAATGTGCCCGAGTACAATTGGGAAAAATTCGACAAGTTTATCCAAGGCATAAAAGAATTTGCTGGTGTACCTTACAAGATTGCAGTGGAGGAGAAGGGCAAGTCTAGTTTTTTGAAATTGATCATAAAAGTGCGTCCTAAAATTGTGGCGGATGGCTTGGATGATAGTACTTTTGATCCTGCAAATACAGGTGCTTATGCAGAAGCCGAAGAGGTGAATGATATGATTGCGCGTGGGGTGACTGTGATAGATATGAGAAATATGTATGAGGCTGCTATTGGCCACTTTGAAAATGCAAAAATTATGGACGTGGATACTTTTAGAGAACAGCTCGCAAAAGTAGAGGACATGTTTAAAGATAAAAAAGATGAAGAAGTACTCCTTTATTGTACTGGTGGCATACGCTGTGAGAAAGCTTCAGCTTGGATGAAGCATAATGGTTTTAAAAATATAAAGCATATCAAAGGTGGCATTATAAATTATGCCCATAGAGTAAAAGAGCTGGGTCTGCAAAATAAATTTAGAGGCAAGAACTTTGTCTTCGATGAGCGCATGGGTGAAAAGGTAGGGGATGAAGTTATAGCTTTTTGCCAAATTTGTGAAAAGAATAAATGCGATGATTATATTCACTGCAAAAATAAATCTTGCCATGTTCTCTTTATTTGCTGTAAAGATTGTGAGAAAAAATTAAATGGCTATTGTGGCAGGATTTGTAATATTTGTGATAAATTCCCAAAGAAAATAAATCAATTTTTAGTGGGCCCTGATAGGCAGAAACACGAAAATCAGTTTAAGAAACACTATAAAAAAGTAAAGACTAGTATATAGATTTCGATTTGTTTTGTGATATATTAGTTCTATGGATAAACAAGGCAAAATACACCCTCTATCACTTTTGACTGAACAAGCTTATCAAGCTTTTTCCGAGATGGGTTTTGAGATTGCAGTGGGTCCTGAGCTAGAGAGTGAGTGGTACAACTTCGATGTCTTAAATGTACCAAAAGATCACCCTGCGCGTGATATGCAGGATACTTTTGTCATTAAAGACGCTTCAAAGATTCAGCAAAATTTCGCCGCTTTACCCGCAAGCGGGCTCCGACACGGACAAAATTTTTCTGAATCTTCTTCGCTTGTACTTAGAACTCACACTACGAGTGTTACTGCGCGTGCCATGGAAGCTGCAGGTAAAGAGGGGCGCATACCTTCCGCCTTTATTTCAGTTGGTAAAGTTTTTCGCAATGAGGCCACAGATATGACCCATGAGATGCAATTTTATCAGATTGATGGGGCTATGGTGGGGGAGAATATTTCTATTGCTCACCTTAAGGCTGTGCTCACTCATTTTTATAAAAAAATGCTTGGTGATGATGTGGAAATAGAATTTCGCCCTAGTTTTTTCCCTTTCACAGAGCCTTCACTGGAAGTTTTTGCAAAGTTTAAAGGTAAATGGCTAGAGATGATGGGAGCTGGCATGCTACATCCAAATGTTTTACGCAATGTAGGCCTTGATCCAAAAAAGGTGCAAGGTTTTGCTTTTGGGGGTGGACTCGATCGTATTGCGATGATCAAATGGGGTATTACCGATGTGCGATATTTTTATCAGGGTGATCTACGCCTCAATCAATTTTAATATATGAAAATTTCTTATAACTGGCTCAAGTGGTATATACCGGAGGCTCCAAATGCAAAAGAACTTGCAGATATTATCACTTACCATTTGGCAGAGGTTGAAAGCATTGAAGAGCACAATGGTGATAGTATTTTAGATATTAAGATTTTACCAAATCGTGCGCACGATTTGCTCAGTCATCATGGCGTAGCTCGCGAGATAGCTTCGCTTTTAAATATAAAATACAACGATCCGACTCCAAAATATAAAATACCTACTTCAGTTCCGGCTACGCTCAAAATAGATATTGAGACCGATAAATGCCGCCGCTATATGGGGCGAATAATAAGAAATATAAAAGTGGGCCCTAGTCCACAGTGGGTGGTAGATCATTTGGCTTCGATTGGGCAGAGAAGTATAAACAACATGGTAGATGCTGCAAACATTGTGATGTTTGATTGTGGCCAGCCTACACATGTGTTTGATTTAAATAAAGTGAGTGAAAAATTAGTAGTGCGCCAAGCACATGAGGGCGAGGGTATGACCACACTAGATAATAAAGAATGCAAATTTAAAAATTCTGATATGGTTATTGCAGATTCTAAGAATATTCTGGCTGTCGCAGGAGTGAAGGGTGGTAAATTGGCTGAGGTTGATAACAATACAAAAGATATTATTTTAGAGGTGGCAAATTTTGACCCTACTAGTGTGCGCAAGACTGCCCAGCATTTAAATATTTTTACTGATGCCAAGAAAAGATTTGAAAATGATCTTTCCCCCGAGCTAGGCTCTTTTGCAATGATGGAGCTCTCTGCACTCATCATTGAGATGTGCCCTGAAGCGACTTTTGAAGAAGTGGTGGATGTCTACCCACAAAAACAAACAGAAAGAAAGTTATCTTTTAGAATAGAAAAGATGATCAGTGTTTTGGGTGTACTTGTCACTGTGGATCAGGTTAAAGATATTTTGACTAGATATAGTATTTCTTTTACAGAGAAAGAAGGTGTATTTGAAATAGTGGTGCCACCGATGCGATTGGATCTACAAATAGAAGAAGATATGGCTGAAGAGATAGGTAGAATTCTAGGCTATGACAAAGTAAAAGGTGAGATACCAAAGATAGAATTCAAACCAAAGCAAAATGAGACTTATAACAAAATACTTTTTGCTCGTCACAAACTCCTTGCAGATGGATACGGTGAAGTAATGACCACAAGCTTTAGAGATAAAGGGGAAGTGAGTGTTCTCGCTTCTGCTTCTGATAAAAACTTTTTGAGGACCAATTTGTCTGATGGTCTTAAAGAGAGTTTAAAGTTAAATCAAACCAATGCACCACTTTTGGGTGAAAATGAAATAAAAGTTTTTGAAATTGGAACTGTTTTTGGAAAGAATGGAGAGGAAATGCGTGTAGTTTATGGAAATAAAAAAGAAATAAAAGAAGTAAGTTTACAAGTATTCACTTCACAGATGGAGGAAAATTTCGCCGCTTTACCCGCAAGCGGGCTCCGACACGGACAAAATTTTCCTCCATCTGCTACGTTCAAACCTTGGTCTACATTCCCATTTATTGCTCGCGATGTCGCTGTGTGGGTACCAAAGGAGGTAGAAAGTGATCAAGTTCTTAAAGTTATAAAGGAAAATATGGGAGATCTTGTGGTGAAAGGTCCAGATCTATTTGATTCCTTTACAAAAGAAGACAAAACCTCTTATGCTTTTAGAATTGTTTTCCAATCTTTCGAGCGCACTCTCACTGACCTTGAAATAAACGAAGTCATGAAGAAAATTACAGATAAAATTGTGGAAAAAGGTTGGCAAGTTAGGTAGTTGACATAAAATTTCGCCTTGTTATATTAGATATATAGTTATGTTTAGAAAAGCGCAAAACAATTTCGTGGTCATTATCCTCAGTCTTAATTTTAGAAGGCTGACTTTTGCGCTGTAAAAACTCTCGAAATAAATTACAACCCAAACGCTAGCCTTCTAAGAAAAAGAGGCTAGCGTTTGTCGTTTGTGGCAAACGTGTTCTTTG
>CAZFKY010000020.1:0-1487 GCA_964519485.1 uncultured Candidatus Saccharibacteria bacterium | reverse complement strand
CCTCTGTTTTTACAGAGGTAGCCCCGTACTATTTTATCTTTATTTATCAACATGAAAATGATGAATTTTCAATAGCTATTAGGTATATTTTTTGGTATAATACATCTACTTATGGCGAAAGAAAAAGAAGAAAAAAAGGGGCACTATGGAGCTGACGACATCTCTGTTTTGGAGGGTCTCGAGCCGGTCAGAAAGCGTCCTGGAATGTATATCGGTACTACTGGACCAGAAGGACTTCACCACCTTATATGGGAAATTTTTGACAACTCACGCGATGAAGCCATGGGTGGTTTTTGTAATGACATTGAAGTAGTGTTACTTCCTGGCAATAGGATTCGTGTAGCGGATAATGGACGTGGTATACCTGTCGATGTTCACAAGAAGACCAAAGTCTCTGCACTCGAGACTGTGATGACCACACTCCATGCTGGAGGAAAATTCGGTGGGGAAGGTTATAAGGTTTCTGGAGGTTTGCACGGTGTAGGTGCTTCTGTAGTAAATGCTCTCTCTATTTTTTGTCGTGCCGAGGTTCATCGTGATGGAGGACAATACGCTCAAGAATATTCTCAAGGTAAAAAGAAAGGTGCTGTAAAAAAGATCGGCTCCTCAAAGCTTCATGGCACCATCATCACCTTTGAGCCTGATGTGGAAATTTTTAAAGATATTAAATTTAGTTGGGATACGGTGGTTTCTCATATTCGCCAACAAGCCTACCTAGTAAAAGGTCTTCGTATTTCTATTATCGATGCACGCCTCTGGGATAATACCAAAGGTATGAATGAAGAAGATGTGTTTTATTTCCGTGAGCTTGAACTCGAGGTGCCATCTGTATCATTTTATTTTGAAGGAGGTCTAGTATCTCTCGTAAAGTATTACAACAAATTCCAAAAGCCAATCCAAGACCACATTTTTTATGTAGAAAAAGAAGTGGATGGTGTGGGTGTAGAGGTGGCTCTGCAATATGTGGATGATATCACAGATAGAATTTTTCCTTTCGCAAACAATATTTACAACCCAGAAGGTGGTACCCATGTCACTGGTTTTAAGACTGCTCTCACTCGTACATTAAATACTTACTGCAAGAAGAATGAGATGATGAAAGAAAGCGAAGGAGGCTTTACAGGCGAGGATGTGCTCGAAGGACTCACTGTGGTTATTTCAGTAAAACTTCGTGAAATACAATTTGAGGGACAAACCAAAGGTAAGCTCGGTTCTATGGAGGCTCAGGGTGCTGTGGCTACGGTCTTCGGAGAGGCTTTTGCAAACTTTCTAGAAGAGAACCCAGATGAGGCTAAAGCGATCTTAAATAAGGCTATATTGGCCCTAAAAGCGCGTAAAGCAGCCAAAGCAGCCAAAGACTCAGTGCTTCGTAAGGGAGCCCTAGAAGGTATGACATTGCCTGGTAAGCTCGCAGATTGCCAAAGCAAGAGTGCTGAAGATTCTGAGCTATTCTTGGTAGAGGGAGATTCTGCAGGAGGCTCTGCAAA
>CAZFKY010000019.1:0-11128 GCA_964519485.1 uncultured Candidatus Saccharibacteria bacterium | reverse complement strand
AAGAAGAAGTATTAAAAGTTTATAAATTAAAAAGAAAATAATATGAAAATATCAATATATTTAACATTAGGTTTAGTGGTTGTTGCTGTAATATTAGGTGTCGCTTTTGGATACTATATAACTCCTGACTATAAAGTTTCGATGTATGAGAAAAACACCATGAGTCTTGGTCAAGCTGACAGAACTTTTGACCTTCGATATATAAACGCCATGATTTCTCATCATAGAGGTGCAATGCTTCTTGCAGAACAGTTGGCCAAAAATAGCAATCGACCAGAAATGAAGACGCTAGCACAGAATATTCTTACAGACGAACCAAAAGCTATTACTGAACTATATTCATGGAAAAAAGATTGGTACGGAGACACCAAAAGTGTGAGAGATCCGATTGTGGAAAATCTTGGTCCAGCGGGAGAGACATTTGATCTACGTTTTCTAAACGCTATTATAGCCCATCACAAGGTGGGTATAGTTATGACAAAAGAGACACGACTAAAATCTAGCAGAGCTCAGATATTAGATAATGCAAACGCGGTTGAATCATTTCTTTCCAACGGATTGGAAACACTCCAGGGTTTAAGAACTTCTTGGTACAATATTTAATAATCATGACTACACAAATTTTAAAAGTTAAGGGGATGCATTGTGCTAGTTGTGCTTCAATTATTACCAAGAAGCTTAGTGCAATGCCTTATGTCAAATTTGTCTCGGTAAATTATGGAAACGAAAAAGCTAAGATTGATTATGACGACACTCACACCTCAATCGAATCGATGAACGATGAGATAAGTAAGCTCGGATACTCTTTTGTTTCTGAAAACGACCAGACTAAAAATGGTCATGATTATACTCTCATGAAGGCAAATGAACTAGATGAACTCAAAGATAAAACTGAGTTTATCATCCCAGTCACAATTGTGGTGTTTATTATTATGATGTGGGACATTCTTGCTCGAACAACTACATGGATGCCAAATCTGCCAATTCCGATGGTGCTTTTTAATACCGTTTCAATGGTTATGGCAACCGTAGCATTATTCTGGGTCGGCAAGCCATATTTGCTTGGCGTAACAAGATTCATAAGACATCATGTTGCGAATATGGACACTCTTATTGGTATCGGTACGCTTGTTGCATATACTTATAGTATTCTTGTGACGCTCTTTCCTTCCTTGGGTGCTTTATTGCGCGTTCCAGAGTATACCTATTTCGATGTAACAATTGTTGTTATTGGTTTTATAACGTTAGGTAAATATTTAGAGGCACGATCAAAAAAGAAGACTGGAGATGCTATTGAAAAATTACTAAATCTTCAAGCAAAAACAGCACTAGTTATCCGTAGTGGTAAAGAGATGGAAGTGAAAATTAATGAAGTTGTTCATGGTGACAGAATTATCATAAAACCAGGTAGCAAGATTCCGGTTGATGGATTGGTTCTTGAAGGTGGCTCATTTGTTGATGAGTCGATGGTTACTGGTGAACCACTTGCTGTGGATAAAAAGATTGGTGATAGTGTTGTTGCTGGAACAATCAATACTAGTGGGTCGTTTATTTTTGAAGCTAAAAAGGTTGGCAAAGAAACTCTGTTGTCTCAAATTATTAAAATGGTTGAAGATGCACAGGGTAGTAAAGCACCTATTGAGGCACTTGCAGACAAGATATCAGGTATATTTGTTCCAATCGTGCTTGTTATTGCTTTTGTCTCTCTGATAATTTGGCTTGCGATCGGATTTCAATTTATTGGTTTTTCTCAGTCAATGTCTTTGGGTATTTTGTCTTTTGTGAGTGTCCTTGTCATAGCTTGTCCTTGTGCTCTTGGCCTTGCAACTCCTACTGCAATTATTGTTGGTGTAGGAAAGGGTGCTAGCAATGGAATTCTTATTAAAGATGCGGCATCTCTTGAGCATTTACATAACGTGGATACAGTAGTAGTAGATAAAACAGGTACTATTACGATCGGTAAGCCAACAGTTGTTGATATTCATAATGAATCTAAATTGAGTGATAATGATTTCATTCGCATCATTGCAACACTCGAAAGTAGGTCTGAACATCCGATTGCACATGCCGTTGCACAATATGCTCATGATAAAAATATATCTTTATCAAAAGCATCAAATTTCTCGATCATTCAAGGTAAGGGTTTGAAAGGTGTTGTGGACGGTACAGAATATTTTATTGGAAACGCTCAATTAATGGATGAGCTTAGAATTTCTTTTAATCAAAACTATTTAAATCAATACACATCTCAGGGAAAGACTCCCGTCCTTGTAAGTATCAAAAATACTTTTCTTGGATTTGTTATGGTGGCAGACGAAGTTAAAAAAGATTCAAAAGAAGCAGTGGCTAATCTACACAAGCTTGGTATAAAAGTAGTAATGCTTACCGGTGATGATGAAAAAACTGCAAAATATATAGCTTCGCAAGTTGGTATAGACGAAGTAATTGCGCATGTATTGCCACAGGATAAGATGGATAAAATCAAGGCTTTACAAGCACAAGGTAAAATCGTAGCTATGGCTGGTGATGGTGTGAACGATGCGCCTGCACTTGCCCAAGCTAATGTTGGCATAGCCATGGGCACTGGAACTGATGTGGCTATAGAATCGGCTGGCATAACACTTCTTCATGGTGATATTTCAAAACTAGCAAAAGCTATTAAGCTTTCAAAAATGACTATGCGAGGAATTAAGCAAAACCTCTTCTGGGCTTTTATTTATAATATTATTGGTATTCCACTTGCTACCGGTCTGTTTTACCCAATTTTTGGATGGTTGTTAAATCCAATATTTGCAGGTTTTGCTATGGCTATGTCGTCTGTATCAGTTGTATCAAATTCACTTCGTATTAAAGCTAAAAAATTATAATTACTATGACCACAAAAATACAAAAATATAATTTTCATGTAAACGGTATGCATTGTAATGCATGCGTACTCATGATAGAGAGTGAGCTTGGCGATATGTCAAATATCACTCATGTTAAATCTAGTCTCAGTAATCATTCAGTAGAAGTTATTGGAGATTTTGGAAATAAAACACCAGAACAGATCGCTATGGACCTTACTGTGCCACTAAAATCACATGGATATATTGTATCAGTTGAAAAACAAGTGCATGATAAAAAATGGTCTGAGTTTAAAATTGCAATTCCCATAGCTATTGGTTTCGCAGTTTTGTTTGTTTTGTTACAAAAAATAGGTTTATTTAATTTAGTTGGGGGTGGTAATATTTCTTACGGCACTGCTTTCATTATAGGTATTATTGCCTCTTTATCTACATGTATGGCTGTAGTGGGTGGCTTGCTTTTATCCATGTCCGCCACTTTTGCTAAGGGTGGCAGTAAGGTTAGACCCCAACTCATGTTTCACCTCGGTAGAATCATTTCATTTTTTGTTTTGGGTGGAGTAATAGGTGCTGTAGGCTCTGCATTTACTTTAAATACAAATGCAACCTTTGTGTTTGGTATTATTATCGCTATTGTCATGCTCATTCTTGGTATTAATCTATTAGATATATTTCCATGGGCAAAGAAACTCCAACCATCAATGCCAAAGTTTATCAGTAGAAGAGCGCACAGTATATCTAATTTAAATCACAACCTTACACCAATTTTAGTAGGAATAGCCACATTCTTTTTGCCTTGTGGGTTTACTCAATCAATGCAATTGTATACACTTAATACAGGTAGTTTTTTTGCTGGTGGTATTACTATGCTTTCTTTTGCATTAGGTACTCTACCAGTATTGGCACTTATTAGTTTTAGTTCATTTAGTATTAAAAACAATAAAAATTCTGGGATTTTCTTTAAAAGTGCAGGTTTGATTGTAGTATTGTTTGCAATATTTAATTTTATTAACGCTTTGGTAGTCATTGGTCTTATTCCACCTGTATTTAATTTTTAAATTTTATGAAAATAATATTTGCAATAATTTTGGCAGTAGTTATTATAGGTGGCGCTTTCTTTTTAGTGGGCAACACTAATTCTTCTGGTGGGGATAGTATAGCCAATGTGAGTGTAATAAATGGTAAACAAATTATCGAGATAACAGCTAAAGGTGGTTATAAGCCTAGATTAAGCATAGCTAAGGCTGGGCTGCCTACTGTAATTCGTTTTAATACCAACGGTACCTTCGATTGTTCTTCTGCTGTTCGTATTCCTAGTATGAATATTTCACTTTTTTTGCCTAATACTGGAGTAAAAGATGTTGATTTAGGAGTATCCAAAGAAGGTATTTTAAACGGTACTTGCGGCATGGGTATGTATCCTTTTCAAATTGACTTTAAAAGTTAATTTGTTTCTGTTTTAGTACAGATATATAATATATAGGTGAAAGATATCACTTATATTACTGGCAACCCTAAAAAAGCCGAATATTTAGAGAGCTATTTGGGGCATCCGATAGAGTATGTAAAATTAGAATTGTACGAGATCCAGTCTTTAGACTTGAGAGAAGTTTTACAGCACAAAGTAAGGCAAGCTTATAAGGAATTACAAAAGCCTGTAGTGGTAGAGGATACTAGTCTGGAGTTTAAAGCCTTGGGCAGATTACCTGGCCCTTTTATTCGCTTCTTTGTGGAGGAGATAAAGCATCAAGATATCTGTGATTTATTGAAAGATAAAGATAAATCTGCTACCGCAAGGTGTATGTACGCTTATTTTGATGGTGAAAGGGAAGAGTATATCGAGGGTGTACTCGAGGGATCTATAGCCGAAGAGCCAGCAGGTAGTGGAGGGTATGGTTTCGATTCTTTCTTTATTCCGCATGGATATCTGGTCACCAAAGCTTCTCTCGGCGATGAAGATTATAAAAAAGTTTACATGACATTAAAACCTATAGCTCAATTGAAAGAATTTCTTCTTTCTCTTCAAAATAATGCGTAAGATCTTTTCTGTATTTTTTATTTTAATTGCTATGTCTGTAATTTTGTACGATTTTCGTGAGCAATTACATTTAGAAAAATATCCTATCGTGGTAGCTATTGAAAAGATATTGAAGATAGCACCTTGTTCTAGTCCTATCCCTTATAATCTAGGCACTTTCGATAAAAAATTTAATATTTCACAAGATTATTTTTTGAATGCTTTAGCGGAGGCTGAAGGTATTTGGGAAAAATCTATCAATAAAGATTTATTTATCTATGAGCCTTTTAATAAAGATGAGAGCGTGCTCCACATAAATCTAATTTATGACTATAGACAAGAAGCTACCAGCAAGCTCGCAGGTCTCGGCATAGAGGTGAGCAATACCAGGGCTTCTTATGATACCCTCAAGAGCAAGTTTGATCTTTTAAATGTTGAATATGAGAAACAAAAGAGTATTTTGAATACCGCTATTACTACTTTTAATCAAGATAAACAAAAGTTTTCAGATACAGTAGCTATGTGGAATAAAAAAGGTGGTGCACCTAAAGATGTGTACAACGAATTGATGATTTTACAGAACAACATCAATACTCGTTATCAATCTTTAAAGACTATGCAAGATAAGGTAAATCAAATGGCAGAGGAGCTAAATGCTTTGGTGGTGGTATTAAATCGTCTCGTGTCTTCACTCAATCTTTCGGTAGAAAAGTATAATGCAGTAAATGTGGCGAGAGGAGAATCTTTTGAAGAGGGTATTTATTCTAGCGATGGTGCTACTAGGCAGATAGATGTATATGAATTTAGTAGTAGGGATAAATTGGTACGGGTTCTCACACATGAGCTAGGTCATGCTTTGGGCCTAGACCACGTAGAAGATCCTAAGGCTATAATGTATAAATTAAACTCTGGTAATACTAAAAATTTATCAAATGCCGATATTTCAGCGCTTAAAACCAGATGCGAAATAAATTGATACTTTTTTAATAAGATATATAATGTATTTATGGAAAATAATAAACAATTAGGTAGGTGGGCGATGGCCGGAGCGGTGGTGATATTCGCTTTGGTATTCTTTTTATCATCACACTCTTTTTCTGATCAGGGATCTTATATAGAGGTAAAGGGTCTTTCAGAAAAGATAGTAAAAGCTGATACTGCTATCTGGTCTATCAATTTTGATGTAAAGTCAAATGATGTAGATAGTCTTTATTCTGGTATAGAGAAAAATTTAGTATCTATAAAAGAATTTCTAAAAGCAAAGGGTTTTGAAGACAGTGAGATCAACGTAACTCCTGCAAATATTTATCAAGATACATACAGAGACGCTCTTTTTAGATACAATTCTTCTACTCAGCTTTCTGTGTATACAAAAAAAGTTGATTTAGTAAAAGCCGCAGCCAAGGAGACCCTACTCTTGGTAAAGAAGGGTGTGGCTATGAATCAAAATTCTGTGCAATATCAATTTTCAGATATTAATAGCATAAAACCTGAAATGCTGGGTGAGGCTATTAAAAATGCTCGTGAGAGCGCTATGCAATTTGCAAAAGATGCAGGTTCATCTCTTGGTGCTATATCTAGAGGCAATCAAGGCGTGTTTGATATTACAGACAAAGATCCAGGATCACCTGAATATAAAAAGATACGCGTCGTTTCTACTTTGAGATTTCTTTTGAAATAGTTAGACCATATCTCTCAGATTTTTTGCTGGGTGCAAATGAGTAGCTATACCCATAGCGAGCGCTATCAGTGCTAGGTTTTTTATGATGTATTGACCTTCGAGTGTAGGAACCATAAAGCTTTGCCATGTCTCCCCAGTTAGAAATACTAATGGTCCAAAAGTTGTGATCATGTGGATGAAGAGTAGGGGTATGACGATTCGCACCATACTTTTGAACAAAAATAATACACCGATCAGCATTTCGAATAAACCAAAAAGTATCAGAAAGACGTTGAAAGACATAAACGGTATGGTTTGCTCAAAAAGATTTTGCACTAAGCCAGAGGCAGGGGAAAGGCCGATGACTTTGAGTAGTCCAAACCAAAAGAAAATCACAAACAAGCCGAATTGAGCAGAAGGGATAAAAATTTTCTTGAAAAATGCAATTACATGTTGGTCAAAATTTTTTAATGTCATATAAATAGTATATCAAAAATAAAATTGGTATACTATTTAGATGAAAGAAATTTTTATATCTATTGCTGTCCTCTTTGCCATTATTGGCAACGTACCTTATTTGCGGGATGTAATAAGTAAAAGAGTACAGCCTCACCCTTACACTTGGTTTTTATGGTCTATTGTTTCTCTGGTTATATTTTTTGGTCAATTGGTAAAGGGCGCAGGTTTGGCAGTATTAGCCACTGGAGCTTCGGAGATTTTTACTATAATTATTTTCATTCTTTCATTACGTTATGGTTTTAAAAATATTGTTCGCAAGGATACCTATTTTTTGATTATTGCTTTGCTCGGTCTCATACCTTGGTATTTGACCAAAGATCCTACTATATCTGTGATCATAGTGGTAGCTATTGATCTCACCGCTTTTATTCCTACCTTACGCAAGACTTGGTCTTTTCCTAAGACGGAAACACCTATGCTATATAGGATGAATGTACTTCGTCATGTGCTCATACTACTTACTTTAGATACTTATAATATAGCCACTACCATACACTCTATATCTATGATTTGTACTAATAGCCTCATGACTTTCTTTATTGAACGTAAAAAAGCCACCTAGCATTTTTGTCTATATATTTGGTATAATATTTATATAAAGTCGTATTATTAGTATTATTAAAATTATTATGAAAGATTTAAAAGTTTGTGGTATGTTTTTGGTTCGTGTCGCTCTCGGTGCTATTTTCGTAGCCCATGGTTGGCAAAAGATTAGTATGATGGATGGAACCATCGGATTCTTTGGTTCTCTTGGTTTACCAGTAGCGGTAGCTTATCTAGTAGCTTATGTAGAATTCTTGGGTGGTCTCGCTGTGCTTTTGGGTGTGTACAGTCGTATCGCAGGATATTTATTAGCTATAGTTATGGTGTTTGCAATTTTCTTGGTAAAGATTCATGGAAATTTTATAGGTACCAATGGTTATGAATTGGATCTTATTCTTTTGGCTTCTTCACTAGCTGTAGCTTGGAATGGTTCTGGTCCTTACTCTCTGTCTGGCAAGATGTGCGGTTGTGGAGCTTGCGGTATGTGCGGAATGAAGTTAATGTAATATTGAAATAAAAAAGCCCCTTCTGGGGCTTTTTTATTTTGTTTAAAGTTTAGACATGTCTCTGGTGGCAAAGAGGTGTATGGTCCAATCTAGGGCCACACGTACTTTTTTACGGAAAGAAATAAGCTTGGATAGGTAGACTGTGCGCCACATCCACCAAGTGATATGACCCCAAAAAGAAAAGTGAGCCACTTCACCGATAGCCATCCACTGGCCGAGGGAGACCATACTGCCAGTACTATGATATTTGAAAGATTCTAGATTTGATCCTCCAAGAGAGAGCATTATATTTTTTGCTACCATCTTAGATTCTTTTTCTGCTACTTGGGCGAGGGCTGGTAGGGGTAGGCCAGTATTTTGGTCTACAAAGCAAGCGCCATCCCCGAGAGCAAAGACATTTTTATATTTGGTTGTCTGTAAGTATTCATTTACCAAAATCCTGCCATCTTTACTCTTTTCTATTTCACCTATTAGGTTTAAGGTCTTTGGTTTTATTCCTGCTACCCAGATTATGGTGTTGGCTTCTATCTTTTCGTCGTTATTTATGGTGATAAAATCTTTACCCACAGCTTTTACTTCGGTGTTTAGCATTATGTGAATGCCTTTCTTTTTTAGATAGCTCAAGCTCTTGGCACGAATTTTTTTATTAAATTGAGGTAGTAAATCAGGACCTTTTTGCACTAGGATAACTCTAGAGTCTTTCAAAATAGTTTTTTTGTAATATTTTGCAAAGTTTTCTTTGATCAATTCTTCCATCTCCGCGGCGAGCTCCACCCCAGTAGGGCCACCACCCACCACTACAAAGCTGAGAGCTTTTTGTTTTTCTTTTTCGTCTTCGATATGAGAAGCATGCTCTACCTCAGTGATTATTTTATTTTTTATTTTTATTGCATCTTCGATAGATTTTAGAGTAAATACATTTTCAGGTGTACCAGGAGTACCATAAAAATTTGTCTCGGCGCCATGAGCGAGGACGAGGTAATCATAAGATAAAACCATGTCATTTACCTTTAGGGTTTGTTTCTCTAGATTTATTTCTTCCGCTTTACCTAAATAGAAATTTGTAAAACAATGAGAGAGTACTTTGCGTATAGGCTCTACGATATTTTCTGGATTGATGCCACCTGTAGCCACTTCGTGGAGGAGGGGAGTAAATAAGAAATAATTTTGCTCACTGATCAGACTGATCTCTATATCTTTTCTACCTTTTAATATTTTATATAAATTTTTAAGGGTATAAGTGCCGCCAAAGCCATTGCCCACTATTACGATTTTTGTCTTTTCTTTCATAATGTTTAGTATAGCAGTTTTTACGTATAAAATGATAGAATAATTGCATATATGTATATCCATGTGAAGGTGAAAGCGGGGATGAAGAAAGAGAGTTGGACTAAGAAAAATGAAGATCATTTCGAAGTTTCTGTGCGTGAAAAAGCCGAGCGTAATATGGCAAACAAGAGGGTGATCGAGCTAGTGGCCGAGAACTTTAAAAAACCAAAAAATAAAGTGCGCATCGTAAACGGCCACATGAGCCCAAGCAAGCTTTTGGTAATAGATGGTTAAATGTGCTATAATATAGCCAGATTATTAATTAATATAAAAATATAAATATATGGCAGTATTAAAAGCTTTGTGTATGAAGTGTAGAGATGCAAACAACAAGCCTACTATGCAAGAGATGACAAACCCTGTAGTTACCAAGAATGACAAGGGTAGATACTCAGCAAAGGGTACTTGTGCAAAATGCGGAGGAAATATGTTCAAATTCATGTCCGAAGCAGATGCAAAAGCGATGATGTAAGCAAAAAAAGCCCCCCGAGAGGGGGCTTTGGTGTTTTTAGATCATATTGTTATAATTTTTTTATGGGTTTTGAATGGATTCCAAAAGCTAAAGATTCTGTGCCTTTAGGTAAAGACGAAGGGCACTTAGAGAAGGGGGTGAGGCCTATAGTGGTTTGTATTTTACGTTCTGATCCTAGAAAAGGAGAAAAAGATATTAGGACTGATTTAGAGAAGATAGAAGTAAATAAGGATCGTCTTTATGTGAGGGATAATTTTATAAATAATAGAGATGCTCTCGATGTAAAGTGGGACGGTAATCCTCAGCAATTTTCTATTAGTCCTGGTGCAAGGAGCTATGTAATTTCAGAAATAAGTGAAAAGAAAAAATTTACTGAAAATATGACTGCTTGCACTAGCTTGGTGATGAGTGGCATAGACAAGAAAACTGGGAAAAATATTTCTTTTATTACTCACCAACCCCCAGGTCTTACTTTTCCTGATATTAATGTGAATGGCAGAAATTTTTTAGATGATTTATTAAATCAAGTTTTTATTTTTAAAAGTATGTGCGTACCTGGTTCTATAGATGCAGTCATTGTGGGTGGCAATGTCAAAGATGTAGATGCTCCACGTGTGGCAGGAGAGGTCAAAGCAGAAGATTTAAATTTCGCTTATTATGGTTCTGTAAAGTTGGTCAGCACTGCTGTTTCTGAATCTTTGGGTTTTGAGCCTGTGGTGGTGGGTGGCCCAAATTCTTATAAAAGTGTAGATAATATTTATTTTGATAATGATCAAAAACGCCTATACCTATTTCGCCAAGAAACAGACCCAAATATAGGCTCTTTTAAGGCAAGTGACATGACTACTCCTTTGGGCTAGAATGGCCTTTTAAAATAAAGGTATTTTATAGGTTTGAAGTGCTTGACATAGGTAGCCTCTTCATATATACTCTCCCTTAGGCGTCTATCCTTGTATGGATATGGCGTTTTTGTTTCAATGTATTTTGTCAATTGAATATCTTTGAGAACCCCTCCGACCTAGGTCGGAGGGATGCCCTCCTTCGTAGAAATACTACGGATGGGCAAGCAAGTCTCAATGTTTTTTGAGTAATTAAAATAATTCCAAGTGAGCTAGGGTTGAATGAAGAAAATAATACAAATTACAATGCTGTTTTTTGTTTTGTTTCGTTCTCAACTTTTAGTTAGAGTTTGATCCTAGCTCAGGATGAACGCTGGCGGCGTGGATAAGGCATGCA
>CAZFKY010000018.1:8387-11193 GCA_964519485.1 uncultured Candidatus Saccharibacteria bacterium | reverse complement strand
ACTTTTACTCATATAAGAGATATTTTTGCTACCACTGAAGAAGCTAGATTGCGTGGTTGGAAATCTAATAGATTTTCTTTCAACGTAAAAGGCGGACGTTGTGAGGCTTGTGAAGGTAATGGTGAAATTGCAGTCGAAATGCACTTCTTGCCGACAGTGTATGTGACCTGTGATGTATGCGGAGGTAAGAGATTTGATAAAGAAACCCTGACTGTAAAATATAAAAAGAAAAATATTTACGAAGTTTTGAAAATGACTGTAGAAGAAGGTCTGAAATTTTTTGCAGACATTCCTGCTATTTCAGATAGATTGCAAACACTTTTTGATGTAGGTTTGGGGTATTTAGAATTAGGTCAATCTGCTACCACTCTTTCTGGAGGTGAGGCACAAAGAGTAAAAATATCCAGCGAGCTTTATCGTCCACATACTGAAAAGACCATCTATTTACTCGATGAGCCTACTGTGGGTTTACATTATGATGATGTGCACAAACTTCTCGAAGTCTTAAATAAGCTTGTAAGTAAAGGAAATACTGTGGTTTTGATTGAGCACAATCTAGATATAATAAAATCTTCAGATTATATAATAGATATAGGTCCAGAAGGGGGAGTGCACGGAGGTAATATTGTGGCCAAGGGTACCCCTGAGGAGGTGGCTAATAATGTTAAAAGCCATACTGGTAAATACTTAAAAAAAGTATTAAAAAAATAATATGCAATTAAAAGATTTAAAAAAATTTAAGCTTCCTGATTCTCCTGGAGTATATTTTTTCCTTGGCCCGTCGAAGCTTGGCGGAGGGAGCTTGAAAGGTAAGGAGATTTTGTATATTGGTAAAGCCACTTCACTGAAAGACAGGGTGAAGAGTTATTTTGGTAAAGATCTTATTGAGACTAGGGGTCCTCTTATTTTAGATATGGTTTTCAAGGCAGATAAAATAAAATTTGAAAAAACTGATAGTGTTCTTGAAGCCTTGATTTTAGAAGCTGATTTTATTAAAAAATATCAACCTAAATATAATACTAAAGAAAAATCTGATAAAAGTTTTAATTATGTGGTGATAACCGATGAGGAAGTACCTAAAGTACTGATTAAGAGAGAGAAAGATTTAAAAAACTACACTTCTTCCTTTTTTTTGCCCCTGCGCCCTTCCCAGAGTACTGGGTGGGACCCTCGGGCTCAAAAAATAGAAAGAAGTTCCGTTTTTGGCCCTTTCCCAAACGGCTCACAACTAAAAGAAGCGCTTCGTATTGTTCGCAAGATTTTTCCATTTGTAGATTCTGCTTCTAGTAAAAGAAATAACCAAGAATTTTATCGGCAGATTCATCTGACTCCTGAAAATTTAGAGGAATACAAGCGTAATATTCGCCATTTGGAATTATTTTTCCGTGGTAAGAAAAAAGAATTGGTTAAGAGTTTGCAAAAAGAAATGCGAATAGAAGCAAAGCTGCGGAATTTTGAGCAAGCAGCCAGAATTCGTAATCAAATTTTTGCACTCAATCATATAAATGACGTTTCTTTATTAAAGCTTGAGCCAAAAAATTTAGGCAATGAAGTTTTTCGTATTGAAGCCTATGATATAGCCCATATGGGTGGAAAGAATATGGTGGGTGTAATGACAGTGGTAGAAAATGGCTTGCCAAATAAGGCAGAATATAGGAAATTCAATATTAAGACCCAAGACAATGCAAATGACA
Organism: uncultured Candidatus Saccharibacteria bacterium; assembly: GCA_964519485.1. GTDB lineage: Bacteria > Patescibacteriota > Minisyncoccia > Phycocordibacterales > UBA9973 > UBA9973. Next base: position 9,499 of record CAZFKY010000018.1, on the reverse strand, counting down.
CTGGAGCTTTGTTTGAGGTGTTAGATAGGCGTATAGGCCACCCAGAATGGTCATTTCCAGCTCTTATAGTGGTGGATGGATCTACTGCTCAGATTAATTTTGCACGTAGTGCACTCAGTAAGTATGGTGTAGATATACCGATAGTGGCAGTAACAAAAAATGAAAAACATAAACCGGAGAGTATAAAAGGAGATAGTAAATATGTGAAAAAATATGAAAGTGAAATCTTGCTGGCAAATAGTGAAGCTCATAGATTTGCTATCAAGTTCCATAAAGATAAAAGAAATAAAAACTTTTTAAAATAATATGAAAATAGAAAACATTTTAATTTTGCCAGATATAAGGAGTGTCGAGAATGTAGGAGCTATGTTCCGTACTGCGGACGCTGCGGGTATAAACAAGATTTATCTCACTGGCATTACACCATGCCCACTTGATCGCTTCGGCAGGAAGAGGGGCGACATGGCCAAGAGTGCCCTAGGAGCCGAGGAGTATGTGCCTTGGGAGTATAAGAAGCTTGTGTGCCCTGTAATAGCTAAGTTAAAGAGGGACGGCTACCAGATAATAGCTATAGAGCAAGATGAGAAGTCTATAAATTATAAAAAAGTTAAATTAAAAAATAAGAATGCTTTTATCGTTGGTACTGAAGTTACCGGTTTGCCGAAAGATGTGCTCGCTAAATGTGATGTCATAGCTGAGATACCAATGAAAGGGAAGAAGGAGTCCCTCAATGTCTCAGTGGCTTTGGGGGTTGTTTTGTTCAATTCTTTATAAAGAGAAACGGCCGGAAGAGCACCGCTCTCCGGCCTTGTTAGCCCAGGATCCTTACTTCAAAGTTGTTCTTATTGAGCTTGTCGTACACTTCGCGGGCCGTGACGTTTGGCCCCACGAATACATGTGGTTCCTGATGACGATTAGGACAAAAAACATTTTTGCCAAGAGTTCGTGCAACCCAAGCAGCAAATGCTCCGTCCGCGACAGCGGGCAAAATCTGGAATTTCATGTGTACTCTCCTGTGTAGAGGTTAGTATTTATTTACTGAGATGTCAATTTATTTTTGGCATTTAGGACAAAAGATAGTGGTGCGGGTGTTGATAAGAATTTTCTTTAAT